>JBAYXX010000062.1:0-24711 GCA_041673345.1 Kiritimatiellia bacterium
GTTGACTTTCATTCATGGCGCGTATTATATCACGCGCGCGCGTAAAACGCAACTACATTTTGAACAATATTGTGAAAAAAAAGGCCGAAAACGTTAAGGTTTTCGCGCCTATGTCCAGTGGTCTGGAGTAACAACTCGGACAGTCGAAAATTACCTCTCTAAACTCAACAGAATTAAACGTATCGGCTCTGATAAAACAGGCCACTGGAAGATTATAAAACAGTAAGATGAAATTACTGACAGCAAAAAATCAAGCCTTAGTGCTCTTACTCGTTTTCAGTTTTTCTATGTTGTTTCTAATCATTGTCGCGGTAGTACCAGTTCAAAAGCAGCCACGCGGCAAACACCAGAAACAGTCTATCTGGGTGATCTGGTGGATCCAAATAGACAAACGCACCGTATAGCACTGAAGCAAGAACCGAAGCAATGACAATAGTTCTTAAGATGATGTGAATGGGCCGTTTATAACATGTCAATATACACGATGCCAGCGCATCGTCGAATTGTTTTGCCGCTTCTCTCTCCCACTCTGCCGAACTGCTCTTCTGCGGATAGCCCCACCGTTTGCGAAGTCGCTGGAGTATTATTTCTTTTGCAATTTTGTAACAGACATTGCCCGAAAGCACCATCCAAAATAAGGGAAATACGCCCAAAAGACGCCATCCTCCATCCTGGAAATTACGCATACAGTAGTAAGATGAAATTGCGCAAGAGACCGCAATCAGAAAAGAGGTTGTCTCGCAGTCAGATATTGCTCGCTCAACCGCCCGGTTGCATCTGGAAATCATAGTTTCTCGTTCCCAGTCCTCATTTGTTTGAGGAGAAAGCGGATTGTTTTCGATCATGACATTTATCCTTGAAAAATTGCTAAATTACCAGTCCCTTAATTGGGAGTTAGGAGTGGACTTACGTCCAATGTGCAAAGCGCATGGTGTGCTTCGAATGTCTCGGAAGATCGCATAACAGTGGTAAGTGAGGTGCTGAAAATGGCAGCGTATTCAAAGTGCTCTTCTCTTTTCATCTTATTTCGGGCAATGAATTATTAATTAAATTGGAAAGAGTGCGGTATGCGCGCAAAATCTTCTTGGAAATATTCGCTTTCTATCACACGATGTAAAAGTTTGACTTCCACTTTCATCCCGCACCCATAAAACGCAAACAGATTGCCGCAAACAATTGGATTGTTTCCTAGTTGCGTCGTGTACGAATTTTGAGTGTAAGACTCTCCGAATATTGTTTTTGAAAGTGAAATAATTTTTGCATGACCGAACGCGCTGCTTGAAGGTAACCCGGATTGCCATCTTTTCTGTTCTTGCACATCAAACTGCGCTTTTTCTGCATTTGAAAGAGTTGGCAGATCACTTCCAAAATCAAATGTGTCCTCATAAACCGATATCATTACTCGTGCATATTTGCTGCGTCCGGTTTGTGAGATATAACCGAGTTGCTGGAAAACAATTGATGCAGACCGCACATCCGTCTGTGCCCTAACCTGTTTCATCATTTCCAACTGGTGTTCATCGGTACGTAATTCCATTGACGGTGGAATATCAATAGTTGCTAAATCTCCAATTGCATACCGTGTCCATCCATAAGGTATGCGGCTATCTTTGGGAGCCTGAACCTGAGTCACAATATAATTTTCTGTCACATTGACAAAAGGTTGCATTTTGAGAAGACGCAGAACAACGCTGCACCCAAACATTGTCAACAGTGTTAAAATTGTCCCTGCCAGAATATACTTCCATGTTGACGATTTTCTTTTTTTTGTTTTTAAATTTGCGGTTCCATTAAAAATCTGCGGAAAAAGTACTTGCGTTTCTTTATATTCTCGCCGCTTCTTCCAGACGTATGAGATTAGGGCAAACACAGCTCCCCATCCGCAAACGACACCCACTCCAGGTGAATAGGTTTCATCAAACAAATTTATCAGGTGCCAATTCCCAAATTCCCTATCAAAAACCATCAAGACAGCACGAACAATTAAGATTCCCCAAACAACAGTCAGAAGAGCCACTGTATTGGTCGGCAATCGTTTAATCCGTTTCGCAAGAAAGATGAAACTTATGCCGATGACACCTCTTTGACAAAACCATAGATAATTTACGAGTTTGGTTTCTCCGCTCAAAATGACCATAGTGTCGTTAATCCAGGAGATCACATAAAGCCAGCCAAAAAAAGAAATCCAAAATGAAATGTGTTTAGCTGAACGCTGAATAGCCAAGTCTGTGGTTTGTTCTTCGGGTGGCATAGTGTTTCCTTTGAACGGATGATTGAAATGTCGGGTGTAATCTTTCCCCCGGACGTCGGAGGCCAGACACGCGGCGGATGCCGCGCTGTCTGAGCCGACTGGTTATGATTGCTTACATCTGTCAGGGAGAATTACGAGGATAATGAGACCAATGATGCTGAGAAGACCAAGTAGCCCCAGCCATTTTGAATGACCCTTCCCTGCTGCATAATTAAAGCATCCCCAGATAAAGCAAACAACCCCAACAACGCCAAGGATTGGTGCGATTATGCCGATGTCTTGGGCCAACACTCTGGAAATGATTTGCAGTAGGATGCCGACACCGATTCCGATGTTCGTGTTCTTTTTCTTTTTTTCGAGCATTTCGTTTTCTCCTTCTTTACCGTCGCCCACCATGCACGGCGCGATAGCGCCGTTACATGAGTGGGCCGTTTGATTCATCGTTGGATGGCCCTTATGTGCGCAGCGCGTCTCTCCAATACCACAGCCTCCGCATCGCGTTTCATTTTTCGATACATAAGGGCTGTGTTCTCCATACTGATAGCCACATTGGGATGGTCGGGACCAAGCGCCTTTTCCCAGATGACCAACGAGCGCTTGTAAAGCGGCTCGGCCTTAGCGTAGTCGCCTTGAGTTCTGTAAAGCCCTGCTAGATTGTTCAGACTACCAGCCACTTCGGAATGATCGGGACCGAGCGCGTTTTTTGAGATCGCCAACGATTGCTTGTAGAGCGACTCGGCCTTGGCGTAGTCCCCTTGGGTTCGGTAAAGCTCCGCCAGATTGTTCAGGCTAGTGGCCACGACGGGATGGTCGAGACCGAACGCTTTTTCATAGATCGCCAGTGAACGCTTGTAGATCGACTCGGCCTTAGCGTAGTCGCCCTGGGTTCTGTAAAGCCCTGCTAGATTGTTCAGGCTACCAGCCACGCTGGTATGGTCGAGACCGAACGTTTTTTCATAGATCGCCAGCGAGCGTTTATAGAGCGGCTCGGCTTTGACGTAGTCGCCTTGAGTGTAGTATAGCTCTGCCAGATTGTTCAGGCTCAGGGCCACGCTGGTATGGTCAGGACCGAGCACTTTTTCCTTGATGGCCAGAGAGCGCTTGTAGAGCGGCTCGGCCTTGGCGTAGTCGCCTTGAGTGTAGTAAAGTATCCCCAGATTGTTCAGGCTGGTAGCCACGTTGGGATGGTCGAGACCGAGCTTTTTTTCCAAGATCCCCAGCGAGCGCTTGTAGAGAGGCTCAGCCTTGACGTAGTCTCCTTGGGTTCGGTAAAGCTCCGCCAGAATGTTTAGACTCAGGGCTACGTCGGGATGGTCGAGACCGACATTCGTTTGAGCGACTTCAAGTGCGTGCTTTGCGACGACAACAGCCTGAGCATATTTGCCCTGACGGTAAAGCATCATGGCTTCTGTATTCAAGGTACTCCACTCGGCCCCCGCTCCTTGGGCTTGAGCAAGCAGGGTACTAGAAGTCAACAAAATGAGCGTCGCTGTGATAATTTGGATTTTTTTCATGATTTTCCTTTTTATATGAGGTGCGTACATCCGCCGGATTATTGAAGAAAGAATGATGGCGCAAAATCATGACGCTACTTTTTCTTAAAGAACCGCACTACAAGATCTACAATCAATTTGATAAACCAAGCGATGCCACAAATGATTCCCAAAACGAGGATCGCTCCAACATATTTTTCCAAAGACTCCATTAGGTTCATGATGCTCCTTTTGCTTTCCTTATAATGCACTTCATAAAACAAGAAGCATTAGCTCCCCTTGCCTGGAACATCCACGACGCAAAAAGGCGGGGCGCGACATCCAAGCTCCATGCGCCAGTCGAGAGACCGCGAAACCCAGTGAAGGATACACGAAACAATGAGCCGCGCTCCATATGGATCGTGCTGACCAGTCTCGCTTTTTTCACTGAAAATTCGCGGTTTTCGACTGAAGCGCGACGTGTTAGAACACGTCATATTGTTGTGTCAAATTTGTTAGATTGCTAACCGCAATTACTTTCACTTAAATATAAGTTAGATGTTATTCAGTGAATGCTCTAAAAGCAACACTAAACTGTAAGCAAAACTGACATATTGTCTTTCTTGCTTCATCTCAAGATAAGCGGTATTATATTTGCGTATCTTTGAGGTGCCGCAGTCGCAGGACAAACAGTTCTACAGGGGCATCGTCGATCTGATTGAATGATATGCTTTTAAAATACAGGTTAAGATATGAGTCGTTATACATCTGCAACCGGAGCGGAAGCCGAGTTTGAACCGGGGTCTAACAAGCAAGTACTGAGAAATCGTCTGGGTATTGTCAATAAACGTGAAATTGACCAATTGGAGTTCGAACATCTGGTGTGTGTGCAGAAGAAGTACTATGAAGAGATTGAAGACTCTACATGTTTTAATGCGGACTTAATCTGTAAAATGCAGAAAGACTGGCTTGGTGACATATATGACTGGGCGGGTTCATACCGAACTGTGGAATTAGCAAAAAATGGATTTCGCTGGCCACCTGCATATCTTGTAGAAAAGAACATGGCTGATTTTGAAGCTTCAATTCTTTCCCATCTGACGCCGTGCAGGCCGGACTCTATTGAAAATATTTCTCTCGCTCTGGCAAAAGTCCATGCGGAGCTATTGCTTATTCACCCATTTAGAGATGGCAATGGACGTTTAGCAAGGTGGCTTGCCGATCTTATGGCTTTGCAGGCAGGATTCCCTTTGCCGGAATATGAGTTAACAGGTAGTGGGAGCATAGAGAGAAAAAAGATGTATATCGCATCTGTACAAAACGGATATGCTCAGAATTATAAACCCTTAGCGAGTTTTTTCGCCGAAGCATTGGATCGAGCTACACGTTGAATAGCATGAGCTGACAAGGTGGCACCTTCAAATATACTTGTCGCCGCTGTACGGCGCACAACAGTTGCATGCAGTGACTGTGCATTTGAAAGATGTTTGTTGCTTTCTATTAATTTTGGCATATTTATCCCTTTAGTATTTTTAAATTATATCAAAAAATGCAGATGACAGCAACGGACTTTTTGTTGAAGTCAATCTCTCTGCCAACAGTCTGACGAAAAACCTAGCCGCCCTCTTATCCCGTTTCGTCCTATTCTGCAACCCTTTTTGCGCAAACCGCACCCCCTTTACGTCTCTTTTGCCTTTCCAACTTTCTCCCGCACACTCAAAATTGCTCCCATAAATAGCTCACACCCCAAGATACTTTCGATGCAGAAGAGTGCCATGGGGAGGGAGCGGAGAGAGTCCCCCCGCCGCGCAACGCCCCCGCCTCTGCGCTGGAGTCCCTAACCCCCATAGGCCGGGGCTGGGGGAGGGGCGGCGGGGGCATGTTGTCGCATCTTCGCGTATGCTCTCGCGGCAAATGCAATCCCGATACAATTTGCATCTAACGATCAGTCACGCCTTCGCGCGCGCACCCGAGAGAGGCAAACAAGCTAGCGCGACCGTATACCGCCCCCTTTGTGTTAGGCAGGCAGATGGAAGGCCCAGAACGCTCTTGGGCAGCGATGGGTGCCGGGGTGCGGTTGCTGGTAGGGCGTAAGATGTGCGACACCGCCAGACGTGCCAGTAGCCTCACAGGGGCACTGGCAGCACATTAACCCACCCATTCGGTTTGTACCGCGTCCTGCATCACTGGGTAAGTATTCTCTAAACGGTTATTGAAAAATTACAATAGATGATTGACGGTGGGCGCGACTGGTAATGGACGGACTTCATCTCCTGCTGCAGGTGATGGCGTTTCGGTGTTTCGGCAATGTTTCGGCAATCGTAACGCCGAAACACGCACTTTACCAGAGAGTAACAGGAGGGGCACAGCCTATGCCGGAAACAAAAAAACCCCCGTTTTATTGGGTTTTCCCATAAAAACGAGGCTGAATTCTGGTAGGCGGTGAGGGACTCGAACCCACGACATCCTGGGTGTAAACCAGGCTCTCTAACCAACTGAGATAACCGCCCTTAAAAAATGTATTGTTTAAGCCTGAGCGGCAGCAACCATCTTTTCCACCTTTGCTGGACGCATCGCAAGTGTGCGCACCGCCTCTGGTTGCATTTTTTCAACAGCAGCGCTCTCCATTCCCTGCTTCACTAAGCGGGCGCGTTGCACTTTCAAGCGCTGCGCTTTCTCAGTAGGTGTCTTGATAGGGCGTGTGCGTGGCTTTTTGTTAAACTTCCGTCCGTCTTTCGACATAAACTCCTCCGAATCATTCTAATTTTTAAAAAGTCGTATAATGATGCCGTATTTTATCGCGCATTGCAAGCCTGAGTTACCTTTTTGTGTGGTTGTAAAACACTGAAGCTCGCACAAAAAATGTAATTCAACCTGTTAATAATTTGCCGCCTTGAGTGGAGCAGGATTACTCATCTTCTAGAGCATCAACAATGGAATCATCCAGATCCCAGTTGCAGTAAACATCCTGCACGTCTTCATACTCTTCAAGCATGGTGATGAACTTGTTGCAGGCTTTGGCCACGTTCAGATCTTTGACGGGAACGGTCTGGATGGCGACTAATCCAATCTCTGAGTTCTCGCGGTCAAATTTGATGCCAGCCTCATCCAGTGCGGCGCAGACTTCGTTGAACAGGTTGGGCTGTGTGGAAATTGTGAAACCATCCTCTTCAGTCAACATGTCGTCCGCACCGGCACCAAGCGCCACTTCCATGACCTGATCTTCGGTTACCCCCTCCTCGGCGGGAATCATGATTGTGCCTTGGCGCTCAAAACCACGGGCCACTGAACCGAGGGTGGCAAATTCAGAGTTGTTTTTCTTAAAGATGTTGCGGATCTCGGATGCCGCGCGGTTTTTGTTGTCTGTCAAAACCTTAACCACTAATCCGACGCCACCGCCAGCGTAGCCCTCATAAGTGATCTCCTCCAGAATATCTCCTGCCAGTTCACCGGTTCCTTTTTTGATCGCCCGATCGATGTTATCGTTGGGCATGTTGGAGGCTTTGCCTTTGGCGATCAGGGTTCTGAGGGTTGGATTGGTATCCGGATCCGCGCCGCTCTGCTTAACCGCGAAGGTGATTTCCTTCGCTACTTTTGAAAATATCTTGCCGCGCTTGGCATCAGCCGCGCCTTTTTTATGCTTAATTGTCTGCCATTTACTATGTCCACTCATTTTTTTACCTTTCTGTTGCACATGGCGCAACAAGTTTTAATTCTCATATCAGTTGCATGTGGTTCGAACCACGCCTACGTTGCCCCCGCCTGAGGGCATCTCCTGCCCCAATAGGTCGGCAGGCATTTTACCGTCAAATTCTTGAATCCAGCCATTTTCAAAACCCAGCTTAGCCGCCGTATCGGTCAGCTTATCATAGTCACGCTGTGTCACTCGAGCATCCCAGCCTTCGCGTTCCAGCGCATGGTGGACCGGGGTGTATTGCGACATCACACTGATGTGTACCTCGTTACCCATTTTGTCGCAGATCCACTCCAAGCTGGAGATCGCCTCATCAATGCGACCAGGCAGTGCCAAAATACGACAGATCACACCTCTGGTGGCAACATTGTTTTCATCAAGCTGCAATGCGCCCAAGCGCTTCCAAAACCATTTAATTGCTGCTCGCGCCTTGTCAACATAGCCCACCGCATCAGAGCCCTCCTGGGCGGATGCAAGCGTGGCGTAGCGCAGATCCACCAGCGCGATGTCAATCAAATCATGATACAGCTCTAAACTCTTTTTTGTTTCAAAACCTGATATATTATACACGAATGGCAAAATTTTTCCAGCACGAATTAGCGGAGAAACAGCCTCTTTGATCTGGGGTAACCATGGGGTGGGCGTGACCAAGTTCCAGTTATGGCAACCAATGTCGTATAAATACTCAAAAACCGCGCGCAGTTGGTCAAGCGAGAGATCTTCGCCCTGGCCACCTTGGCTCCAGGGGTGGTTTTGACAGTAGATGCAGCGCAGGGTGCAGTGGGAGAAAAAAACAGCGCCAGAGCCTCTCTTCCCTGTGATAGGGGGCTCCTCGCCAAAGTGCGCCCCATAGCGAAACACGCGCGGCAAATACCCTGCCTGGCAATAGCCGCGCTCATCAGCGGCACGGTTAGCACCACACGCGCGGGGACAGAGGGCGCAGGAACTTAGGGCATCAGTTGTACTACTATCATTCATTTGCATGTTTTTTTGCACGTTTTTTATCTTTCACAGAGGCACAGATTACCTAGCGCAGCCATTTCGACAAGCTCAAGGCAGGCCATAGCCGCCTGTCTGCCAATAGGCAGGCAACCAATTTTTTTTCCGCGAATCCCCACGAATATTGCGCTTTAAATTTTTTCTCCACGTTTCCGGCTTCAAGCTTCGCTTTTACGCCAGGACAAGTGGTGGGGATGAAATACCCTTATCGATTCGCGGAGATTGCCAGTCGCTTTGCTCCTTACCTCATCTGCTACGCTACGCTTCGTTTCGCGGGTAAAAAAACTCTGAGAACTCTGTGCCTCTGTGAGAAATAAGTTTTGTTGTGCCTCTCGACATTACAGCTCTATTGGTGGCGCGAAATCCTTGCTGAAGGGGGAGAGATCACGCAGGCGTTTGATCACTGGCGGGAGCTTCTCCAGCACATAGTCGATCTCCGCTTCGGTGGTGTAGCGGCTGAGGCTGAAACGGATGGAGCCGTGCACAGCGGTGAATGGAACGCCCATGGCGCGGATCACATGCGAGGGTTCCAGCGAGCCGGCGGCACAGGCCGAGCCCGTGGAAGCGCATATACCCAGATCGCTGATGTGATAGAGGATCGCCTCACCCTCAATAAACTCAAAGCTGATGTTGCTGGTGTTGGGCAGGCGGTGCAGAGGATCGCCATTGACTCGGGCATCCGGGCAGGTGGCCAGCAAGCCTTGCTCCAGTTTGTCGCGCAGGCGTACCAGGTGCTGCTCCTCCGCAGCCTGGTGGGCCGCGGCGCACTCGACGGCAACTCCCAGCGCGACAATAAACGCCACATTCTCGGTTCCGCCGCGGCGTCCGTTTTCCTGGTGGCCACCGATCATAAAGGTGCGCAGGCGGGTGCCGCGCCTTACGTAGAGGAAGCCGACACCCTTGGGCGCATGAATCTTGTGGCCAGAGATGGCGAGCATGTCAACCGGCACTTTGCGCACATCAATCGTCGCTTTACCGGCAATCTGAACTGCATCGGTATGGATGATGGCACCCGCCGCCTTGGCCATATCGGCAATCTTTTCTATAGGAAAGACCACGCCAGTCTCGTTGTTGGCCCACATGATGCTGACCAGTTTTTTTCCGTCGCCTTTGAGCGCGGCGCTGTAGGCATCCATGTCGAGCTGTCCCAGATGGTCGACCGGTATTTCAAACAGCGGATGTCCTTTGTCACGCAGATGACGGCAGGGGCCGAGCACGGCCGGGTGCTCGACGCGCGATGTGATCAGGCGGGCTTGGCGGCCCATGACCTCGGCGCAGCCGTGGATGGCCATGTTGTCGCTCTCGGTGCCGCAACTGGTGAAGATAATCTCCGAGGGGTCGGCATTGATAAAGGCTGCCACCTTCTCGCGTGCAATGCGGATATCTTTGGCAATCTGTCCACCAAAGAGGTGCATGCTGGAGGGGTTGCCATAGCGTTCGTTGAAATAGGGCATCATGGCCTCGCGCACCTCAGGCGCAATACAGGTTGTCGCGTTGTTGTCCAGATAGATTGTTTTCATAAATAAAAAAGGTTGAAGGGTTCAAAAGGTTGAAAGGTTAAAGGGGTTGAATTGGTTAAAGGGGCCGCGACGGCGTGGCCTTTACTCTCCCTCTTCGATCACAATGATATCCGGGCTGACAAATTCGCGCAGTTTGGCTTCAATGAAATCTTGTTTGGTGAAGGCGGATGACTGGCATCCAGCGCACATACCGCGAAAGCCGATCAGCACCCGATTGCCGACCACATCGATCAGCTCGATATCACCGCCGTCCTTTTGCAGGCTGGGGCGGATCTCGCGGTCAACGACCTCCTCAATCAGTTTGATTTTTTGCAGGTTGGTGAGGGCCTTGCGGGGGTGTGTCTCAGGGGGCGGGAGGGTGTTTGAACGGTCGGCGGAGACGCTGTCGATAATCTTCTGAATGTCACTCTGGCACATACCGCAACCGCCACCGGCTTTACAGAAATTGGTGACATCCTCGATGTTGGTGATGGCGTTCTCGGTAACGACCCTGCGTATCTCATTTTCCGAGACACCAAAGCAGGTGCAGACAATGTGGTCGTCAAGGTGTTTCATCCCGCTCTCGCCTGTGCGGTAGTTATGGATGGCTACCTCCAGCGCCTCGCGGCCCATCACGGAACAGTGCATCTTTTGGTCGGGAAGTCCTCCCAAAAATGTGGCAATATCCTTGTTGGTGATCTTCTCAGCCTGGTCAACGGTTTTACCGGCGAGCATTTCCGTCAGCGCGGATGACGAGGCAATCGCACTGGCGCAGCCGAAAGTCTGAAATTTCACGTCGGTGATGCATTGGTTTGTATCGAGTTTGAACATCAGCGTCAGCGCATCGCCACACGCGAGAGAGCCAACAGTACCAATGCCATCCGGGTTTTCGATTTTGCCTACATTTCGCGGATTGCGGAAATGATCCATTACAATGTCACTATACTCCCACATGGTATTTTTCTCCAGTTTGCAGCTTTGCACTTTAGATTGCGCGTTAATTAAGAGAGGTATAATACCATTGAATCCGAGCTAGTGACAAGTGGCATTTATAGCGCGCTTAAAGGTGCTCTTTACAATAGTTGATGTACGCCTAGAATAAAGAAGACAGAATTCAGCGCATAAAATAATTGTAAAAAGGGGTTGACTTTTCACCCTGTCTGCGTTTATGCTATGCTCCATAACTGTGATAGAACTTTTCAGAAGTGGAATGAAGAAAAAAGAAGGAGATAGCGGAATGAAGATAATGAAAAATATAAGCCAAAAAACAATTACGCTGGCGGCAGTGACACTGCTGGCAGTGAGCGGCGGAGCAACAGAACCGACGACAGATGGGACGAATTCCTGGAACTGGTCTGCGGTGAATATTGATCTGGACACGCGCACTATGTCGCGGGTGGCTGCGCTGGCTGATGAAGAACTCGATAGTCGCAGTTACACGGCAGCTTGGTCGTTGGCCGGCGAGCTCAACACCAAACGGATCATAGGAACATTATTTTTAATAAGGTGAGCGCATATATATGGAGCCCTCGCACCGTAACTCGAAAGTTTGCACATCTAGCAGACGCAGTTTATTTTGGTGTGAAATTGCAGCCATAAATAATATCGAATAGGCTAAAAATATACGCAGCGGTGGATTGGCCGAATAACAGTCATGTGACCGACATGCATGGCAACGTGTGGGAGTGGTGTTTGGACTGGTATCAGAGCTCTCTCAACGCTGAGGATGTCGAAGATCCCAGGGTGCCGAATACGGGTACTGAGCGCGTGAGGCGGGGCGGGCGCTGGCTCTACTACGCTTCGGCCTGCCGTTCGGCGTTTCGTGAAAGCAAAGCGCCAACAGACCAGGGTAGCGACTTCGGTTTCCGCCTTGTAAGGAACCTGCCGTAGCGCAATACACGACACCCTCCCAATCAGGAAGGAGGGTGATTTTTTAACTTATTTAAAATAATCGAGAAATTAGATTGGGCTTGAACGCCTGTAAAACCCTCAGACCCACATGTTTCTATCCAGCGAACGGTACTGGATCGCCTCGGCAATATGCTCAGCTGCAATGTTTTCTGCGCCAGCGATATCGGCAATCGTACGCGCCACCTTGATAATGCGGTTGTAAGCCCGCGCACTGAAACTTAGTTCAGTCATGGCCATCTTGAGCATATCCGCAGCGGTTGACTCCAGCGGGCAGAATTTCTGTACATCCCTGGTTGACATGTTGGCATTGCAGGTGACATGCGGCAGTGCTTTAAAGCGCTGCTGCTGTCGCTCACGGCAGTGCATCACGCGCTCACGGATCACAGCTGATGTCTCGCCTTGCTGCAGTGAGCTGAGTTCAGCGTAACGCAGTGGGGGGACCTCAATATGAATGTCGATCCGGTCCAGCAGGGGGCCTGAGATTTTATTACGGTAGTTTTGTATCTGCATGCCAGAGCAGCGGCAGTCACGTTTGGGGTCGCCGGAGTAGCCGCAGGGGCAGGGGTTCATCGCCGCCACCAGCATGAATTGCGAGGGGAAGTTGACCGTGGCCGCTGCCCGCGCAATGGTGACGTGTCCATCTTCCAGTGGCTGACGCAGCACCTCGAGTACATTGCGGTGAAACTCTGGCAACTCATCCAGAAAGAGAACACCATTGTGCGCCAGGCTCACCTCACCCGGCATGGGATGGGTTCCGCCGCCCAGCAGGCCAGCATCGGAGATGGTGTGATGGGGTGCGCGAAAGGGACGCTGAGTGACCAGCGCTTGATGGCTCTTGAGGGTACCGGCCACGCTGTGGATGCGGGTGGCCTCCAGCGCCTCCTGCAACGTGAGCTCTGGTAGAATAGAGGCTATCCGCCGCGCAAGCATGGTTTTTCCGGCCCCGGGACTCCCAACCATCAGGATATTGTGGCCACCGCTGACAGCCACCTCGACCGCCCGCTTGGCGCTCTCCTGGCCCTTGACATCGGCGAAATCCTCAATCAGGTTGCGGTTGCTCTTGATCAGGTCGGCGATATCGATTTTATAGGGCCTGAGATCGGATTTGCCCTCCATAAAAGCAATCGCATCGCGCAGATGACGCACGGGGTAGACATCAATGCCTTCGGCCACGGCAGCCTCATCCGCGTTGTCCTCCGGCACCAGAATTCCCTTCTTGTTCTGCCGCCGCATCTCGAGCGTGATCGGCAGCACACCGCGCACGCGCCGGATCTCGCCGGAGAGAGCCAGCTCGCCGACCATCGCGTAGTCACGCAGGTTGGGCATCTGCACCTGCTCGGCGGCTGCCAGAATGCCGGCCGCGATCGGCAGATCAAAGGCCGGCCCCTCCTTCTTGATATCAGCCGGCGCCAGGTTGATCGTGGTGCGCCCCATGGTAAGGTGGAACCCGGAGTTGCCCAGCGCGGTCCAGACCCGATCCTTACTCTCGCGCACCGCGGCATCTGGCAGCCCCACAATCACGATCCCTGGTTCGCCCCGGCCTGAGCTGACCTCAATCTCCACCGAGAACGCATTCACGCCGTAAACAGCTCCAGAGTAAACACAGGCCAGCATAATAGTTCCTTTCTCCCAACTTCAATGAACATTTCATCTGCAAGCAGACATGTGGCGGACAGCTACTTTAATAAGTAATTAAAATTTATCAAAAAATGCGTTATAGAGCAAGACAGGTTTGAGCATTTTTTAGTATGTCAGCGGCTTTGCCGCTGTAATTAGCAGGCTGTTAAAAACCTTCGCATGCGTCAAGGCTTGTTTTTCAACTGCGCTTCAAGTTCCTTAATTAGCTTCAAAGCGTCTTCCTTTTGACGACGTTCCTCTTTCTCCCTTTTTAAAGACTCTTCCTTTTGACGACGTTCCTCGTTCTCTCTTTTTAGAGACTCTTCTTTCTGCGGACGCTCCTCGCTTTCACGACTATGTGTCTCTTTCAATGCCTCCTCCGCTACTTCAGCCCGCTTGATGCTGAACTCGATCTCACTGGCTTCGATCCGCAACTGCTCCTGATACTCATCATACGCCGCCCTCTCCGGGCCGCTGAGTTTCATGATATCCAGTTTTTCCTGGGCTTCGCTCAAACCTCTGGCTGTGATTTCTTTCGGCAAGGCCTCGTTTTTGAGAAAGTAGATCCACTGATTCAAGCCAGTCTTAGCCAAATCATTAAATTCATTGCTGCGCAACAGCTTCTTCATGGCCCAGTCAAAATTGACAAATTGTCTGATTTTAGCCCTCATAGTGTATCTCCATTTAAGAGAGTAATATTCTATCAACTAACCGCCATTTACGCAACCGTCGATCTGCCAACAGCCCAAACTGGGGCGCATCTGTGAATCGGTGCATATTACCGGATAACCCTCAAAGTCATTGTTGTCCACCGCATAGCGGAGGACATACTTATATTGCAACCAAAGTAAATCCGCCGTTACACGGTGGATTATTGCACCGATTCGCAGATGCGCCCCCCAAATTGGTTTTATTAATACGTCTAAGATTCTTTCTGTTATCACGAGTAAAGAAAATCCACAGGTGACATCACGCATACTCCTTGCATTAATGAGGGTGGATAGTGCCGCTTATTGCCGGTAACCAATATGCTGCTCAGCGATAGCGCAGCTTCAACAAAGATAACATCGTCCTCGTCTGGGAATTGTGTCCGGTGTTTTGATAAGGCAAATGAAACGGGAATGCCAACACTTCGAAACGCATCCAAAATGTAGTTCACACGCTCAGGGGCGAGCTTGAACTTCGGGCGGCTTAATACATCAGCATATTCGGCGAGGATACCATCTGAAACAATTGGCCTGCAATGACCCTCTAAAATGGCATCCACAACCTTTCCCGGAACACTCTCGGGAAACAGAATACCTGAAACGATGACGTTCGTATCAAACACCGCTTCCGAAATCATACTTGAGCCAATCTAGCTTTCCGTTCTGTGCGTACGGCTTTGATTTCCTTGTCAACATCAGCCATTGATAGCTCTCTACGCTTCTGGTTCTCGCGCCGGATGGCGGAAACCGCCAAGCGCGCACGCGTGAGGCGAATAGCTTGCTCAAGTTCCAAGGGATCTTCATCCGGAGCTATTTGAACCATCAAGGCCATAGGAACGCCGTTGTTTGTCACCAATGCACTCCCGTATTTCGCCAATGTTTCACGTACGAGTAGCGGTGCCTTTAAATCTTTAACAGCTAAGTAGTTCATGCGGGAGATAATAATATGATTATAAAGAGATTGTCAAGTCCTCATTTCATCAAACCTGCAAAATTGTCGTTACCCAATAACAACGCTTGTCGATATTACCACGATGCGTTATTATCTGGTAATGAGACGTACATTTAGATGTGCAGAGAGTGAGAAGATATATAATCGCAATCACTCTCGTAAACTGCTGCAGATTATTCAGAGAACGGCCATGCGGAAGTTGTGGCTTCTTGATGCGGCGGTTGAGCTGAATGAACTCCGTATCCCTCCAAATAACCGCCTTGCGGCTTGCCCGTTTTTTTGGTACATCGGCCCAGTTTTGGATGAATCTTCAGAATCATTTTGATCTGGAAGTTCAGGTTGAGAAAATGGGCTGCCGCCTTGATCAGGAAGTGCTGGCATTTACGCACACATAAACCTCACGGGTCTAAGAATAATTCGGCTGCGCCGTTGGGATGCAAAGCAAACTCGCTTCGGAAAAAGCCATCAGGGAAACCATTGAGACCATTTCGGCTCAATACACAACAGGATGGTCTCTTTCAGTTGCTTACGAAGTTCATCACTTCAGACAGTCATCCATCCGGATCTATCCTTTAAAACAAATGGGTTATAGTTAAGGTCTCGCTATGAGTTATATTGGAGTGAATTATGGAGAGCGTGAAAACAGATGATACAGCGATTCCCTATTTTGCATGGGACAGGAATCTTACTGTTGGGGCTATAAAGGCTGTCCTCAAATCCGATAATGGTTATGAACGGAATCGTACAACGGCATGGATAATGAGGGAGGCTGCTTTTGCGGATGTATGGCAGTTTCTCGATCCGCGCAAGGTGCGGGATAACTTTTCGGAACTTGAACCACTGCTTGGCAGAAGAAAAGCTTTTTGGCAATACATCATAGGAAAATGGCATGAACTGGGAAAATTCTAGGGCACTGACCTCGCTGAAAAGAGAGTTCATCATAGCCTTTTTTGCGGGAGACACTCTGTTCTATCTTACAGGCGGCTCAGCTTTGGGGATATTCTACCTTGATCACAGGTTGTCGTATGATCTCGTTTTTACTCTCCCGGGTGGAGATCCAAACCAAACCCGATTATTTGCTTGAAGATATGGATGTTGCTGATTTCAGAGCATTTGTAAAAAAACTGGAATCTGATATGGCTGAGTTGTCCTTCCCGTAGCCGCAGGTTAATAATGGTTGCAGCATTAAGTGTTAAAGGGCAGACCACAATGCCAAAACCGATTCGTGATAAATGCGGATTGAAGGTTGGCGACAAACTCAATTTTCTCTTACGGGATGATGGAGTGCTTCTATGTTCCGAATCATGACATTGATTGGGGGGCCATGCTTGACTACTCCCTTGGCCAAGGAGATTACGCTGACTACATCATTGCCCGGACTAATGAGATGAACGGTGCTGAGACCACTCAGACCTTCGACAAAAGAGCGAGCCATGATAAACGCTTCACTCTGCTTTCCGAACAGAGTGTGTAAATATTAACTACGAGTGAGGTGCTATTGGGGCAAACCCAAAAACAGTAAATAGCAATTGTAAAAACAATTAAACATATTTACAGGGGTGTGGAGTCACCTGCTAATCGGTGCAATAATCCACCGTGTAACGGCGGATTTACTTTTTTTGTATATAAGTATGTCCTCCGCTATGCGGTGGACTCCAATGATTTTGAAGATTATCCGGTAATATGCACGCAACATAATCGCAGATGCGCCCCAGCCACGGCAGCTGCGTTATCCTCTGGCACCAGTTAAGCCTGTTATTTAGCTTCCAAACGCTCAGCCAACCAGACTTTTATTACAGCCTTTCGTTGTCGCGCCGTAGCCTTGGGGAAGGAGGAAGGCTGCTCCAAGCGGGTTATTAAGACGTTACCAGTTCCTGTTCTCAAAAGATGAAAGAATATTCTGGCTTGACTAGTCAGGTCATAATATTGTATTTTCGCAATATGAAAAGCGTACAGAGTGTATATGAGTAAGAAAAAAGAGGCAGGCGTACCAATAGCAATCCATGACACTTTTTCATATGGTGTAATCTATGTCTATTCTATACCGGGCGGCACCCATAAAGGACGCCTGAAAATCGGCAGCGCGACGGTGCAGGGGATCAATCCAACGCAAGCTGATATCGATGCCGCGGCTCACGCGCGCATCGGGCAGCAGACCAAGACCGCCGACATTCCCTTCACCCTGGAACATGCGGAACTGGCTCTCACAAATGATGGCAACTATTTCCGCGACCATCATGTCCACAGTGTGCTTGAACGCTCTGGCTACAAAAGAAAAGCTGAAAATGTCAGGAACACACACTCCGAGTGGTTCGAGGTTGGTTTGGATAAAACCAAGAGCGCGATAACGGCGGTCAAGGAGGGCCGCGAGGCATTATCCACGCGAGAGAGAAACAGGAAACACATTACTCCATTTCAATTTCGCCCCAATCAGCGTCAGGCAATTGATAAAACAACCAAAGCGATCAAAAAAAATCGGAAACGTTTCCTTTGGAATGCCAAGATGCGCTTTGGAAAAACCGCGGCGGCAATGCAGGTTGCCAGGGAAAACAAGATGACTAAAGTGATCATCGTGACCCATCGTCCCAGTGTGAGCGTCGACTGGCGCGATGATTTCAACAAAGTTTTCGCCGGCACAAAGTACGAATACTCATCCAGGAAGGAAGGCGAAAAGCTCAGCAAGCTGCTGCAGGGCAAAAACCCCTTTGTTTACTTTGCCTCGCTCCAGGATCTGCGGAACTCCAAGCGGGTCGTCGAAGATAAGGCCTCCGGTTCAGAAGCAGAGGGGTTTGAAAAAAATGACGACGTTTTTGACACCCCCTGGGATATGCTTATTGTTGATGAAGCCCATGAAGGAACGCAAAGCAATCTAGGTGACACAACCTTTACAAATATCCCGGCGAAATTCACGCTCCAGCTCTCCGGCACGCCCTTCAACATCCTGCACAAGCACGAAGAGGAGGACATTTACACCTGGGATTACGTGATGGAGCAGGCAGCGAAACTCCATTGGGATGAACGCTATCCTGGTGTACCGAATCCCTATGCCGAGCTTCCAGCGTTGAGCATCTTTACATATGACATAGATACACTTGCCGCCCACCTTGGAGATTTAGGCGCGGAGTACCGCGACGCGCAGGATGGTGCTTTTAAATTCCATGAGTTTTTACGCGTGCGTAAAGACCACGAGGGCAACGATACGGCGAAGTTCGTCCATGAAAAAATGGTGAACAAGTTCCTTGATCTATTAGTAGATGATCGCGCGCAGACAAAATTTCCATACGCTACCGCCGAATACCGCAACTATAACAAGCATGCCCTCTGGCTTTTACCGAATCGTGTTAAAGTGATCGAAGCAATGGAACGGCTCCTGGAAAAACATCCTGTGTTTGGTTGCGGGACATTTGGGATCGTCAATATTTCCGGGGACAATCGCGAGGACTACGAAGACAAAAGTGCCAAGCAGCGCGTGACCAAGGCCATCAAGACACACGACTACTCCATCACGCTGACCGGACAACGCCTCACAACAGGAGCTTCCATTCCCGAGTGGACGGCCGTGTTCATGCTCTCCGACACCAATTCGGCCACCACCTATCTGCAAACCGCCTTTCGCTGTCAGACACCCGTCAACATTGACGGCAAGTTCAAGACCCAGGGGTATGTCTTTGATTTCGCGCCGGACAGAACTCTTAAGCTTGTTGCGGAGGCTATCGAGCTGAATCACAAAAAGGGCAAGATCAACTCTGATGAGCAGAAAGAAGCCATGCGGCAATTTCTCAACTTCTGTCCGATCTTGGCCGCCAGGGGCGGCATGATGCGAGCGTACGATGTTGAGAGTATGCTGGTTCAGCTCAAGAAGGCGATCGTTGAACGCGTCAGCCGGGCTGGGTTTGATGATCCTGCGCTCTACAACGATGAACTGCTGAAGTTGAACGAGGTCGATATTCAAAGGTTCAATGACCTCAAGGCCATTGTCGGCACATCAAATGCCGAACGGGTAAATGAGATCGAGATCAACAATCTGGGGATGGATGACCTGCAATTAGAAGCTGCAGAAAAGGCGGAACGGAAGCAGAGACAAGAGCTGACGGACGAACAGAGAGAGGCGCTGAAGAGGCTGAAGGAGGCGCGCGATCAGCGCAAAACCGCGATCACCATTCTACGCGCCGTGAGTATTCGGATGCCGATGCTCGTTTACGGCGCGAATGTAGCCATGCGCGACGACATCACCCTGGAAAAGTTTATCGCCTTAGTGGATGACGAGTCGTGGCGGGAGTTCATGCCAGCGGGGTTGACGAAAAATCAGTTCCGGGAGTTCATCAAATACTATGATGAGGATGTTTTCAAGGCTGTTGCCCGCAACATACGCGCCAAAGCCTTTGATTGCGATGACCTGCCGCCAACCGAGCGCATCCAGGCCATTGCGGAGATATTCAGCACCTTCAAAAATCCTGACAAAGAGACCGTGCTGACACCATGGAATGTGGTCAACCAACACCTGACCGTTGCATTTGGCGGCCACGATTTCCGCAGCGGCGTGACTGACAAAACCGGCAAGCCCAATTGGATCAGTAACGATGTCGATACCAGCGTGTGGGAGGCGCAAGACGCCAAGATCCTCGAGATCAACTCCAAATCCGGACTATATCCGCTGCTGGCTGCCTATAACGTATATACGCGCAAACTCAAAACCAATAAAAAGCCCGAAGAGAAGATTACCGGCAAACTCTGGCGCGAGGTGCTGAGCAACAACATTTTTGTGCTCTGCAAAACTCCGATGGCCGAGAGCATCACGCGGCGAACCATTGCCGGTTACAGCGATGCGAAAACAAATATTGCGCACATAACAGATTTGGTCGATAAACTTGAATGCAACGAGCCGCACGCAGATTACGGCTTTGAAAAAGAGTTGCTACAGAAGTTCAACCGAGGAAAGGGAACCATGAAATTTACAGCCGTTGTGGGAAATCCTCCCTATCAGGTCAACACTGAAACTAATTTTGCCAAGCCTGTTTACCACCAATTCTTTGAGGCGGCCAAGAGCCTGGCACCGGACTATGTCTGCCTGATTCACCCGGCCCGCTTTCTGTTCAATGCCGGGGCAACACCAAAGGAGTGGAATCAGAAAATGCTCAACGACCCGCATCTGAGCATAAAATTGTACGAGCCGAATACCCAAAAAATCTTCACTGGGGTCGATATTAAAGGGGGTGTCTGCATAACATTCTGGGATAAGAACAATGCCGGCGGGGGGCTTGGCGGCTCCTTTGTTGCACACACTGAACTGACAACAATATTGCAAAAAATAAAGGACGGTGGCTTTGATGCAATCGTAGGAGCAAGAGGTGAAACCAAGCTCACAGTTGTATTGGACAAAAAATATCCTAGCGATTTGCGAATTGCTCCAAATTATTTCGACAGGTTTCCAGAAGTTTTTTTAGAATCGAAATCCCCAAAAGCGAGGATAATAATAATCGGGTTAGAGAAGGGGAACAAACGTACGAAACGCTATGTTGATAGCAGCATTATTAACGATCCCAAGATTGAAAAATGGAAGGTCTTCTTGCCAAAGTCTAATGGTGCCGGTAATTTTGGCGAAATGCTTAGCACTCCTGTAATTGCATCGCCTCAAACAGGTTGCACATACTCGTTTTTGCAAATTGGCTCTTTTGAAAGCAAGACTGAAGCAGCAAACTGCATGAGCTATATCAAAACAAAATTTTGTAGAGCTATGCTTGGCACACTGAAAGTAACTCAAGACAATCCGCAGAAAGTCTGGAAAAACGTCCCCTTGCAAGATTTCACGGACGCATCAGAGATCGACTGGTCGAAATCCATCCCTGAGATCGACCAGCAGCTTTACAAGAAGTATGAGTTGGACAAGAGAGAGATTGATTTCATTGAGACGCATGTAAAGGTGATGGTATAGAGCATGAACTTGCAGACGAGTGAGATTGATATTAGAGAGAGCATCTTGGGGCAGTCGGGCGACTTGCTCAAGATTCTGCTTTCTGATCACTCGACTGAGGCGAACATCATCTGGGCCACCGATTCCTACGAACATCTAGGGCCGGAGTTTAGTCCAACAATGCCGATTATGCCCGATCTGATCATTGGTGAGCGTCAGCATCTGATTCAGCCGCGGGCGGCAAAAACCAGGCGGGAGCAGCGGCGGCGCACGCAAGAGAGGGCGGAGGTATTCACACGGCCGAAAACAATTGGCAAGATCAACCGCGCGACGGAACGGGGTGGTTTGCCGAGAGGGCGCAACTGGCAGGCTTATGTACGCGAATTGCGGCTGGAGATAACCTGCGGCGAAGCCCCTTTTATTGTGAGCCGGTATAATCCGACCGCGCATACGGGCAGGCTCATCGCGCTGAAAAATCGGGTCGGTTTTCTGGATCGGAAACTCAGAACCGTGTCGAAATTCTGTTCTGATGAGGCGGATTGGCTTGTATGGGCGAAAGAGGCCTTCAAGGCCAGTTATGGGTACGAATGGCAGGGCGACAATGTGCTGCTGGCGCGCGAGAATCTGCTTTATACTCTGATCGACTACTATCAGGATAAATTTGGCAAATGCCCCACCCTGCAGGTGCAGGAGGAATTTGCCGGGATTATCAGTTGGAACATCTTTCAAATGGACGGGTTGAAGTACGTCGTGCCGCTGAGCTGCCATCAAGAGATTAAAGTTATTCCAGGCGAACGCAGATTATTTGAAACAACTCCTGATACCTTGGTCGAGCGAGATTGCGTTGGCTGCCAGCACGGTAATCCCAGAAACCACAATGGGCAATACGCCAAGATCATGGACTGGGAGAAGAATCAGATTGTACGTTTTGTAGATCAGATCCGTTGCGGTATTACGATGACCTGAAAACACAAATCCTAAAAACCGACAAGCTGAGGTGCACCCGATGCGCCCGTAATTTTTGTAATTATTATTAAGGAAACCATTCATGCTAAATGCAAATATCTTTGTTGTTTATCCATCACATAAAGGTTTGTCCGGTCCGATTGAAGAGTGTTTACTAAGCGTTCGGCAATATGATCCAGATGTAGAAATAGGATCTTGGCAGGATATTGATATCCCTGGACGATTTATAATTGATGGCGTTTTGACTAAAATAGAAGAATCTGATGTGATTATTGCTGATATTACCCGTTTGAATTTTAATGTCATGTTTGAGATTGGTTATGCAATAGGCAAAGGAAAACGTGTTTACCCTATAGTTAACCTTGCATTATCTCCGCAGAAAAAAGAGATTCAGCAATTAGGAGTGTATGATACATTAGGTTATGATGAATACCAGAACTCCAACGAATTAGTACGAATGATTCTTAATATAAGTTCATCACAGCAGTTAGGGTTTTCTAAAGTTAATATTAATGAAAATGCACCAATATATGTTTTAGAGCCTCTTTATAAAACAGACGAAACTTCTTATATTCTTTCACGGCTAAGTAAAACAGGTTATTTGTATCGTTCGTTTGATCCCTCTGAGCAACCGAGGTTATCATTAATTAATGCATTTAAAGCGGTCGCTTGTTCAGTCGCCGTTATTATTCCTTTGTTAAATAATGAGGCAACTGATTATTACATGCATAACTTACGAGCAGCGTTAATTGCTGGGTTATCAATGGGTATGTCAAAAAATGTTTTAATTCTACAAAATGGTAATAATCCGATACCTCTCGACTATAGAGATTTTGTGGTTCACTATAAAAACTATCACGATATAGGTGAGTATATTAATGATCTTGCGCCTCGAATAGCCGAATCTTTACATGAAGCAAGAGGAAGCAAGACTGTTGAAAAAGCTGGATTGTTAGCTAATCTTAATTTAGGCCAACCAGCCGCAGAAAATGAAGTGTCTTCTTTAAGCAACTATTATTTGCCAACAGATGAGTTTGCTGCTGTTCTGAGAGGTGGTATTCGCCTGTGTGTTGGCAGAAAAGGGACAGGCAAGTCAGCTCTGTTTTACCAACTTCGCGCAAACTTAATACGCCGTAAACAAGTTGTTGTGCTGGACCTTAAGCCCCAAACATATCAACTAAAACAATTTCGTGAACTAATTTTGGCAAGTTTGGATGGTGCGGTAAAAGAGCACATCGCAACGGCCTTTTGGGAATACGTTTTGCTTCTGGAAACTTGTTATCGTATTCTTGATTACGATAAGCAACGACATATTATTGACCATTCGCTTTTTGAACCGTATCGAAAAATTGCGACAAAATATGAAGCTGATAAGTTTATGGGTGAAGCTGACTTTTCTGGTCGGTTGTTATATCTCATTAACCGAGTGCGTGATGATTTACTAAAAGTTAAACGGGATAACCCTGCTGCGTCAATTTCATCAGAAATTGTGACTGAAATTGTTTACACTCATGATATATACGAATTGCGTCGTGATTTGGCAGAATATCTTTCAAATGATCGAACGTTATTTATCCTTTTTGATAATATTGATAAGGGTTGGCCAACGCGTGGTATTGAAGAGGATGATTTAATTATTTTGCACGCTTTGCTTGAGGCCACAAGAAAGCTTGAAAGGGGGCTTAGAAAAAGTCAAGTCGATTGCTCAACTACCGTTTTTGTGCGAAACGATGTGTATGAATTGCTTGTTGATGCTACTACTGATCGAGGTAAAGAATCCAAGGTCTCGTTAGATTGGAGTAACTCTGATCTTTTAAAAGAGTTTCTTCGTAGACGTATTGTTGCAAATCTGCCTGCGGATATGTCATTTATTGAATGTTGCCACTTATTATGTGTATCTCATGTTAATGGTGAGAATGCAATAGATTATATGATCGACCGTTCATTAATGCGGCCCCGAAATTTTTTGACTATTGTAAACCATGCAAAAACGCAAGCAGTCAATCTTGGTGAAGATAGAATCCCAGAGAAAAGTATTAAACGTGGTCTTGAAGTATATTCTTCCGATTTAGCACGTGAACTAGGGCTAGAAATTAGAGATGTTTTCCCACAAGCGGAAGATATTTTGTATTGTTTTATTGGAGCTCCTACTAGATTACGTATAACGGATATATGGAGTGTTTTTTTAAAAGAATCTCGACTTCATGATGATCAGTTTGAACGTGCAATTGAAATTTTACTTTGGTTTGGTTTTCTTGGCGTAGAAGCAAAAGAAAAGCAAATATTATTCATATATGATGTTTATTATGATATGAAACGGTTAAGAAAGTATGCAAAGGATCTCAACAGTGATTCAGTTTACCTATGCGTCCAAAAAGCATTTTGGCCTTTTCTTGGCATTGAAGAAAGATGATATTTTGAGCACTATGGGATCAAGCCTCAATTGCGCCAAGATAAATTTATAGAAAGGGAATAATGAAATGAGGTAAATCGAATTTGAAATTTTTGTTGAAACCATGATCGGCAATGCTAGCTTGAAGTGTTTTACCTTGTTTTAACACACTGGTCATGGCATTCCGAAACTGTTAAATAAATTCAATTGCGGCGTAAGCGTCTTAACTTTGACCTAATATTCTGATTGTGATTGCCGTGGTATAATTGGCACCATGAAACCACAATCAGAAACAACATACAAGAAAACTCGCAAGCGGTACACCTCGGCAGAACGCCGG
>JBAYXX010000063.1:0-24589 GCA_041673345.1 Kiritimatiellia bacterium
CGAAGAGTGAAACTTTCTTGTTATTCATGCTTGTATTATAGAGCATGAATCATGCCCTATACAACAACAAACTAAAAAAAATCAAAATTAGAATTGCTGGAGCTGCGTAGCCCGGGTTGACATTGAACGGACAAACCTTTACTTTGCCGATCAACCTGACCTCCGGCGATTTCGCCGAGATAGAGCCTGACGGATCTTGTACTCATTATGACGCGGACGGTTTTCCGCTGAGCCGTGTGGAGCTTGCCAAAGCAGAGCTGCCCGTGTTCAGGCCTGACTCAAATGCCTTGCGCTTCACTTGCGAAAAAACCGAACCGCTCAGCGCTCGCGCCGCAGTGACTGTCTGTGCGCTCGGCTTACCTTTCGGCAAAACCAACGAGCGCCTAGTTTGCCATGACGGCAAGAACTGGCAGGTGTACGGCGCGGACCGCTCAAAGCTTTCGGCAGGCAGTCTGGACACCAGACTGCCGCTTCTACGCGGCGGCGCCACGGAACTTTCTTTCACCTGTAAAGACCCGGTTAAAGCTCAAGTCAAACTAACCAAAGTGTACCGCTGACATTTCGAATGATCCGTATATGTTTAGAACAGCGCGGCAGCGCGGCGGGTGTGATTCAATTTAGTTTGCATAATTACATAGAATAAATATATGATTAATTTCGCGCAATTCTCCTAAAGGATAGGTGTTGTTAGATCTTATAACCGGTGAATATTCAGGAAATATAGTGTCCTCAGCTTTATCTATATCTCCGAAAGCACCAGTCGCCATTTGAACAAGCACCACTAGCCAACCAACCCTCCCTCCAAAACATCTCCCTCATATAATATCTCTCTTTATTAATTTAATCACACAACCTGAATTTAAACTGCCAGCTACCGCACTACTATTACGGTTCCAGAAGGAGGTTTCACAGTCCCGATAACCTCCAATGAATCAATAAAATAATCACGCCCGCTACCAATATACCACGCCAATCTTATTTGTACGGATGCATTATGATCGGCACCTGATCCCAGTAATAGATAGTCGGGTATTGATAACGATGTCTGCTGACTTGGACCAGCCCCTCTGAGATTCTCGCCACCATCCCATGTTGCAACATCATTAAAGAATGACCATCCACTGCCGCCGTATTTGCACTATGCGAAATCACACCAGCACTACCTATATTCTCAGTCCAACTTGCTAAAGAACCAATGCGACCGGCAAGACCCACATAGTCATAATCAAGCTCAAATGCATCAAAAAAAATCACATCTGCACGGCTAAATATACACGTAATCATCAATACAGAGGACAACTGCCTATATTTTTTTTTGAACAAAAATGCGTTAAACTCTGTGCTTGACCAACACCCCTTGTAATTGTAAAGTATACACGACATTTTAAGAGTCATTAGAACGCGAGGAGTAATTTAGATGATTGAAAAGAAAAAAGATGCCAGATTGCAGCGTGGTTTGCTGGTGGAGTTTGATTTCGCTGTTATGTCTGGGCATCAAATTATGCTTGATGTTTGTAAGGAGCAGCTTACCAAAGGCGGTTTGAAAATCGATGAGGTACTCATGGCCCGCTATATGTTTGGCCGGTCGTTTGTCGCTGGCCTTAGCGCACTGTGCCGAGCTCAGAAGCTCCCCACGATTGATGCGACTGACAAAGTTACACTCTGCAATGCAGAGTTTGCCGCGAAAATCACAGCGAACCTTGCGAAAATTCCGGCGGGTTTCAAAGATTTTATTAACGCAGTTGTTGCGAAAGATATCCGCGTGGTCCTTTTCTCGGTGGCTGAGATTGAGGATATCAAAGCCGTTTTTTCTGATATGCCGGAAGATCTGTTTGCGGTCTCAGAGAATTTGGCCTCCAGCTTCGGCTTTACAAGCTGGGAGGGGTGGCGCAGATTTGCCCGTAAAAACAGCGTACATGAGCGTTTGTGCGTGAGTGTTTGCGGCAGCGGATTATCGGTCAAGGGCGCCTTGACCGCTGGTGTTAGTCCGATGGTCAAAGACAACCCGATTGTTGCTTATCAGGACACCAGCGGACACAATCGGCAGATTGAAAGTTTTGATGCCGAGCTGGTGGATGATGTGGTGCGTCTGCTGCATCTGTAACGCATGGCACAAGAATGGAATATAAGGCAGCGTGCGCATGAATGCTCAATCTGCGGATGTAAGTTTGAGGACAAGCAAAGTTGTGTTTCACTGCTGCGGAAGATAACGGGTAGCTATACGCGTATGGATTCATGTGTGCGCTGCTGGGATAGCCTTGAACGCGACTGGGAGCCGTTTAGTCTTTGGGAGGGGATTTATCGCGCCCCCAAACCGGCTGAGATCAAAAAAGAGCCGGTTCGTAAGGATACCGCTGAGACTCTGTTGCGCAAGCTGATTGATCTGGAAGACCCTGCCATGCGGAATGTGGTCTATGTTTTGGCTGTGATGTTGGAACGAGGCAAACAGCTGATTGAAAGGGATACCAAGCCGCATGAGAGCGGCGGTATTCTAAGGATTTATGAGGATAAGCACAGCGGTGACACCTTTGTGGTGCTTGACCCCAAACTGCACCTCGACAAGCTGGCCATCGTGCAGCAACAGGTGGTCGCCCTCCTGAGCGGAACTAAAACACTGGAGGAGGATTGAAGAAGCGACTCCCCCTGCGCTAAGAGCTTTCGCCGTGGACCATTGGCACAAAACGAACTGGCAGATCATTTTCCTGGTGAATTTTCCCCTTTGCTTTTCGCAGGATCACCAGCCGTTGACTGAATGACGAGCCAAGCGGCAGTATCATGCGGCCGTTCTCCTTGAGTTGGTTCACCAGTGCCTTTGGCAGCTCCTCAGGAGCGCAAGCAACGATCACTGCATCGTAAGGCGCGTGTTCAGCCCAACCTTTATAGCCATCGCCCGCGAGAATATGCGCGTTAGTGTATCCCTCTGCCGCCAGTATCTGCCGCGCATGCTCGGCCAGCTCCGGGACGATCTCAACGCTGTAGACTTTGGCGCCCATCTCAGCCAGCACCGCAGCCTGGTATCCTGAGCCAGCTCCGATTTCCAGCACTCTCTCCCCTGGCTGGATGTTTAGACATTGCGTCATGTAGGCCACGATATACGGTTGAGAGATGGTCTGGTTATACCCGATAGGCGCGGGGTGGTCGCCATAAGGCGAGCTTCGGGCTCGGTACGCTTCGGGAAAGTAAAGATGCCGACGCACAACACTCATTGCGTCCAGCACACGCTGGTCTTTGATCTTGTAGTAGTTGCGAAGCTGTTCAACCATAGCTTGACGTTCTTGATTCATCTCTTTTCCTTTGCTGATTGTTTTGTCACTCCATTTGAACTTTGGCTGGGGGAACGCGCTGTTGATCGGGTGATCAGGATCATCTAGTTTAAAGGCCCATGTTCCACCAGCACCCCAGGGATGACCTGCAAAAAGTCCGCCAACCATTTCCGCCGCTGCTTTAGCCTGATAAAAATTGTCGGCACCTGCGTGGATCACGACCAGACCCTTGCCAGATTGAACAAAGTCAATCAAATCAGATTCAAGTGTAACGTTATCTTTGGTGTTTAAATGGGTGGTGTTGTTCAGAATCAGCGCGTCATATTTTTTCAGGGTTTCCCTGGAAAGGTCCGCGTACTCCCGGGAGTAATCAAATTTGTAGGCCGGGTACTTTTCCTCTGTCAGCTTAAATGCCTCCAGGCTGTACGCAATTGCAGTGCCATGAACATAACCCTCACACCGCCAAAAAACCAGGATCTTGCGATCTTTTGGTACAGCACCCAGTTTTTCAGGGATAATCGCCTTTATTTTAGCGATCTGTTCTTGCGGTACTGGCTTGAGGTTCTGGGCCAATGCTGTCGCGCCCATATACAGAGTCAGCACAGCAGTCAAAGCCCTACGAATGACGTTCAACAATCTCTTTTGCATATGTCGTACTCCTTTTTGGTCAAAAAACTTCCGTTACAGTTGCTACATTAAAGTAACGCAAGGTAAGGTAAGGTAAGCAAAAAATTTGCCCCTGTAAAAACCTTTGCTATTAACTCAGATCACGATTGCGCCGAGTCCCAAAAGATGCTTCCGTACAGATGCCGCGTCAACCTCTGAGGTTGATTTGTTGGAGGATACAGCCAGAGAGGCTGTGATGCCCGCGGCTTCCCCCACCTGATTCAGGTTAACCATCACCCGAATCGCGCCAAAGGCGCTGCGGTCAGTCGAGATCATTCTGCCAGCCAGCACTATATTGCGCGCCTTGTTGCTGACCATGGTTGACAGAGGAATCTGATAGAAATCTCCCTTTGGCGATTGGAATTTAAACTTACCGGTGTTTGGATCATGCACGTCGACAGGATAGGTGCCGTTTGCGATGGCATCCGGAAAACGCTTGCAGGTCAGCACGTCCTCCTGGGTTAGTGTATAGTTCGCCTGGAAAGATCGCGTTTCGCGGATTCCGATATAAGAGGGAAGATTGAGCAGACAAGGCTTGTTGTGCTTTTCTCCGTATTTGCGTGCGATATCCATGTATGCACGGATCTGGCGGCGGCCTTCGATTTCGGCTGCCGTCAGTTGTGCGGCATCCGAGGCAACTGTGTCAAAGACATGGGTGAATGCGCACATCATGGTATGGGGCAAGCCTGGGATCCTATCGCCCCAACCATGATCCGGCACTAAATCGAACTCCTCGCGGTGCTTGTCGATCAGTCCCTGAATACCTGCTGGCAAGCCGGAGATATTCGCACAAGCTGTGGGCGGTTGTAAACCCTTTCGAATCTGGAAGGGCAACCCGAAATCCCTGGCTAAATCGCCGTCACCTGTGGCATCCACAAAAACTTTCGCGCGGATCGCCTGGCGCCCGTTCTTGTTTTCGATGAACACAGCTTTAATCTCGTCTTTTTCCACCTGCGCAGCGGTATAAAAAGTATGCAGATAAGGTGTTATTTTGTTTTCAACGATCAGCCTGTCCAATTCGATCTTAAGCTCCTGCGTATTGAGAAAAAATGCCCCTTTTTCGCTAACGGCGCCGATCAGCTTGAGACGCTCGATCATCAGCTGTGTCAGCCCGCCGATGATCTGCGTCTTGCCTGGGTTATCGCGCAGTTTATGCCAAACGTTCACCAGTCCCGATGTGGCTACACCGCCAAAAGAGTTCTGTTTTTCGACAAGGGCCACCGTTGCGCCCATTTGCGCTGCGCGGACAGCGGCGAAAACCCCTGTACAGCTCCCTCCCAGCACACATACGTCGCAGCTCTGTACGACAGGTGTTGTCCGCGGCTTATCTTCAATTATGGTAGCAAATGTCGCGGCCGTGGCCGGTGCGTTATCCTGTGGCGCTTGGGCCATCAAGTTGCCTCCAGCTGCCAAGGCGCTGTATTCCAAGAAAGATCGTCGTGTGATCATATTTCTCCTTTTTTATTATCGTTGCAGTCGTGCTTCCATTGGAGCGGTTGTGATGATCTGTAAAGGTTGCGTATCAGGAATCCAGAGTGCCAGTGACTCTGGATAGTGCTCTTGGATCAGCTTTTTTCCATCTTCAATTGATAAAACAAAGAGGGCTGTTGAGAGCGCGTCAGCTGTGGCGCCATCAGGGGCAACAACCGTCACAGCCGCCATTCCCTTGACCGGCATTGCGGTTCGCGCGTCGATAATATGGGCGCATCGCTCACCGTTGATCTCCACAAAGCGCTCGTAGTTGCCTGAGGTGGCTACCGCCTCGCCATCGCGCAGCAGAATCCGGGCAACCAGACGGGAGTCATGAAAGGGATCTCTGACACCTGTGAGCCAGCCCTCCCGTCCGGGCCGGGCCTCTCCCAGAACCCGCAGATTGCCGCCCAAGTCAATCAAAGCGTTTGAAAGCCTCTGCTCGCGGGCGGCCCGCCATACCAAATCCACGGCGTAACCTTTGGCGATTGCCCCGAAATCAAGCTGCATCCCGCTGCGGAGCAGCCTAATCGTATTCGAACTGTTGCTAGCAGAGAACTCTACATCGTCGATACATGCGAGTGCGAGCGCACCCTGCAGCACGGCTGCCGACGGAATGGCAGCCGACGGTGTTGCTCCATTAAACCCCCATATTTTCAAAACCGGTGCAATCAGGGGATTGAAAGCCCCGCCGCTCTCCCTGGTGACCTTTTCTGCGAGCTTGAAGATCTCAATAAACCTCTCTGAGACCGCCACTGTTCGTTCCTTGCCTGCATTGCGATTGACCTCTGCCAAAGTGGAGCTATCACTCCAGCTGGAGAGTTCCCGCTCCACAGCCGCGAATCCATCTAGGGCAACTGTGCGCAGTTGCTGCGCGGTATCCAGGTCACTCGATTGCACTGCGGCAATGGTTCCCATGGTACACCATTGCAGGCGGTTGAGCCGTGCAGGGGGGCGCTTGGAGCACCCTGCGGCAATGATTAACGCGCCGCTGAGCAATGATAAAATTTGGTGTTTTGACTGGATGATCTTCTCCTCTAACCGTATCATAAGGCTTATAGGGTTTAATAACTGCGGTAATTTTTAAAGTTTATCATTGCATGTCAATCGCCCATATTTGTCTTATGTTTTGTCAACTGCGCTTCAAGTTCCGCAATCCGTTTAAAAGCCTCTTCCTTCTGTCTGCGCTCCTCTTTCAGTGCCTCCTCGGCTTTCTCAGCCCGCTTGATACTGAACTCGATCTCGCTGGCTTCGATCCGCAACCGCTCCTGATACTCATCATAAGCCGCCCGTTCCGCCCCGCTTAGTTTCATTATATCCAGCTTTTCCTTGGCCTCTCGCAAACCTTTGGCAGTGACTTTTTTCGGCAGTGCCTCGTTCTTAAGAAAGTATATCCACTGATCCAATCCATTCTTAGCTAAATCATCAAACTCATTGATGCGCAGAATATAAAAGGTGGGAAATATTTCATTGATGGATTCGAGGCCAAGCACCTTTTTCTGCTTATCGTTCAAGTCCAGCAGATCGTTGTCATGCCGCCCGCGGAAGGTGGTCTGGCCGCAGTAGACATAATCCGTTCCCTGACCCAACTCGAAATATACCAGATTAACGGAGATGACCTGATCAATGTCGGCATAAATCTCCCCCTTTTTGATAGACGAGGTAATCAATTTACTGACACCAAAGGCCATTCTGTGGAAATAATCGGCCTCATCTTTATACTGAATCTCGATGATGATCCTTTTACCGCTCGAATCCTTGACTAAAAAATCCACCCGATTCGCTTTATCAAGGGCATACTCACGACCACCCTCACGCTCCAGCAGTTCCGTGATAGTGATATCATCATCCAGCAACTCCGACAAAAAACCATTCAGAACGCCAAAATTCGCCTTACTTCGCAACAGCTTCTTCATGGCCCAGTCAAAACTTACAAATTGTCTGACTTGATTGCTCATAATACATCTCTATTCAAAACAGTAACATTTTATCAATTAACAGGAATTCCCACAACCACCGATCTGCCAAGAGTAGGCAACCAGTTTTTAACTACGAAATACGCGAGTGAAGAGGTGCGCCTTTTGCACGGGAGCAACGTAGGTCCGATTTCCAACCGGACCTACAAGAGGTTGGCTCCGCAGTCAATATGTGGTGCCCCGCAACTCGGGGTCGGCATCGGGGTCGGGGTCGGGGTCGATTCTATTCGCTTTTCGATACAGATACCAATACCGACCCCGACCCTGGGGCAATAGGCCAGTTTTGTCGTAAACTTTGTCGAAGAGAGCGTCTGTTCGGCTTCGTCTTCGGTTTGCGATGGCGGCGACGATGCTGGTTGACGATTTTCAAGGGCGGGGTTTTTAATCGTAATCCGCTATCGCATGCCACGCCGAACGACTGGAAGGCGGGTCGCCCATCATCGCCGGCCAGCATCGGGTGTAGTAGCCGCTCTATGAGCGGCATGTGTCGCTCATAGAGCGACTACTATATTAGGGCTAGACGATTTCACAAACAGACAACTATTTGGAAAGAACAATTGATTGTTCTTTTGCGCCACCTAAGCGACTAACTTTTACAGCCACTGGACGCTGCCATCTGCTGCGAGGCGCACCCCGCTGCGTCGGCAGGCCCAGCACATATAGGCGACTGTTACAAAAAAAGAGGCTGGCAAGCGGGAGCGCGCCGCGATCTTGACACCCAGCAAGGTGGTGAGCCCACCCAGCCCCATGGGGCCGATGCCGAGCTGGTTGGCCCCAGCGAGCACCTGCTGCTCCAAGGCGGCCAACTCCGGCTCTTCGGCCTGATCATCTAACGTGCGCAGTAACTGCTCTTTGGCCACCTTGTAGCCGCCGGCGCGGTCAGAGCCGATGCAGACTCCCAGCACTCCTGGGGCGCAGCCAAATCCCTGCGCGCTGTGAACCGCCTGCAGCAGACAGAGGCGCACGCCGGCTAAATCGCGTCCTGCGCCGATTTTCTCGTCTGGCAGCGAGTACTGCGAACTCATATTCTCACAGCCGCCGCCCTTTTGCAGCAACCACACCTCGATATCGCAACGCGGTTCCTGCAGGAAGCAGCACTCTGGCGCACCGCGGGCGACATTGGAATCAATTGAATTTCCGCTCAAGCTATCGATTGTATTCTTGCGCAGCCATCCACTCTCCGTTGCCTGGCGCACCGCCGCCTCGGCGGCTCGTTGCAAGGTTATGGTCTCTGTCCCCTCGGGGACACGCCAAAAGAGCGTCAGGGTGCCGGTGTCCTGACAAACCGGGGTCGATTTTTGTGCAGCCAGCTCAGTATTTTCCAGCATACTCTCCAGCATCCTGCCAGCGTGCGAGCCAGGCGCCTCTGCCGTTGCCGCCCGACGCAGTGCGCACTTGATATCCGCCAGCAGATCAGTGGTTGTCCGTCTGATCAACTCAGTTAGTGTCTCGGTCCAATTCATAGCATAAATCTCCTTGCCTGTAACTTGGCTTTTTCCAAACCATATCACCAGTCTTACATACCTAAAATCGCCAATATTTGATAAGGATTGCGATTAGGAGGGATGCGCATCCTAATCTCTATCCTAATCGCAATCCTTATCAGGTTCGGCCCTGCCTCCGGTTCACGATAGCGGCGACGATGCTGGTCTACGATTTCCAAGGGTGCGAGGTTTTAATCGTCCATCAACATCGCTTGCCACGCCGAACGACTGGAAGGCGGGTCGCACATCATCGTCAACCAATGCTGTTTTGCCGTCGCGGTCACGGCCCGCGCACTACAACTTCGGCCCGCCAATGAACCGGGGTCGGGGCCGCTATCGGAATGAGTATCGGAGGGCGCACGAAAACGATCTCCGACCTCCAACTTATCGCTTGCAGGTTGCTCCGCAACCCAGGCACAAGCTGGCTTTTTGACCTGGTGACCTGGTGACTTGGTGACCCGGTGACTTGGTGGCATTGTTTACTGGCCTCCGACTCTGGTTCAGCGGACCTTCCGGTTATTTCATCGTTTTTTCGCGGCCCAACGCCTCTGCCAGCGCATCCGCGCGGGCAGAGGCAATATTGAGATTGCCCCGACCACGGCCCAGTCGGATCAACGGCTTGCAGGCACCGTGAAAATCAGAGCCACCGCTGACCATCAAGCCTAATTTTTTAGCAACTCTCAGCAGTGCTACAGTCTCTTCCGTGTTGTGATCCGAGTGATACGCCTCGATACCCGCCAGCCCCAGCTGCTGGAGATGGCGCAGCTCGTGCTCCAGCCGCGCGGCATCATCGATCCAGGTAAAGGGATGGGCGACAAAGGTCAGCCCGCCCGCAGCCTTGATCGCCTGGATGGCCTGCTCAGGGTTGAGCCGGTAGCGATCAACATAAGCCGGCGCCCCTTTGGCCAGATATAGCTCAAAAGCCTCCTGCAGGGAGGAAACATAGTTGCCGACAACCATGGCCTGGGCGATGTGCGGACGACCGATCACATTCTCGGCGGCGGTGGCCTGCACCGCACCCCAGTCGAGCGCCACGCCAATCTTTGCAAGCTTCGCCATGATCTGTTCGTTGCGCCAGGCGCGTCCATCGAGCACGCGACCCAGCAGCTGTTGGAGCTCAGGGTTATGCGGGTCCAGCCCATATCCGAGCAGATGCAAGGTGCTGGCCGCATACTCCTCATCGAGTGCCGCACTGATCTCCACCCCGGAAAAGGCGGTGATGCCCTCCCTGCGGCAGGCCTGCATAAAGGCGGGCACGCCTGCCATATTGTCGTGATCAGTCAGGGCAACCGCCGTCAGACCGATCTGCCGGGCCATTGCTGCGATGCGCTCCGGCGTCTCGGAGCCGTCGGAGAAGGTGGAATGGATATGCAGATCGATCATTAGTGTTGATAGAGATCCTGCAGAGAAGCGGCATCAACACCCGCAAAAAACTGGGCGATTGCAGTATCGTAGTCCGCAGTGTGGGCGAATGCCTTGCGCATCAACCGCAGGCGGCTCACCAGAGCAAGAGAGCCGGCATTCTTAGCCAGCTCATCCAGCAGGTCGCTGTAATCCGCTGGATCAGTGACCGAGGCCACCCGTAAGTAGTTTTTGGCGGAGGCGCGTACCATGCAGGGGCCGCCGATATCGATATTGGTGCGGGCCTGCTCCGGGGTTACCCCGGCACGGGCGACTGTTTCGCTAAAGGGGTAGAGATTCACCACCACCATATCAAAAGCGACCGCCGCTGCGCGGCGCAGATCCTGCTGATGCGCTTCATTATAGGTTTCGCTCAGCAAGCCGAGGTAAATCTTAAAGTCCAGGGTTTTCACCAGCCCGCCCTGCATCTCCGGCTGCCCGGTGTAATCCGAGACTGAGATAAGGTGCTGGGCCGCCAACTTCCCGCCCAGGATCTCCCGCACAGCGGCGTAGGTGCCGCCTGTGGAGTAAATCCTGATCTCAGGACAATATTTGATCAAACCTGGAACTAGCTGCTCCAGACCGCTTTTATCCGAAACACTCATCAGTACATTGCGCACAGCCACGCTGTTATCGATCCGGCTGACAATATTCAACGCCATAAAAACTCCTTACATCGCCTGTTTAAGCCCGCAGGGCTGACATTATTACAGGTTAAATTTTTAAAGCAGCTTTCCTTGGCCTGTCTGCATACTACGCACAGACAAGCAACCAAATTGAGAGTATGCGATGTGCGAAAGCTACTCACGCTGTTTAAGAAGCACGGCGCATGAACATACTTATACAAAACTTTTCGAATAGTTTCAACGGCTTTATTTCTGGCGTTTGATGATTATGGTTGCACTATCGCGCGAGATAGCGTATCTTTTAGCTTTTGTTAGCAATACTTAATGCAGACACAGGCGCGGATAATGACAAAAATTCTGATTGTTGATGATGAAGCTCGCATTTTGATGCTACTACAAAGCCTGCTGCGAGCCAACAACTATGAGGCTTTAACCGCTAAAAGCGGTGAGGAAGCGTTACTTATGTTAAAGGAGGAGCCCTCGTTTGACATTGTCATAACCGATCTGCGTATGTCTCCCATGGATGGCATGACGCTCTTTTATGAGATACGAAAACTCTATCCCTCAATACCGGTGATCCTGCTCACAGCTTACGCCTCGGTGGAAACAGCGATCAGCGCCATGAAGAACGGCGCTATTGACTATATCACCAAGCCATTCAAAGTGGATGAGATGATCGCGACCTTGAAACGCGCTGAGGCGCTGCTCCTACAGGAGCGTCGTAGCGATTCATCAGCTACGGATGAACCCCTGCAGTACCATCTTGAGAATATAATTGCCGCGAATCCCGCCATGCAGAATGTCTGCGAGATGATCAAGCGTGTAGCCCCCACAGTTGCCACGGTTTTAATTAGCGGCGAGAGCGGAACCGGAAAAGAGGTGATCGCGCGTTCGATTCACGCTTCCAGTCCGCGTAAGAATCACCCCTGGGTGGCGGTCAACTGCGCGGCACTCCCCGAGCATCTGCTGGAATCCGAAATGTTCGGCCATGTGAAGGGCTCTTTCACTGGCGCCTCCTGCGATAAGGTCGGCCTTTTTGAGAGTGCCAACCATGGCACCCTCTTTCTGGATGAGATCTCCACCCTCCCCCTCCTGTTACAGGGCAAACTCCTGCGTGTGATGCAGGAGAAAGAGATCCGACGCGTGGGAGATAACAACAGCACCAGCGTGGACGTGCGGGTAATTGCCGCCAGCAACACCAATCTGGAGCAGATGGTGCAGCAAGGCGGCTTCAGAGCCGACCTTTTCTACCGCTTTGCGGTTATCACCCTGGACATCCCCCCGTTGCGTGAGCGGCTGGAGGACATTCTGCTGCTGACCAAACATTTTATAAAGCGCGAGTGCGCTGACGACCAGTTTAAAGGCAAGGCGCCAACACTCTCCAAGGATGCCTCCGATATCCTGATGGATTATCAGTGGCCTGGAAACGTACGCGAGCTGGAGAACGCCGTTAAACACGCCATTACATTTTTAGAAGGCGATACCATCACTCCCGAGCTGCTCCCTCCCCGCATACTGCAGCGCACCAAGGATTTTAAAACCACCCAGAAAATTGAGCTTGCCAGCAATCTTGCCAGCAGCACCTCGCTGAAAGGATTCCTTAAACTCAAAGAAAAAGAGTATCTGGAGCAGATTCTCACCACCGCCAAAGGCAATAAAGAGAAGGCCGCCGAGACTCTGAAGGTCAGCCTGGCTACCCTCTACCGCAAACTGGCCGATGGTGAAGAGGGGTTAGAGGCTTAGGATATCGATTAAGTTCGCTCGACAGACGCGCATGCGCGAGTGAAGAGGTGGTACGCGAATGATCAGGTTACGCAGTCTGGTCGGCTGCGCCGTTGGTTTACGATAACGGTCGATAAGCAACTTTTTGAAAATAACATTTAAATTTGGGATTGTGCCAACCTCGTTCACCTTTCCTGCGCATCGAATTATTTTTAGAACTTCAGAACTGATCTATCCATGATTTCAAAGGAAACAGTTGAAAAAATCAAACGCCGCATGGCGCTTGCATCGGTTTTTGAGGATGATATTGAGGAGTCGTTTATTCTGGGCAGCGGCAGCGGCGGCCAGAAAGTGAACAAAACAGCTTCAACTGTCCGGCTGCACCATGCCCCCAGTCAAAGCATAATCAAGTGTGGACAGAACCGATCACGTGAGGTCAACCGCTGGCTGGCCCGTCAGGAGCTGGTGGAAAAAATTTTAGAAAAAGAGAAATCCGAATACTCGAAGCGGATTCAGGAGCGGGAGAAGATCCGCCGCCAGAAGCGCCGCCGCTCACGCCGCCAGCAGGCCCGTATGCTGGATGAAAAAAGCAAGCACGGTGAAAAAAAAGCCGCCCGCGCCAAAGTTGATATTCCTTCTCAATAAGTTGTTAGCATTGCTTTGGCGACCTTGCGGGCGGTCTCCTCGCCAGCAAAGTGATGCGCCAGAACCAAACCGAAAAGCAAAGCTGTGCCGGGACCCTGGCTGGTGATGATATTGCCGTCTGCGATGACCGGCACGTTCCCATAGGATTCCCCCAGCGCCACCGCGCAGGTGGGATAACAGGTGCCTTTGAGTCCCGCTAAAACACCGGCCGCGGCCAGGACAGTCGGCGCAGCGCAGATGGCGCACACATATTTTCCCTCAGCATTGAACCCCTGAACGATCCCGGTGATTCGCGGGTCTTTGAGTAGGTTTTCAGTGCCCAGACCGCCGCCGGGCAGGATCACAGCGTCAAACCCTCCCAGATCCAACTCATCCAGCACCGCGTCGGCCTGGATTAAAACTCCGTGGGCCCCTAAAACCAATTTTTCGGAGGTGAGCGCGGCTGTAGTTACGGCCAGGCCGGCGCGCCGCAGAATGTCGATGACAGCAATAGCTTCCAGCTCTTCAAAGCCCTCAGCCAGTGGAATAAAAATCTTCATGATCGCTCCAATTGAATTTAATCCTCTCGATTTGTTTTTCAACAAATATAATATTAGCATAACATGGCTGGCTTGCAACGTTAAATGCGACAAACCTCGTTATGTTTATGGTTGCGCGTAAGGCCGCTCTGTTTTAATATGTTGCAGATGGATAATAAAAAACAGAGAGACCGTTTTGAAATTCTGCGGCAGAGTGCCCGCGGTGCGGCGTTTGTCGCGCTGGTTTTCACCTTTACCGTGGGAACTTTACTGACCCTGGACTGGCACCAATCTGGTCAAAGCGCCACTGTTCGTTCAGAGGCTCTGGAGCGTACGCTGGCTCAAGCACGCGGCAAACCCGACAATCAACAGGCTGCCGCATTTGCCCGCGAGCTTGACCAGCTGGCGCGCCACACCTATTTCAACAGCATGACATTCCGGCAGAACGGCATGCTGCTGCTGGTCTTGGGGCTGTTGGCCACAGCCGCATGTTTTGGCGTTGCCTGGCGGCTGGGCCTGCCCATTCCCGATCCGCGCGGGGTGGTCAACCCTAATCCGGCCAGAGCGGATAAGCTGGCGGTCAGAGCACTCCTGGGTGCGGGGGCGCTTTTAACAATATTCGCGGTGGCGCTGCAAGTGCGACACAGCCCTGCCACCAAACCAGTTGCCGACCGTAAGTTGCGCGCCGCACTGACCAACAAGGCGCTGACGGATGGCCAGCAGAATGTCTGCGCCTGCATGCTGGGGCCAAGGCTGGACGAGTTGCTGGAGCAGTGGCCCAACATGCGCGGCCCAACCATGTCCGGTCGCGCCTCAGTGCAGAGGCCGCCTTTGAAGTGGGATGGCGCCCATGGCAAGGGAATCAAATGGAAGGTGGCGCTGCCGGAGGGCGGCGCAGGCACACCGGTTGTGTGGGGTCATAAAATTTTTCTGACAGCTGGCAGTGTGCAGGCGCGACGGGTTTACTGTTACGACACAGAGAGCGGGCGTGAACTCTGGGTGACGGATATTCCAGATGGCGCGAAAGGCAATACTAAGCTGCCTGAGGTCACAGAGGATACCGGTTTCGCTGCCTCCTCTCCAGCCTGCGATGCGGAGCGCGTTTACGCTGTCTTTGCCACCGGCGACCTAGTGGCGCTGAATCACACAGGCAAGATCGTGTGGCAGCGCTATCTGGGGCGGCCGCAGAACAGCTATGGACACGCCTCTTCGTTGACTTATCAGGGAGAGATGCTGTTGGTCCAGTGGGATCAGATTGAAGATGCTAAAATAATGGCGGTCAACACCACATGTGGTCAAACCATCTGGGAGACACCGCGGGAGGTCAGCCTCTCCTGGAGTACCCCGATTGTGATGACAAGCTGCGATAAACCGATTGTGTTGGTACACGCCTGCGACAGTACCTGGGGCGTTCAACTGGCAACTGGCAAAAAGCTGTGGGAGGTGAACGCGGTGGGCGGCGAGATCGCACCTTCGGTCACATGGGAGGGCGACACCTGGGTGGCGGCCAACTGCTACTCCCGTATGATTGCGTTCAAGCTGAAGCCCGGCGCTGAACCAACGCAGCTCTGGGTGACTGACGATGGTATTTTCCCTGATGTGGCCAGCCCTGTATTACTCGATGGTCTGATCTATATTGCCAATGATGCTGGCGAGGTGCTCTGCTTTGACCTGCAGGACGGGAAACAGCAGTGGGCCAAAGAGTTTAATGACGGCTTTTACGCTTCACCGATTGTTGCGGCGGGCCGCCTGTATGCAGTTGATCGTGAAAAAGGGGTTTTCAGAGTTTTTGAAACCGGACGCGAAGGCAAAGAGCTGGCAGTCAACCCCATGGGCGAAGGTATCGAAGCCACACCGGCATTTGCCGGCGACTCGATTTATGTCCGCAGCAAGCAGCACCTCTGGCGCATTGCAGGGGAGTAGACCGCGCCTTTAGTTGCTATTCTCTCAACTCCTGTCGTAAAAAACAAGAAGTTCAGATAGCCATCTTCATAAGTTGTTGAGTGAAAAAGTAGCACAGCCGTCTCGGCTGTGAATTACGTGCCAAACACAGGCGGGATGCCTGTGTTACTTTTTTTATAGCCTTTATTGCAACTTCTCAATAAACCGCTTTTAAGCAGGCTGCCGGACTTTTAAGTCCGGCAGCCTGCTAGCTCGATCTCCAGCCGCTGGTCCATGTCGTGGCTTTGCAGCGCGTCGAAGAGAGCACCCAAACCACCCTCGACAATCCGATCAAGGCTGTAGAGTGTCAGGTTGACGCGGTGGTCGGTCATGCGGTTTTGCGGGAAGTTATAGGTACGGATGCGCTGGCTGCGGTCGCCTGAACCGCGCAGGTCAAGACGGGTCTTGCCATGTTTGGCATCCTCTGCCATGCGCTGCTGGTCGAGAATGCGGGAACACAATACGCCCATGGCCTTTTCTTTATTGCGGTGTTGGGAGCGTTCATCCTGACACTGTGCCACCAGGCCGGTGGGCAGATGGGTGATGCGTATGGCGGAGTAGGTGGTGTTCACCCCTTGGCCGCCATGTCCGCTGGCGCAGAAAATATCAATCCGCAGGTCGTTTTCAGGGATATTTAACTCATCCTCCTCATCGGCTTCAGGAAAAACAACCACAGTGGCCGCGGAGGTATGAATGCGCCCTTGGGTCTCAGTTTCGGGGATACGCTGTACGCGGTGGCCGCCACTCTCAAATTTAAATTTCTTATAGGCACCGTCGCCAATGACTGTGAAAACAATCTCTTTGTAACCACCCAACTCGGTTTCATGGGCATCAATAATCGAGATTTTCCATCCGCTTTCATCGCAGTAACGCGAGTACATTCGAAACAGCACCGCCGCGAAGAGGGCTGCCTCATCGCCACCAGTGCCAGCGCGGATTTCCACCACCGCATTGCGCAGGTCAACGGGATCAGGGGGCAGAAGTCCAGCCAGAACCGCGCGCTCAACCTCAGGGAGGCGGTGCTCAATCACTCCAATCTCCTCACTGGCCATTGCGGCCAGCTCAGGCTCTATCTCTGGTGTCTCTGCCATGGCACGGTTCTCTTCAAGGGCGCGCTGCAGCCGGAAGTATTCATGTGAAACACTTTCCAGTTTTTTGAGAGCGGCGTGTTCGCGCACCTTTTTGCGATAAAGCGTGGCATTACCCATCACAACAGGGTCTGAGAGGGCATCCTCGGCTGTTTGAATTTTGCTCAGTACCTTGGCGATGTGTGTTTTGTCAATCATGCGGAGATTGGAACCGAAAGCTGCTTTAAACGTTAGCCATGCTGTAACGCTTCCTGAAGCGGTCGACGCGGCCCTCTGTGTCGATCATTGTCTTCTGCCCTGTGAAATAGGGGTGGCAGGCAGCGCATGTGTTCACCTGCATCTCTTTTTTGGTTGAGCGTGTCGAAATCACATTGCTGCAAGCGCATGTAATGGTAGCTTCCGCGTAATTCGGGTGAATGTCCTTCTTCATATAAATCAAAACCTTTCCGTAATGGGGTTAATAGGATAGAGTATTTAAGGTTCTGATTGCAAGAGGAAAATACAAAACTTATTTTGCTGAATTTTTTATCGTAAACCGGAAATAAAGCGGAAACAAAGTCATGCGGAAACAAAGTCATTGAAGACATTCGGAAATTTTTGTAAAATACAAATTTAATGAAAACTAAAATAAACACTGACACAGCGATTATGGAGATGGTGCGCGGATTTCAACCAGCTGCGGTTGTGATTGCCGCTGCGGAGCTGGATCTTTTCACTACCCTGCATGCCCAGCCCATGGAAGCGGCGCAGCTCGCCCGACGCATCAAAGGGGACCTGCGGGCCACCACGATTCTGCTGGATGCGCTGGCCGCTCTCGGACTACTGACCAAGAGTGCTGGTGCCAAGCCGCTCTACCGAGTGACCCGTAGCGCGGCCAAAAGCTTAACCGAAACCGGATCACAGAGTATGCTTGGCATGGTGCGGCACCTAGGGAACTGCTACCGCAGCTGGGGCGATCTGGCCCACACTGTTAAAAACGGTACTCCCGCCGAACGTCAGCCGAGCATCCGCGGCGCGGCAGGCGACCTGGCCTCCTTTATTCAGGCCATGCATGATGTCTCTGACCCCATGGCCATGCCGCTGATTAAGAGCCTGGAAGCTTTTGATTTCAACCACCTGCTGGATCTGGGTGGGGCCTCGGGCTCCTGGACCATCCCCTTTCTTCAATTCAATCCAGAGGCTTCCGCAACCATCTTTGATCAGCCGACTGTGATCCCCATGGCTAGACGCTTGATGAAAAAGGCCGGCCTGGCGGGGCGGGTACGGCTGGTCGCGGGTGATTTTTACACCGATCCCCTGCCAACAGGTGCTGATCTGGCTTGGGTCAGCGCCATTGTCCACCAGAACTCGCGGGCGCAGAATCAGACGATGTTCACCAAAGTGCTCGAGGCTCTGGTGCCAGGTGGCAGGATCCTGATCCGGGATATTGTCATGGATCGCACCCGCACCAAACCTGTCGGCGGAGCGCTCTTTGCTGTCAATATGCTGAGCGCCACGCCTGCTGGCGGAACCTTCACCTTCAGTGAGCTGCGGGAGGATCTCGCAGCCGTTGGATTCAAAAAAACCCGCCTCCTCCGTCGCGGGGAGTGGATGGACTCAGTGGTCTGTGCCACTCGGCCTTGATGAAGAATATTTTTGAGGTAAAAATGGGTGGTAAAAAATGTTGCTGCGTTGTGTTTGACAGAATAACAGGATTTACAGGGTTAAGAGGGGCTTCGCAGGCAACAGTTGTCCGGCAGAGACTAAACGAACGAGCTCCCCGCAGTCACGGCCTGCGGCTACAGTGCTGCGCTGAAATCTCGCAGTGGACAAAACGCGTCCGATATGCGATATTAAATGGAGTCAGAGCAAAAAAACTGTGGGGGTCGGTCAAATGAAAAAAACCTGTTTATATCCGCTGCATGAAAAGCTTGGCGCCAAGATGGCTGAATTCGGCGGATACCTGATGCCAATCCAATATTCAGGGATACTCAAGGAGCACCAGGCGTGCCGGGAAAGGGCGGTGCTTTTTGACACAGATCACATGGGCGTATTCCGGGTGACCGGTCCGCACGCGCTGCAGAATATTGAAATGCTGGTCAGTTGCGATGTGGCATCAATGGCCACCGGCCAGTGCCGCTACGGCTTGATGTGCAATCCAGCCGGCGGAGTGATCGACGACCTGCTTGTTTATCGGCTGGGCGGCAGTGATTTTATGCTGGTTGTCAACGCTGGAACAAAGGAGGGTGACTTGGCCTGGATCCAGAAGCATCTCGCCGCTGATACCCACATCGAAAACCAGGGCAGCCAGACAGCTAAAATTGATCTGCAGGGACCGGAATCACCGTGGCTTATCCAACGGCTGCTGATGGAGTCGGTCAGCGAACTGAAATTTTTTCGCTTCATGCACAATTCGTATCGTGATCGGCATGTGATTGTCAGCCGCACTGGTTACACAGGCGAGATTGGTTTTGAGATCTACATTACCCTTGAGCTGGCGCAAAAATTCTGGCAGGATTGCATGGAGCTGGAAGCGATCCCTGCTGGTCTGGGAGCGCGCGATACACTGCGCCTCGAGATGGGGATGCCGCTTTACGGACATGAGCTGAGTACGCGGCGCAATGCGGGCGAGTCTGGTTTGGAGCGCGTGCTGTCGAGTACAAAAGAGTTCATCGGCAGCACGGTCGTGAATGACCGCTCGTTGCGTCGCTCACGGCTGGTTGGAATAGAAATTCAAGGGCGCCGAGCAGCGCGCCAGGGCGACGAGATACTGGACGGCGCGGGGATGCCCATTGGCACGGTGACCAGTGGCAGTTTCTCCCCGTCACTGGGCTTTGCCATTGCTCTGGGATATGTGCCCGAATCGCTCTGTGAGCTCGGCACCCCACTCAAACTCAAGGGCCCGCGCTCTGAACTGGATGGCAAGGTGGTCGGCCTGCCGTTTTATACGCAAGCCACCGGGCGCGGCAAGATGCATGATTTTCTGGCTGCCAAGAGCAGAGGGTAGGGTTTGGGGTTTAGGGTTTGGGGTTTGGGGTTTAGGGTTTGGAGTAACTCGAATGTCAGCCGAATGATTGACAAACTTTGTCGGAAATAAATGAGCGAGAAGGATCGACAAAGTTCACGACAAAGATAAAAAACGCACGGAGAACACCTTAAACCATTAGAAGTTATTGGCAAGCCCGCCGCGCAGCGCGCCGCGAAAAAACGTTGGGGTAACTTGACGGTCAGCTGTATCGGAGTCGGGGTCGGCATCGGAATCGGGGTCGCCCTCGTACGCTTTTCGATACCGATACCGATACCGACCCCGACTCCGACCCCAAGTTACAGGCACGAAACTGTGACAAAATGGCCGAGTTATAGGCAAGTGAAAGGCGCACCATGGGGTGTAGGGTTGCTTCTCAGAAGCAATTAGCTTATGTCGGGCGGATGTTCGTCAAAGGCGCACCATGGGTTTTCATGATCTTTGTTTGGCTCTTCCGTCTTCGTCCCGCAAGCGGAACTACGCCGGACAAGCACCGCCAACCCTACAGTTGCAACTAGGATGAAGCTTGCAGGTCGCGTGCAAGCCTTGTCGTTAGTGTAGTAGCCGCTCTACGAGCGGCATCGGTTGACGATGATGTGCGACGATGGCGGATGACGATTAAAGCACACGCTCTAAAAAAATCGTCCACCAGCATTGTCGCCGCTATCGCCAAACAACGTGGGTTATTACGGCTACTTGGCTAGTGAAGTTTTATCGGTCAAAGGTCGAAGTTGCAGGCAAGCCCGCCGCGCTGCATGCTGCGAAAAAACGATGGAGTAGCTAGGAAAAGTGATCAAGTTATAGATAAGTCTAAAACAAGGAGATACAGTATGACACCGAATGATAGAAAGTACACGAAAACACATGAGTGGATCATGGTTGATGGGGATACCGCCACAGTAGGAATCAGCGATCATGCGCAGGATGCGCTGGGAGATATCACCTTCGTTGATCCAGCTACCGTTGGTAAAGAGCTAAAACAGGGCGAAGAGTGTGCAGTCATTGAATCCGTCAAGGCGGCCAGTGAAATCTATGCGCCTATCGACGGTAAAGTCGCTGAGATTAACACCGAAATTGACAGCGCCCCTGAGCTTGTGAACCATGAGCCTTATGGGCTAGGATGGATTCTCAAGCTGTCAAACATCAATCAGAGTCAGCTGGATGCGCTATTGGATGCGGCCGCGTATGACGCGTTAACAGGAAAATAGAGATGAGTTATATTTCCAACACAGCGAATCAAAGCCAGGAGATGCTGGCAGCCTGCGGCCTCTCTGCCATGGAGGATCTCTTTCAGGATATTCCTGCGAGGCTCAAGCCCCAGTCGTTTAATCTGCCGGAGGCCATGAGCGAGCTGGAGGTGCATAGACACCTCAAGCGGATGGCAGGCAAAAACGCCACCAATCTAACCTGTTTTCTGGGTGGCGGCTACTATGAGCACTTTATCCCCGCCGCTGTGGATGCCGCGACCATGCGGAGCGAGTTTTACACAGCCTACACCCCCTATCAACCGGAGATCTCGCAGGGCACGCTGCAGGCTGTTTATGAGTATCAGACCCAGGTCTGCCGCTTAACAAGCATGGATGTCTCCAACGCCTCGCTCTACGACGGCAGCACTGCGCTTTATGAGGCCTGTCAGATGGCACTGAACGCAACCGGCCGGGCGCGGATCATCGTTGATGGCGGGGTCAATCCAATCTATTGCAAGATACTTGAATCCTACATGGCCAACCACGCTGAGATCAAGCTGACCAAGATCCCTGCCGCGCCTGGCCAGGCGCAGCGCGATAAGATCAAAGCGGCCCTCTGCGATGAAACCGCCGTGCTGGTTCTGCAGAACCCGAATTTTTTCGGCACCGTGGATGACCACAGCGATCTTGTTGAGAAGTGTCATAAACGCAGTGTGCTGGTGATCCAGCTGGTTTATCCCATTGCCATGGCCCTGCTCAAAACACCGGGTGAGCTGGGGGTTGACATTGCCATTGGCGAGGGGCAGTCGCTCGGTATTCCGCTCTCATTCGGTGGCCCCTATCTCGGCTTTCTGGCAGCCACAAAAAATCTGGTGCGCAAGATGCCTGGCCGGCTGGTGGGCCGTACAGTTGACCGCAATGGCAAGGAGTGCTTTGTTTTGACACTGCAAGCGCGTGAACAACATATTCGCCGTGATAAGGCCATCTCCAATATCTGCACCAATCAGGCGTTGTGTGCTCTGCGAGCCCATGTTTACATGAGCCTGATGGGACGGGAGGGTCTGCGCGAGCTGGCCGGCATCTGCCACGCAAGGGCGGAGTTCGCCAAGGAGCGTTTCAAGCAGATACCTGGTGTCCTGGTACTGGAGAACGCTCCCACCTTCAACGAGTTCACGCTCCAGCTTCCGAAAAAGGCCGACGCTGTAGTTGGCGAGCTGGTGCAAAGAGGTATTGTGCCAGGGCTGCCGCTCGGGCGGTTTTATCCGGAGATGGAGAACTACCTACTGGTGGCTGTAACCGAGATGCGCACCAAAGCCGAAATCTGTAAGCTGGCTGAGAGTCTGGAGAGTGTATTATGAAGATCATATTTGACAAGTCAATCCAGGGCCGCCGAGGTGCCACACTGCCGCAGCTTGAGCCAGGCATTGACGCGCAACTCAAGATTGACAAGCGCTATCTGCGCGCCCAGCCGGCGGAGCTGCCTGAGCTATCTGAACTCGATGTGATGCGGCATTTCACAGAACTTTCGAACAGAAACTTCGGCGTTGACAGCGGCTTCTATCCGCTCGGTTCATGTACCATGAAGTACAACCCCAAGATATGTGAGAAAGTCGCGGCGCTCGAAGGCTTTGCCGGATTGCATCCATTTCTACCGCAACTGCCACAGGGCAGCCAGCTGACCCAAGGGGCACTGGAGGTCATTTATGAGTTGGAGACACTGTTGTGCGAGATATCGGGCATGGCTGCCTGCACCCTTCAGCCGCTGGCAGGCGCGCATGGTGAGCTGTGCGGCATGTCGCTGATCGCCGCCTACCACAGAGGCCGGGGCAATACCGACAAAAAAGAGATCCTGATTCCTGATGAGGCGCATGGCACCAACCCGGCAAGCGCGGTAGGTGTAGGCTTTGTGACCAAACCAGTTCCCACCGACCCGAAAACAGGCAGGCTTGACATCACAGCACTGAAAGGGATGATCAATGATCACACGGCTGGAATCATGCTCACCAACCCCAACACCTTAGGGATTTTCAACAGCGAGATCGACCAAGTGGTCGAGCTGGCCCACAGCCACGGTGCGCTGGTTTATTACGACGGAGCCAACCTCAACGCAGTGCTGGGCGCCTTCCGGCCAGGAGATGCTGACATTGATGTGATGCACATCAACCTGCACAAGACCTTTGCCACACCGCACGGTTGTGGCGGCCCAGGTTCGGGCCCGGTCTGTGTTCGGGAGAATCTGGTCGAGTATCTTCCAATATCGCGTGTTGTCAAGAAGCAGGACAACACTTTTGCGCTGGACTACAATCAACCTAAGTCGATTGGCTACACAGCCCCTTTCTATGGCAGTTTTCTGGTCTACCTAAAGGCTTACGTATATATCCTATCATTGGGCAAACAAGGCCTGATCGAAGCCAGCCAACATGCGGTCCTCAACGCGAACTATTTGATGAATATGCTAAAAGGCGATTATGAACTGCCCTATGACCGCAGATGCATGCACGAATTTGTTCTTTCAGCCTCTAAGCAGGCGAAGCAGGGAGTGCACGCGCTGGATATCGCCAAAGCACTGATCGACCGGGGCTTCCACCCTCCGACTGTCTACTTTCCGCTGATTGTCAAAGAAGCGATCATGATTGAGCCGACCGAAACCGAGAGCAAAGAGACCCTGGATGCCTTTATTCAGGCCATGAAAGAGATTGCGGCTGCAGCGCAGAGTGACCCAAAATCGCTCAACGCGGCACCAGTGAACACCCGCATCAGCCGCCCGGATGAGGTGCAGGCCGCGCGCGGTATGGACTTCAACTTAGGATTACAAAATGAGTAAGCGATCAACTCCCCTGACCCCTGAGCAGCGTGAAAAAGTGCGGGCTGAGCTGCACCGTGATGTGGCTGCCCGCAAAACCGGTTACCGGGAACGAGCCTTAAAGCTCTATCCTCACCTCTGCGCCTCCTGCGGGCGCGAGTTTGAGGGTAAGCGGCTGAAAGAGTTGACAGTACATCACAAAGATCACAACCATGACTACAATCCCCCTGATGGCAGCAACTGGGAGCTGCTATGCATCTACTGCCACGACCATGAGCACGAAAAGCTACTGGACGCCAAGCTCCGCACCGCAGGCTCAACACCTGACCTCCCTCAACAGCCAGGACTTGCCAATCCCTTTGATGCACTGTAGGGCTTGCTGTGACGAATTTAGCTTGCCTATAACTTCGATTCCAGGTCGCCGCTATCGTCGCCCGAAACCGCTCTACGAGCGGCACAAAAAATGCGATGCCGCTCGCAGAGCGGCTACGACACCGAATGGTAAAGCTTGCACGACGGCTTGCACTTCAAAGTGCAGCGCATGTGTAGTAGTCGCTCTATGAGCGACATCAAACAGCAGTTCTAATTTTGACTTAACTTTGATCTACGGCATACCTGATTGTGCTCTGGCTGTTATTGATTCGCATGGATACATGCGGGAAATGTCATGCGGTCAGACCACTGGACATAGGCGCGAAAACCTTAACGTTTTCGGCCTTTTTTTTCACAATATTGTTCAAAATGTAGTTGCGTTTTACGCGCGCGCGTGATATAATACGCGCCATGAATGAAAGT
>JBAYXX010000064.1:0-24542 GCA_041673345.1 Kiritimatiellia bacterium
AAATAAACTGTTTTTATTTGACAAAGTGTCCTCTATAGGGATATTATCCTCTCAACATGATAACTCCGGAAAATAGATATCTGACAGCTTTTTCTGATTATTTGGTTACTCAGAAGATGGTTCCTGACAACTTTTTGATCTATTACATTGACTGGGTGCGTAAAGCATATTTGCACGTAGGCAAGAGTTTTGAAGAGGTGTTGCTATTTGATGAGGAGAAAGCATTTCTTGAGCGCTTGAAACTTAATGAATCCGCTTGGAAGGTGACTCAGGCTAAACAAGCCCTCGGTTTGTATAGTCATTTTTTGGAGTCACAGAGCAAAGTGGGTAGATCTGCCGCACACGCTTATGATGCCCAATGGAAACTGTGCGTTGACCTCATGCAGAAACGACTAAGAGTTCAGCAAAAAGCGTATAGTACTGGAAAAAGGTTATGATATCCGGACTATTCAGGAGCTGCTGGGACACGCTGATGTTAAAACAACAATGATTTATACACATGTGGCAAATCGTAATTCGCTGGGGGTGCAAAGTCCGTTTGATGATCTGGAGTGATGGTGTCGACAGTTGTAATAAAGTAAAGTAAGCAGCCTTGCTAGGAATTTAAATCAAAACGGAGTGCAAGAGAGTGGTGTAACGCCGATGTATGATGCCAAAATGGCCGTTTTTGGAAAGACTCCGTCCCCGCAAATTATGCAGAAATTTGTTTTTTTGCTGTTATTATAACCCTTCATTTGGCTCTAAGTGTATCTGAAAAGGCAGATGTATACTAGAGCAAAATGAGATTTTTTTTTGTAGGGCGCATCTGTGAATCGGTGCAATAATCCACCGTGTAACGGCGGATTTACTTTATTCGCAACATAAGTATGTCCTCCGCTATGCGGTGGACAACAATGAGTTTGAAGGTTATCCGGTAATATGCACCGATTCGCAGATGTGCCCTTTTGGGAATGTTTTGAACTGCGAACACCCGCTAATCTCCGCGAATGGATAGGGGTGTTTCAGCCCGACACTTGTCAAGGCATAGTTCAGCTTGCTGGATGACTTGTCCGGGCGCAGCTCTTACGAAGCCTGATGCTTGCACTACTTCAACCTCTTCAAGCCTTTTATATGTAAACCCGCTGCGTTTTCCAGCCGTAACGCGCGATTACAGCAAAGCAGATCAAGGGTAGGATGAAGGAGGCTCGCACACTGGCGAGTTCCATGAAGCCCAGGTCGAACGGGGGCATGTCAATGATGGCAGCTTGCAGGGGCGGCATCAGGCAGCCGCCGCCAATGGCGAGGATTAAGCCGGCTGAGGCGAGTTTGGCGTCTTCGCCCAGTCCACGCAAGGCAATGCCGTAGATGGTCGGGAACATCAGAGACATGCAGGCCGACACTCCGATCAGGCAGTACAAGCCGGTGTAGCCGCTGATAAAAATGGTACCAACAGTCAATGTTAAACCGCCTGCGGCGAGTACTGCCAGTAGTGCGCCTGGTTTGACGTAGTGCAAGAGAAAGGTACAGATAAAGCGGCTGGTCACAAAGATGATCATAGCCAGTATGTTGCAGTTTTGAGCAGTAGATTTTGAGAGGCCAAGTTCCTTTTCCGCATATTGGATGATAAAGGTCCAGCACATGATCTGTGCGCCCACATAGAAGGTTTGCGCAACCACACCTTCGATATAGCGCGAGTTACGCGAAAGGCGGCGCAGCGTACCCTTGAAGTCGAGTTCAGCACTGCCTTCATTTTCAACGCCAGTGGGGAGCTTCCAGGCGAAGAGCGCGAATACTAGGATCAGGAACCCGCCCATAATGGCGTAAGGGGTCACAACAATGGAAAGATCCTTCTTTTGGATGGCTTTCAGTTGTGTGCCGGAGTTGGCGAAGTAGGTTTGTAGTGTTTCGGTTGGCAGAGCCTGTATGGCTTGCGATGCTTGTGTTAAAGAGGTTTTGAGCGCCGCCAGGTGTTTGGTCGCAACTATGGAGTGCTGCGCATCCTCGACGGGGTTTTCGTACATGACCGGGAGTTGCGTGCTGAGCGAGTTGGCAGAGGCCGCTGCAGCCCTTAGGGTGTGCAGCACAGAGCTGAAGGCCGGTGTTTTTTGAAAAAGTAGCCTTTCATTTCCCAGTAAGGCAGCCAGTTCAAGGCCGCTGGTGCCATTGAAAATTGTGTCACGCTCATGTTCGGCAGGGGTTGGTTGGATTGGTCCGCGCATCTGCAGCACAACGCCCACGGCTTTAAAGGCGGCGGCAAATTTATTTTCATGTGGTTGGTTCTCAATCGCTGTTTGCAGGGCAAGGGCTTGCTCAGCCCTGGGGTCAACCAGTAGTGCGAGGTGGTGACTTAAGACGTTTGAGAGTTCACTGGCTTTTTTCAACCATTTTTTGCTGGTGGTCCAGCTGGTTTTAGAGAAAATCAACTCCAGTTCTTGCGTTGTTGCAAGTTGGGCGGCCACCACTTGAGTTGTGATCGGCTCGCCTGTGGCGGCGCTCTGCAGAAAACGGCGCCCGCTCTCGGTGGTGGTATTGAGGCTCACTAAAACAATCATGCTGGCCACAAACATCCCGGAGATGGAGCCTATGGGGTTGAAAGCCTGCGCCAGGTTGAGGCGGCGGGTGGAGGTGGCCTCGTCACCCATGGAGAGCACATAGGGGTTGGCGGTTGTTTCAAGGAACGAGAGTCCGCAGGTCATAATCAGGTATGCGAGCAGAAAGGGGGCAAAGGTCATGGACCAGCCGGAGGGGATGAAAAGCAGGCAGCCAGCGGCGTAAAGCGCCAGACCAATCAGGATCCCTTTTTTGTAGGAGAAGCGCTTGATGAAAATGGCGGCTGGAATCGCCATCAGGGCGTAGCCGCCATAGAAGGCTGCCTGTACCAACGAACTCTCAAAATTACTGAGTAGCAGAATGTTTTTAAAGGCGGCCACCATCGGATTGGTAATATCGTTGGCAAAACCCCATAAGGCAAACAGCAGGGTTACGAGTATGAAAGAACCCAGCAGTTCTTGGGGGACTACGGTTGGTTTTGAAGCATCATTATTTTTTCTCATAAAGCTCTCTCAGTAAGACTGACTTTTACACATTAGCATCCCGCTGGATGCAGGAATTATTACGCTTTTTACCATAAGTTACTCTAAAAAAATTAACGCATTAAAGATACTGATTTTGGCTCTGGAATGAAACAAAGAAATGTATGTTTTGCAGAGTTGCGCGCTGTTATCGTCCATGGTAAAATGCAAACTTGAAATTACAAAACTGATAAAGAGGTCAGAGGTCAGAGGTCAGAGGTTACGATAGCGGCGACGATGCTGGTTGACGATTTTTTTAATCGCGGAGTTTTGAATCGTAATCCGCTATCGCATGCCACGCCGAACAACTGGAAGGCGGGTCGCACATCATCGTCGGCCGAAGCCGCTCTACGAGCGGCATATGTCGCTCACAGAGCGTCTGTTCGGTTGCAATACAAGTCGCAGTTGTAGGGCGCGGGCCATGAACGCGCCAGCGAACAACTATGTAGTGCAATACGAGTCGAGACGCTTGGCGATTGGCCATAAACGCGCCAACCGCGGTCACAGCCCGCCGCGCAGCGCGCTGCGGAAAAATTATGAGGTTACATTTTGGCGAGTAAAACAAAAAAGATTACACATGTGATGGATCAGTGGCATGTGCGGGATGAAAACGGCGGTGTTTTTGGTCCAGTGGTTTTCAGTACGCTCAAGAGCTGGGTGGAGGATGGGCGGGTTTCACCGGCCAGTGAGGTCTCCCGTATTGATGGACAATGGGAACTGGCAGTGAAGGTGGCTGAGCTTAAGATGAATTGTGTGGCGGAGATTGAACCCGCCTCTTTTTACGGGCCGATTCACCGTAAAGCAATGCAAGGATTGATTGAGAGCGGCTCCATACCAGCGGAGGCCCGTATTTACTGCATGCAGTGCGAGCAGGAGCAGCGCGCGCCATTACCAGCGGAAGCAGGTGTCTCGCAGGCAAAGTATGACACGGCGCTGGCACAACTTGCGGCGATGAAGGCCGAAAAGAGCGCTGGCGAGGCTGAGTTGCGTTGTGTCAGAGCTGAATTGGCTGAACTGAGTGTTTCTTTACAGAGTGAATGTGAGAGAACGATCGAACTTTCCGAGACAACGGCAAAGTTGCAACAGGAGCTGCAGGCACAGAGTACTAAGTTGACGACCAGCCACAGGAAGTCAGATAAAATGCTCCGCACACAGCAGGCAGAGATTGCGGACCTCAATGGGAGCATCATTGATTTACAGTTGAAAGTCGAGGCGCTTGGTTTGGAGCGGGAAAATTTTTCGGCTGAGATTGAGGCCTTGCGCAGGGACAACCAGGAGCTGAGGAAGAAATTAGAGCAGTGTGAGCAACGCCATCAAGCGGAGTTGAGAGAGCAATCAAAGCAGTGTGAGCAACGCCATCAAGCGGAGTTGAGCGAGAGAGAGTCCGCCCATGCGCTTCAGATCAGCACTCTGAAGCGCGAATGTGAGCGCGAGGTTCGCGAGAAAGAGTCCGCTTACGCGCTTCAGGTCAGTGCTCTGACATGCGAGCATGAGCGCGAGGTTAGTGAGAGAGAGTCCGCCCACGCGCTTCAGATCAGCACTCTGAAGCGCGAATGTGAGCGCGAGGTTCACGAGAAAGAGTCCGCTTACGCGCTTCAGGTCAGTGCTCTGACATGCGAGCATGAGCGCGAGGTTAGTGAGAGAGAGTCCGCCCATACACTTCAGATCAGCACTCTAAAACGCGAATGTGAGCGCGAAGTTAGTGAGAAAGAGTCTGCTTACGCACTTGAAATCAATGCTTTGGCACTCGAACGTGAGCGCGAAGTTGAGGCTATGGCTGCGAAGAATTTACAGCTTACAGGGCTTTTACAGCGGTTGGAGGAGCTGGAACTGGCTAACCAGGGTCTTAAAGAGGAGTTTATCAAACATGAGGGGCTCAAAAATAACAGCGGATCAAGCGACGGCATTGCTCAGCGCAAACTCATTCTGGTCAAAGGCCTCTTTGCTGAGGCAGCCAAGGTGCTGGAGGGCGTTGAAGCTTGTGTAAAGGAGTCTGCGACTGAAATCCAGGATGCGGCTTTCGCTGATGGGGCAGTGGGTGAGTTGTTGGAGTATGAAGAGGTCTCAGTTGAAGAGTTGAAGGTGCGCAAGGTTGCACCGAAGGTTGCGTCAACGCACACCACTGAAAACAGAGGCCAGCCAGTGTCAGTGCCCGTCACTGAGAGCAGAGACCAGCCAGTACCAGAGCAGAACAACACGCCTAATAAGCCCAAAGCTGGGAAAAAATGGCCGTTCGGGAGTACTGACAAACGGTTGAATCATGGCTCTTTGGCCGAATTGGAGGCGCAGGCCCAGATTGAGCTGCAGCGACTCGCGTCGTCCCAAGATATTTCATCCCTATTTGACAGGAAGAAGTGAATTGATAAAAATGGGGTAATCAGGTAAAATATCAAACCGTATCTGCTAATTATAAGAAATTGAAAGAATCGCAATTGGTGTTTATGTCAAAATCAAAAACAGAATCTGGATCACAGCAGTGGTTCCTGCGAACAGGCGAGAGCACAGAGTTCGGGCCAATCGAAGAAAATGGCTTGAAATTGTGGGCTGAACAGGCGCGTGTGCTCCCAGGACATCAGGTTTCCACTGACAGAGTTAACTGGGTGTCAGCCACAACCGTTGGTTTTCTGGATATGAATTGGTTTATCGATGATGGGGATGGCGATCTTAAGGGCCCATTAAATCGTCTGGCCGCAGAGGCATTGATAAAAAACGGTAAGTTTTCAATAGCTGCGCGCGTGATTGCCGCTGCGCAAATTGACGAGCCACAGGCAAAGGATTCTGCTCCTGTAAAGAGCAGGGATAAACAGCTTCCGCAGACAGAACCCCAAGAGCAACCTGTGGCAGAGGTCGCAGGTTTGAGTGAGCAAGAACATGATGAACTGAGGCGAAAGTGTGATGCTATCGCCAGCGAGCGTGACGAATTGAAGCGGGCGTGTGATGCCATTACATGCGAGCGTGACAAGCTTAAGCAAACATACGATGCCATCGTAAGCGAGCGTGATGCTCTCGTTGCGGAACGTAAGGTGTGCAAGGATGTCCAAATGGAGGCGGGGAAAAGTTTCGAGGAGTTTGAGACCAAAGCCAAGCAGCTTGAAAAGCAGGTTCAAGAAGCGGTACGGGTGCGCGAGAGCGCACTGCAACAATCCCGCGAGAGCGAACGTTCTTTTGCGCGTTTACTGAATGAAGCCAATCAAAGAGATGCCAACTACAAGGCACAGATTGAGGCATTGAAGAAAACAAACGCCTTGAGTCCAGAGGCGACCGAACGTTTTTATAGTGATCAGAATGCGGTTTTTCAGATTTTAAAGCGTGAGGCAGAGTTAATCACGAAAACGATGGATAGTGAACGGGCGCATCTGGACGCGTTCAAGGCTACCGCCTCCCTGCGGCTGCAGGAGCTGGAGAAGCAGCGTCAGGCACTGCGGAATCTGTTGGGTAACACGCCGGTTGAGATGACGAGCCGTGCTCTGCGAGAGCAGACCGTTGATCCCAATGTCGAGCGGCTGCGTTCCGAGCGGGATAATCTGCGGATCATACATGAGCGTTCCAGCCGCCAGGCGGAGGAGCGGGAGTGGGAGCTGAATTACAAGCTCAAGGTGATGCAGACAGATTACGCTAAGCTGATGGATGAGATGCTGAAGAAGGAGAGTGAGAGTGTTGCCGCGCAGCAACTGGCAGACAAATTGTCGGTTGCAGAGCGTGAGCTGGCAGAGCTACGCCGGAGCTATGATGCGGAGCGCAAGCAGTTTGCCGCCAGCAACCATGCGATGGCCGCTAAAATCGGCGAGCTGGAAAACGGATTTACGGGCGCGGCAGAGCCGGGGCAGCTTCAGTCATCTGAGGCGAGAGGGGTAAAGCTGGCATCTTGGATGTCTTTTAAAAAATGAGCTGGAGGAGATACTTGATGCTTTGCGGGATGAGGATGAGATGAGTTCGGAGACAAACAGAGTGACTGTGCACGGTGTTCCTGGTGAGGGCGCCCGATTTACGGGTGTGATCAAGGGCTTTATCCCGCTGCTGACAAGCGTTTTTTTATTCGGAGTATTGTCGGGCATCACTTTGCCGGTGGAAGCTGGAGGGTTGGTCTTCTTGGGTCTGATTGTTGTTTTCGCAGTGATGCTCTGGCTGGCGTACAACTCGTACAGCAGAGGGGCGGAGTCCTATTTTAAAGGGGCACGCGGGGAGGAGATTGTCGGTATCTGGCTCGCTTCTCTGCCAGCGGGATACCATGTTTTCCATGATGTGGATTTAAGCGGTGTCGGCTCCTTGGATCATCTTGTGATAGGCCCGACCGGAGTTTTTGTGATTGAGACAAAATTCTGGGCCGGGGTTGTGACTGCGGATGGAACTTCGCTGCTGGTGGATGGTGTTTTGCCCAGCCGCTCTCCCACTCAACAGATATTGAAAGAGGCCGCGGCCTTGCAGGGGTTTCTTACGGAAAAGATGATCGACGCGCCCGCTGTCACGCCGGTGGTATGTTTTGCCAGTAACACTTTGACGCGTGATCAGAGGGACTCTTGTCTTAAGCTGGGTGATGTTGCGGTGTGCAATGTACAAGAGCTGTGTGATTTGATTACGGACGACAACCAAGTCCTTTCAGCGGCTGATATTGAGCAATTTGTTAAATTGTGGGAGTATTAAATAGTATGAGGAAACTGAGTTTATTTGCGGTGTATATTTTTCTGGGCTGGCATATTGTTTTGGGTGCTGAGCGGCCAGAGGCAGTTAATGCGCCGGTGCCCAAGGATTATTATGGGGTAATTGCAAAAAAAATGGCGAGAACTTTGGCTATGGGGCATATTACTCAGAAGCCGCTGGATGACGCTGTCTCACGCCAGGCCTGGACCAACCTGCTCGATTTATTTGATTTTGACCGCAGCTATTTTTTGCAGAGTGATATTGATGCGTTCGCCAATTATCAGGAGCAGATTGATGACATGATCAAGGCGGGCGATGTCTCTTTTCCCTATGAAGTTTACTCTCTCTTTCGGCAGCGTGTACAAGATCGTTACACATTTGTGACCAATCAACTTAATAGCGATTTTAATTTTAATGTTGATGAAAACTATACTATTAGGCGCAAAGAAACAGCAGTGTGGCCAGCTGACCGTAAGGCGCAGGATGATCTTTGGCGCAAGCGCATTAAGAGTGACCTGCTGGGCATGACCCTCAGCCGGGAGATGGCGGAAGCGGCGGCCACCAACCGCGCTGGCCAGGCTGACGATGTTGTCACAAATAAAGTCGCTGCTACCGGAGGTGAAACCACCAACAATGTTGATACGGCTGCTACTAGAACACCACTTACACCCGCTGAAAATATAGCGAAACGCTACAGTCAGTACACAATGATTATTGAAGATATGGATGAAGAGGCAGTTCTGCAGCGCTTTTTGAGCGCGGTCTGCTATGCGTATGATCCTCACACTGATTATATGTCCCCCATGCGCAAGGAGGACTTTGATATTGATATGAACCTTTCGCTGTGCGGTATCGGTGCTTCCCTGCGATCAGAAGATGGCATGGCCAAGGTGATGGAGCTCATTCCCGGTGGCCCTGCGGAGCGCGACAAGCGTGATATTCGTTTGATCAGTGGTGACAAAATCATTGGTGTCGGGCAAGGGGATGCTCCGTTGGAAGATATTGTCCACCAGCCTCTCAATAAGGCGGTGCGTAAGATTCGGGGAGCGAAGGGGACTAAGGTGGTGCTGGAGGTTATTCCTGCTTCAGATCCTAGTGGCACTACCACAAAGCTGGTTGATTTGATCCGCGATGATGTTAAACTTGAGGAGCAGGCCGCCACTGGGCATGTCGCACGCGTGACGCTGGCCGATGGCAATATACACAAGATCGGTGTGGTCAGGTTGCCTACCTTCTATGCCACCATGGATAAACGCCCGGGACAGCCTGGCTTTAGAAGTGCTACCGAGGACATCGCGGCTTACATCAGAAAATTCAACAGTGAAGATGTTGAAGGCATGGTCTTAGATCTCCGCAATAATGGCGGTGGCTCATTGCGGGAGGCAATCAGTTTGACAGGCTTGTTTATCCGCAGCGGCCCAGTGGTTCAAGTGCGCGAATCGAACCGAATTTTGGTGATGCCTGTGCCCAATATCCATGGTGCGCTGGCCTTCCGTAAGCCGATGGCGGTTTTGATTAATCGCGCCTCCGCCTCGGCCTCTGAGATTGTGGCAGGCGCGTTGCAGGATTACGGACGGGCTATCGTCATTGGCGATACCCAGTCGCATGGCAAAGGCACAGTGCAGACCGTACTTCCCTTAGGGGGCGAGAAGTTCGGCTCTCTTAAAGTCACCACTGCCAGCTTTTACCGTATCAACGGTTCTTCCACACAACTCAAGGGGGTGCAATCCGCAGTCGTGATTCCCTCCAGGCTCGAGGGGCTTGATATTGGTGAGGACAAAATGACTGGGGCGCTGCCATGGACAGAGGTTGCGCCGACGATGTATGTCCCTGTGTTTGATAACGATAAATTCATAGTGCAACTCAAAAAAAAGTCGGCGGAGCGGCTGGCGAAAAACAAGGATTACTACCGCCACTGTAAAATTGTGCAAAGTTTTAAACAGGCCTCAGAGCGTAAAACGATTCCGCTGGAGGTGGATGCCCGCCGTAAGTTAATGGAAGACGAGTTAGCTTTGCGCGAAATGGATGAAGAAGAGTTAAGTGGTAAGGAGGACCCATCGCTTGACGATGAGTCGGATATGCCTCGAAAAAAATCTGAAGATAAAAATGATATTGTCTTGAACGAATCCATGAACATCCTCTCGGATTTAATTAAACTCTCCGGCGGGGCTGATATGGATATGGAGACCGAAGGGGATCTGGCCACCCGCTTGCTCCAGATTTTTGGGCGATCGAAATAATTTGCGGTTGATGGCTGGGACCGCCTGATCAAATGCGAAGGAAAAAAATGAAGATCAAATTCACAAAGATGCATGGGGCGGGAAATGACTTTGTCCTGATCGATGACCGCAGCGGAGATGTTCCTTGGGAGGATTATTTTCTGATGGCCGCTCTGGCCTGCCGACGCACCGGTATTGGCTGTGAAGGCATTATTCTGGTTCAAAGCTCAGATAAAGCTGACTTTAAAATGCGATTTCTCAATCCGGATGGAAGCGAAGTGGCACTTTGCGGAAACGGAGCCCGCTGCACGGCTGCTTTCGCATGCGCCATCGGAGCCGCAGGCCGGGATCTGACCATGGAAACAATGCGGTGTGGGCTGGTGGGTGCGAAGGTTAGTGATGATGGAGTTTGTGTCTGGATGCCAGAGCCAACAAACCGCGAGTATGGCCTTGAGTTGACAGTGGATGGAGCTTTAATTAAAGCTGACTTTATCAACACTGGCGTACCGCACCTGGTGGTACAGGCGCCGAATCTCAATACAGTCGATGTGGAGACCCTTGGTCGCGCCCTACGCCTCCATCCAGTTTTTGAGCCGCATGGCGCTAATGTGAATTTCGTGAACTTCCGCGCCCCTAACCGAATGACTATGCGGACCTATGAGCGAGGGGTGGAGGCAGAGTCCGGTGCCTGCGGAACTGGTGCTGTGGCCTGCGCCGTGGTCGCGGTGGAAACTGCTGGCTTCACCCTGCCAATCAAGGTGAAAACACCCTCCGGGTTTGATCTCGAGGTTGACGGCGACTGGCGTAAGCAACAATGCACAGGGCTGACTTTAACCGGTCCGATTAAATTTGTCTATACGGGTGAGGTTGATCTGGATGAGCTTAAGTTGGGCGGTGACGTCGACTAACTAAAGTAGCTTTCCGCGGCAGCCAGATAAAGCTTCGCACCCCATACGGGGCTGGATCCGCGCTGGGCGCGGAGGTCGGTTGAGCCTCCGGTTGATAATGGAGAATTGATAATTAAAAATGCGTTGCTCGAACGTCCAACATCGAACATTCAACATCCAACGCCGAATGATAGGTAGCGACGTTGGCGTATCAGCTGTAGTAGCCGCTCTACGAGTGGCATGTGCAATACGGAGGTCGGTTGCCTTCAATAGTGGGATGTAACTTACGTCCACCGGATACCGGCGGACATACTGGTAGCGACTTAGTATATCCGCCGCTATGCGGTGGATGATTGCGGAACTTAGTATATCCGCTATGCGGTGGATGATTGCGGAACACAGTATATCCGCCGCTATGCGGTGGATGATTGCGGAACACAGTATATCCGCCGCTATGCGGTGGATGGTTGCGAAACAAGCCGCAATAAGGCCCAACAAACAACTTTTTGGAAAGAACAAGTAATTGTTTTTTCTAGTCGCTTAAGCGACTAAAGGGTAAGCGTTCCATGAATCGTATATTATTTGAGTCAGATGAAATCAATTCCGGTGGCAATGTAATCTTGCGCGGGCCGCGCGCTGAACATATCCTGAATGTTTTAAAGGTAAAACCCGGCCAGATCCTGAAAACAGGGACCATTAACGGGTCACGTGGAACCTCAACCGTGCTTGAAGTTTCAAATGACCTGATCTCACTGCATTGTTCACACAACGAAGATAGTCCAAAACCCTGGTTTGACCTGATCCTCGCAACTCCCCGTCCGTTGGTTCTAAAACGACTCTGGCCGCAACTGGCCACTTTGGGCGCTGGTAAAATCTTCCTGGTTAAGGCCAGTAAGGTCGAAAAGTACTATTTCAGCAGTCAGTGGGTCGAAGCCGAGGCTGTCAGGCCGCTATTGATTGAAGGCGCTGTACAGGCGGGGTCTACACATATTCCCGAGTTCGAAATAAAAATACACTTTGGTCATTTTATCGAGAATGAACTCGACCGCTTGGCTCCTCATGCTGTGCGCCTGTTAGCGCATCCAGGTCCGATGACGAGGCTGCGATGTGAGTGGTGCGTCCCAGGGGTGCGCCCATTGATTGCAATCGGGCCTGAGGGTGGCTGGACAAACTCTGAGCTGAAACTGTTTGATGCCCACGGCTTCAGCCGCTTCTCGTTGGGAGAGCGGATACTGCGCAGTGATACTGCTTGTATTGCGCTGATATCGGTACTGGATTATTGCCGGGGCTGAAAGCGTACGCGAGTACTAAAATGAAAAAAAGAAACAAACAATTTAAAGATTTTAACCGGGATCATAAAAAGGCGGATGTTGCCGGGAGGGGCGATTGGATTTATGGTCGGCGCCCAGTCCTGGAGGTGCTGCGGGCAGGAGGCCGCCATATCTATGATGCGGTGCTGCCAGTGCCAGTAGTCGACACATCCGAGCTGGCTGAGATCCGCGCTGCGGTACTCAAGCAAGGGCTGGCCTTTCGCGTGATGGATCGCGAGGAGCTTGATCAGCTCTGTGATGGCGGCAACCACCAGGGAGTGGCACTGCGAACCGGTGGATTTCCCTACGTTTCTTTTGAGCAAATTTTACATGATGTCAAGGAGCGGAGGGATGCCTTGGTGGTGTTGCTAGATCACATTGAAGATCCGCAGAACATCGGTTCAATCCTCAGGTCTGCTAATGCGGCGGGTGTGACCGGCGTGATTCTACCTGAGGACAGGGCTGCCGGGGTGACGCCTGCCGCAGTGCGGGCCTCGGCAGGCGCATCAGAGTATATGCGTGTCGCGAAGGTTGTGAATCTCGTCCGGGCGATCCAAAGCCTGCAGGCCGAGGGGGTGTGGGTCACCGCGCTGGACCGCAGCGAGAGTAGTCGTGATTACACAACAGTAGATTTCTCCGGACGCGTGGGGCTGGTTGTTGGGAGCGAGGGCAAAGGGGTCTCCCGTCTTGTGCGTGAGAGATCGGATTTTGTGGCCTCCATTCCTATGCTAGGAGAGGTACACTCGCTCAATGCTGGTGTTGCCAGCGCGATTGCCATGTATGAGATTGTGCGTCAGCGCGGTACAAAAGGATGAAAAACATGGTGTTGCTTACCAATATAGCTCTAACACGATCTTTTTTATCGATGAGAAATTCAGCACCAATCAGATATCCGACAATGTGCCTTCATCTACTGATCTGACGATCTTTCAGCATACGGTATGCGACCTCTGGAGTAGCTGCCAGTAGTTCGTCGCTCGCGCTTTCTGTCAGTGGCGGCAGTGCGCCGACTGCGGCAAAGAAGGCGTTGCGCGCTTTAATGCCAGGGAACTCCTCGGCTGCCCTCCAGCCTGTGTACGGCATGGCAGCGTAGCGTGTCAGAACTGTGTGGCCGACCATAATCTCAGCACCGGCTGTAAATATGCCTGCATATTGATTTAGCACAGCTCCGGTAATGTCATCTACAAAAGGCAGACCGCCTTTGTTCATCTCTGTGCCGATATTAACTGGAATATCACGCTTCACGCAAGCCTGAATAATCTCATTCAGTTTCCTCTGTTTGATGGCTGCGGTGGAGTTATCTTGGATGTTCCAGTTGCGATCCGGGATAATATTCAGTGCTGCGCAGCCTTTGCCTGTCATCAGATCCATGAGTTGCTCAGCATCTGCTTCGCCGTCGCTGGTTCCATCCAGCCAGGCGATTGTCGGTATAGCATCACACTCTTTGACCCAGTTGATAAAGTCGTCCGCCAGCGGGAAGGTCTGCTCAGTTGGTTGAATGTAGCCAATACCACCGCGCTTGGCCAGCGCGTTGCGGATCAGATCCTCGAACGCAGGTAGGTTCGCCTCAATGGCCGCGAACCTTGCAGCAGGGCAGCCCAGTAGTGGGGACCAGAAGGCCGCACGTGCCGCGCTGGTTGAAAAGAGCGCATTGGCTCGCATCCGGTAGGCATGCACAATGTGCCGTTCAGTGGCCACCCCTTTGGGGGTCAGCGGAACTACATCAGCTTGATAATCAATTGCGATCGCTGGCAGTACATGGTTGATGCGGTCGATGAGGGCCAGATTGCGATGCTGTGCGCCTTGGCGCAGTAGTGCCAAGGTTTTGCCTGCGTCACTTTGCGGCGCAGGCAGGTAGGTGAAGCCGCAGCCCATGATATAGGCCACGCCCGGTTCGCCGGGGGAGCTGATATTAACCGCTGCCTGCTCTTTAACGTACGCCCGTGTTTCCAGATGCACGGCTGCACGCAGGCCGAGCAATTGCGAGGCCTGATAAAATTCTTCCAGTCCGTCCAGTACGTCAAAGTCACACAGGGCCGCTGCATAAAGTCCTCTCTGAGCGCAGTTGAACGCAATGTGCGCAGGCGACCACCCTTCGCTATTATAGGAGAAAAAAGAGTGGCAGTGCATATTGAAAAGCGTGTTGCCAGGTGGAAACTGAGTTGTGGCCGCCGCTGCCCGCAAGGCGGTCATGCGCCGGTTGAAATCAAAGTGGTCAAGTTGGGCTGTGTATTTACTCATCGATGTTACCTTTTTTCAATCGCTCCATTACCAATAAATTATAGATGGCTGGGTGTTTTTGTTTGACATCCTGTGTGGTCAAACCATCAAGTTCATGTGGAAAGACAATCCATTGGTCTGTTTTAACGACGTGAAAATCGGGATGCATATCTGTTTGGTTCTGTTCGGGTTTCCAGAAGACCATGGCGAATTTTAAATCCAAATTAAAGGGTGCAAGCCTTTGCGCCACTGCTTGCGCCGTTTTGCCGGTATCGAATATATCATCCACAATCAGCACCTTGGAGCCTGGAATAATGGAGTTAAAAATTTCATCGGCATTCTCAAAAAAAATATCAGGTGTGTGCGCTTTGATGCCAGTATAGGATTGGCATTTGAGTGCGCGGTGGCGCGGACGAAAGCCATGGTAGTGTAAAAACTCATGGATGATGACTCCCACCGGCGCCCCGCCGCGCCAAAGTGCGATCATATCGTCCGGCACCCAGCCACTGTCGATAATCATGCGTCCTAGCCGGAAACTTTTCAGCTGATACTCCTCAGCGGCCAAATATTTCTTTTCAATTTTCATTTTTTTCCGGCTCAATTTGCTCTTTAATTCGCCAGGTGTACCGGCGGCCATTCGTGCGAGGATCAGACCCATCGCTTGCTGTGAAATAAAGCACTGTTTGCCAGTGGGAGAACCGGCCATGGCCATGCTCGCGGATCTGTGCATGCAACGTGTGAGCCGGCCCCAGTTCTTTGCCGTCCTCAAAGAGTTTCAGCTTCGAAGGTGGCATACCCTCAAGGCCATCGCCGGGATAGCGCTGGCCGAGTGAGTAGTTGTAGCAGAGCCCGATTTCGTGTGTGATTTGCTGCGGCGAGATGGTTCCGCCAGGTGCCACCATATAGTGAACGCCGCTTCTAGTCACAACTCTCCAGCCGGGTAGAACTTTATTCTGCAGCCGGATTCTGGCGTAGCTGATGCCGTTGACGCCTTTGGCTTGGCCGAGCAGATCAAGCGTCGCAGAGGGTGCGGAACCGCCGCGCTCCGTTGCCATGAAGAAGGAGGTCATCGGGTATGTCATGGGCACGTATACTGGCTTACTGTGTGTTGCGCCAGGGTGTATTTCAAGCAGCCGGTTCTCGGAGACAGCCTTGCCCTGGGCGTCGGTGCCTCTGATGTAGTAGAATACGAACAGTCGACCATCCGGTGTTGCATGCAACCGCCCGTAGGCGGGAATTTCCTGGCTCTGCTGTTTTTCGCCTCCGAACACAAGGCGTGTTTTACGCATGAGCTTTCCCTGGTCGATGATCCCGTACATCAGCGCGTAAGTGATCGGCTCACCTGGGAAGAACTTGTCCCGCACTCGTGAGTTCCAGATGCTCTGTTCGAGCCACAGGATGTGTGCGCGTCCCTGTTTGTCCAGCCACAGATCCAGATTAGTGATGTGCCCGCAATGTTCGCAATCGGCCACCTTGAGCCATTCACCGAATGGCTGTTGCGTAATGTCAGGCGTCCAGCAGAAGTATAGTCGGCGGAAGTCGTAGTCCCACATCTTGCCATCGTTCAGGATCAGCTTGTATTCCCGCCACTCTTTCACCCATTCGATAACGTCGCTGACACCCATTAGGTATGCCGCACGATTGCGTAGAGCGATGTTCTGGTAGCACACCCGGATTGCCTTGGGCTCCTCGAACTCAGTGCCCCACGGCATCTTGATTGAACCACACTTTGACCACCTGCCATCGCGGGCGAGGAAGCTCCAGTAGGAGGTGTCGTAGCCAACATTCTGAAGATACAGCGCCTCATGTTTTGGCCCATCAACGGCTAAACCCCGGTAAGAGTGCTCGCAGAACTTCGGGCTGCCAAGCCACTCGGGCAACGATACTTGCGGCGTTGCGCCCGGTGTTCTTGTGTTGAAGATCAGCAACTGCGGCTGTGCAGGACCGTTGCGTTCCCCAGTGCTGGTCAGTGTTGGGTTGCTGCTCAGCAGTAAACGCCCGTCTGTAAAGATGCCGAGTGGGCATGGCTCGCGTTGGCGGCCCGTAGGGTCGGTATTGAGCCGCTGTGATGCATTCGCGCCAAGCCTGAAGAGCGTCCATCGCACATTATTGAGGGGGCTTTGGTTGGGGATAAGCTCCAGGCCGCTGGCAAAGACATCCTCATCCTGGCGGACGAGGCAAGTGGAGCCATAGCACCACATAGGACCTGCGCCGTTGTTGGGTTCGTTCATGGCGTAGGCCAGATATTCCACCTCAACCACAGGCATGATCGGCGGTGCCGAACCAGCGCTTGCTGTGAGGATCATCCCCGCTAAATACAGCAGTAAACCTGTGTATGGTTGCATTATTGTTCCTCTAATTCAGCTGTTTTCGCGGATTCGGTTGGAGGTTCGCACAGCGCAAAACTCTTTACCGCACATGGAGCAGTGGTCATCAATAGCGGCACCCTCCTCGCATGATCGGGTTTTGAGCCAGCGTGTTTTGGCGTGTTCAGGGTCGATGGCGCAGTCAAACTGTTTTTCCCAATCGAATGCCACGCGGGCCTCTGCCATGCGGTCGTCTATCTCCCGTGCGCCGGGCAGACCGCGTGCAATGTCTCCGGCATGGGCCGCGATTCTATAGGCGATCACCCCCTGGTGTACCTCCTCTTCGTCCGGCAGCCCCAGATGCTCCGCTGGTGTTACATAACATAGCAGGGATGCGCCGTAGGTTGCGGCCGCAGTTGCACCAATGCAGGAGGTGATGTGATCATAGCCCGGCGCGATGTCGGTGACCACTGGACCCAGCACGTAGAAGGGCGCGCCGTCGCAGACCTGCTGCTGACGTTCCACATTCATCTTAATCTGATTAAAGGGCACATGGCCGGGCCCCTCCACCATCACCTGAACACCACGTTCGCGACAGCGTTTGACCAGCTCGCCCAGAATATCCAATTCGCTGAACTGCGCCTCATCGCTGGCATCGGCCAGACAACCTGGGCGCAGTCCGTCGCCCAGTGAAACAGTGACATCATGCTGCACCAGAATATCGAGTACGCTATCCCAATGGGTGTAGAGTGGATTCTCAGCATCATTTTTCCGCATCCATTCAGCCATGATCGCGCCGCCACGGCTGACAATGCCCATTTTGCGTTTCATTGCGGATGCAATGTGTCCCCGCAGCAACCCGGCATGCAAAGTCATAAAATCAACGCCCTGCTCGGCCTGCTCGCGGATCACCTGCATCAGCAGATCGGAATTCATAACCGGGATATCACCCTCCAAGCGGGAGACGGTTTCATAAATCGGTACGGTTCCCAGCGGCGCAGGGGAGGCATCCAACATTCCCTGCCGGATGGAAAAAAGGTCGCTGCCAACGCTCAGATCCATTACAAAGTCGGCACCGGCTTTTAAGGCCACTGCCAGCTTAACCAGTTCGTCGCCCTTGCCTGAGTGCGTGGTGGAGCGCCCCAGATTGGCGTTGATCTTGGTTGTAAAAAGCGCGCCAACACCAACTGCTTTGACGTTTTTATGAGCAGGGTTCAAGGGGATGACTAGGTGGCCGCGCGCAATGCCAGCGCGCACCTGCTCAGGGGTTACACCCTCATCGTTCGCGACCTGCTTCATCGCATCTGTAATAATTCCGGCTTTCGCAGCTTGTAGTTGTGTCATAGGGCAAAATTCTTTATTTGAATTTTATTGATTGGAATGTTTGTCGGTGTGCCGAGAACGGTCGCGCACTCGCCCACACCCACTCCGGTACGGATTGATTCATAGACATAGGCTTTCCCCTCTTGAATGGCTTCATGCAGCTCTTTACCGTTCGCCAGTGAGGCTGCAATGGCTGCGCTGAGTGAACAGCCTGTGCCATGGGTGGAGAGCGGATCTTCAATGCGAGGGGATTCAAACCAGAGTGTGTTTTCGCCATCAAAAAGCAGGTCACGTGCTTTGAATTCAAGGACATGTCCACCTTTGATCAGAGCGGCACAGCCATATATTTCGAAAAATTCGCGGGCCCCGTCGGCGAGCTTTTGGTCGCTGTCAAGGGTTTTGCCCAGCAACTCTTCGGCCTCTGGTAGATTGGGTGTGATCAAATCGGCGAGTGACAACAGGTCGCGCTTGAAAGCGGTGATAGCGTCGTCCTCCAGCAAATGAGCACCGCTGGTCGCAATGATGACAGGGTCGATGACTTTGAGAATTCGGTTGTGGCAGGTCAGTGTGTTGGCGACTGCTTCAACGATCTCCGCGCTGCAGAGCATCCCTGTTTTGAGCACCCGGATATCATAGACCCCGAGCACTGCGTTGAGTTGCTCGGTCACAAAGTCGCCATCTGCGGTCAGGATACTGTTGACAGAAAAGGGGTTTTGGGCGGTCAGCGCGGTGATCACGGTGCAGCCATGCACACCCAGAGAGTGAAAGGCACGCAAATCGGCTTGGATGCCGGCGTTTCCGCCGCTATCGCTGCCCGCGATTGTCAGTGCCACATTTTGGCGCCGTGTTTTCAGGGTGATATCATCTGAATTCATGTGTTTGGTTCGCTTTCAAAAAAAACAGGCTGTTCTCCATGGAGCCGCCTGTTGCTGATGAAACACCATTTCCTAGCGCCGGTATGAACCGGATCAGGTTCAGCGGGTTTTTCTCAGCCACTTTAAAGTGGCACCCCGATGGAATTCAAACAGTATATAATATAGGAACTCAGAATGGCAAGCCTGCAGATTGAACCTGCAGATAGAGAGCCTGGGGTCAGGTCACTTAGGCCCTTACCAAAAGGGCTTTGAGGATATTCATGTTGGTCCTTAAAAACATGTTGTCGGTGGGCCCATCCTAATCTTAGTCTTAATCTCAATCCTTATCTGTTTCGACCAATCACAGGCCGCTGTTGTTTGATTAGGATTACGATTAGGATTGTGATTAGGATTGATCACCCTCTAACCCACAACTTTCCCAAATCGGGCGGTTCAATAAATCAGCTCCCGCTATTGCTATTCCGCAAAGCGGAATCATATAATTCGGCGTAGCCGAATTATTCTTAGTCGCTTAGGCGACTAGAAAAAACAATTAATTGTTCTTTCCAAAAAGTGGTCTATCGAACGTTTATCGGGGTTTAGTGTAGTAGTCGCTCTATGAGCGACATATGCCGCTCATAGAGCGGCTCACACCTTGTCAAGCCAGCCTCGAGTTTTTCAAGTTTAAGGTTTTGAATCAAACCCATTTGTTCTATAATAGCTCACAAGAGGATTGTGCTATGTTAAACGAAGAGACTTTGTCTAGAACTGAGATGATGATTGAGCAGGAGAAGCTCAAGCTGGAACGCGAGCGGATGATGCTGGAGCGAGAGCGCTTGGAGGCAATGCGCGAGCGGGCTAGGGCGGAAAAAGATTTCGGGCTCGATATAAGCGGTAAGCAGGTGGTGACAATGACCTCCGTGATCTTCATTTCGATTATCTGTCTGCTCACCGGCGGTATTTTAGGGGCGTTTTCCACCTCATTGCAGATCAATCACAGCCGCGACAGGCGTGTGCGCGAGGTGATGCAAAGCCTCTCCGGTGTCTCAGCTGATTCATCGCTGACCAATCAGCTGGCGACTTCCACCAACATGCCAGCCTGGCTCCAAGCCATGAAGCCCAAAGGGGCGCACTCCGGCATTTCGCTGGTTGTTATTCAATAGCAGAGAGGGAATAGGCTATGTCTTTTTTTAAAGCGTATGATATGCGCGGTGTCTATGGAAAAGATTTTGATTTAGAGACAGTTTATGCGATTGGACGCTGGCTGCCGACCCTGCTGGACGCTCGTTCGCTGCTGGTTGGACGGGATGTGCGCGACTCCTCGGACGCTATCTTTGAAACCCTCTGCCGTGGTCTGACCGAGAGTGGTTGCGATGTTGATGATATGGGGCTGGCCACAACTCCAATGGTGTATTACTTCACTGCGAAAAAGGGCTACCCCGGTTCAGTTCAGATTACCGCCTCCCATAATCCGAAAGAGCACAACGGAATGAAGGTCTCGCGTGCAGGAGCGCTGCCGGTTGGTTATGAAACCGGGCTGGCGCAGCTGGAGCAATCTGTGCTCTCAGGTAAACTGCCGTCCCTCGCGGAGCGATGCGGAGTGGTGCGCGAGGTTTGTTACAGGGAGGAGTTTATCAGCGATTTAAAAAAGGATGCGCCCTGCCTCTCTGACTTAAAGGTCGGGGTGGATTGTTCCAGCGGTATGGGTGCACTGGTGATGCGTGACCTCCTGGGAGACTCTCCAATTTACATCAACGAGGAACTGGACGGCACTTTCGCGGCCCATCCGCCCAATCCACTCGAAGTGGAGAACTGCGCCCAGTTGATCAGCTTGGTACTGGAGCAAGGGCTGGATGTTGGTGTTATCTTTGATGGCGATGCTGACCGGGTGATGTTTATTGACGAGCGTGGCGAGTTTGTGCAACCTGATTATCTGATTGCCATTCTGGCGCAGCGCTATATCCGCGCAGAGCCTGGATGTACAGTGATTCATGACATTCGCACCTCACGCGGTGTAATTGAAAGCCTGCAGGCAGCGGGCGCTAAAACAGTGATGGGCAAGGTGGGCCATGCATATGCCAAGGTTCTGATGCGCGAGACAGGGGCGGCCTGTGGTGGCGAGTTGGCGGGCCACTATTATTTTCGCGACTTTTATTTCTGTGACTCAGGCGAGCTCGCCGCCATGATGATTCTGGATGAGATTGCCGCAGCCAAGCGCGAGGGTCTGATCTTTAGCGAACTGGTCGCCCCGATCTGTCGCTACGCCACTACGGGCGAGCTGAATTTTCATGTTGAGGACAAGCAGGGGGCCATGGATGCAGCCCTCAAAGCACTGGAGGAATTCGGGCCGCCGCAGGCGTTCTTTGATTTTGATGGCTACCGGGTGGAATTTGAATCATGGTGGATGAATGTACGCCCCTCCAACACCGAGCCCTACCTGAGGCTGATCATCGAGGCGCGCGCTGGGAGTGAATTGGAGTTGCGTAGAGCGCATGTTTTGGGCGCGATGAGCGAGTATATTGAAAAAGACGAGAATTGAGATAAGGATTGGGACAATTGGATACGAATTTATCTTCTGCACTTGCAGTGCGCCTCCAGTTCTGTTATTAATAGATTGTTTAAAAAAAATCCTGTACATCGAACACAGTTTTACCCGGATCCGATGCTACAGAGCTTTTCACCTGCCGTCCCGCGGCTTAGTAAGATTGGAGTCATGCGCGTTTTCGCTGTTGGTGCGGCCGGGCACAAACGTAAAGCAGACGCAACACCTATGAGTGCTTTAATATGGCCGGGAATACTCTTCTGTTTATCTCAATCAGCGATGTTTTCAGGGCTTAATCTAGCCTTCTTCGGCATCAGCAAGTTACAGCTTGAAATTGAAGCTAAGAATAATAAGAGGGCCTTGACTGTTCTGAGGTTCAGACAAGACTCAAATTTTCTTTTAACAACCATCCTGTGGGGTAATGTGGCCTCCAATGTTCTGCTGGCATTGCTGTCAAATTCAGTCATGTTTGGAGCTGCGGCCTTTGCTTTTTCAACCTGCTTCATCACGTTTTTCGGCGAGATCATTCCGCAAGCCTACGCCTCCCGCCACGCGTTGAGGGTGGCCTCAGCCTTGGCTCCAATTATGCGCTTCTACCAGATCTTGCTGTATCCAGTCGCAAGACCATCGGCTTTTATTCTTGATCGATGGCTGGGCTCTGAGGCCTGCCGTTTTTTTCGGGAGAAGGATTTACAGGAGCTGCTGAAGCTCCACGTCGGAACCCCGGGCGGCGAGATCGACCAGGTGGAGGGGACTGGCGCTATGAACTTTCTCGCTCTCGATGATTTAAAAATTGCCGATGAAGGCGAAAGTATTGATCCTAAGAGTATCATCGAACTCACTTTCACTAACGGCAGACCCATATTTCCGAGTATAGAAAACAATCCTTCAGACTCTCTGCTTAAAAAGATTCAGGAGAGCGGCAAAAAATGGGTTATTCTTGTTGATTTATCAGGTGAACCAATGTTGGCGTTAAATGCGGATGGCCTGCTTCGGGCCATCTTGTTTGATAAAGAGCTGGTCAATCCGGTCAAGTTTTGTCACCGTCCTATTATTATTCGGGATCTCAACTCGCTGCTAGGAGAGGCGATTCCACGCCTCAAGGTTCATCCAACCAGATCGGATGATGATGTGATTGACCAAGACATTATTTTGTTCTGGAGCGAAGAACGTAAGCGCGTGATCACCGGCTCTGATATTCTGGGCCGTTTGCTGCACGGGATTGTACAGAAGGAGTCATTGCGCATGGGTGATACCGTGGGTGTGGAGCCTAAGCATAACCCTCTTTTACAGACAATGTTCCACCGCCCCCGCTGGCGAAATCTAGCTGATGAAAAGGATCTATCATGAGCGAAAACCAAGGGATTATTTTCGCCTTCAATCTGGACGGCCAAGGTGGCGGCCAAGCCATTGATTTCGATGGTGTGAGAGCCTGGATACCGGCGAACGGCACTCTGTGGGTTCACCTGAATTACACCTGTGAAGATGCGCAGGAGTGGCTCTACCATGAAAGTGGGGTGGATCCAGTGATCGCCGAAGCTTTGACCGCCAGCGAGACGCGACCCCGTAGCTTGACGCATAAGGGCGGGATGCTGGTGATTCTGCGCGGGGTCAATCTCAGCCCGGAAACAACGCCGGATGATATGATCTCCATTCGAATCTGGATTGATGCGCATCGCATTATAACTCTGCGCAACCGTCATGTGATGGCTGTTGATGAGCTGCGACAGGAGACCACTGAAGGCTCCGGCCCAGTAAACTCGGGCGGCTTTCTGGTCGCTTTGTCGGATCGTTTGGTCTGCCGCATGGGCGATGTGGTTGTGGATTTAGAGGATTTAGTCGATGCGCTCGAAGATGAGGTGCTCACTGAACAAAACTACGCGTTGCGAAAAAAAATCGCCGGGATTCGGCGTAGTTCGATTGGCCTGCGCCGCTATCTGGCACCGCAGCGGGATACAATGGCGCGGCTTTACAGTGAGACTGTGGAGTGGCTGAGTGAGATGGATCGGATGTGTCTGCGCGAAACCGGTGATCGTACCACGCGCTATGTCGAGGATCTTGATGCGCTCCGTGAACGGGCGACTGTGACGCAGGAGGAGTTGGATAACCGCCTGGCTGAGCAGATGAACAAAACCATGTATGTTTTGTCGATTGTCGCGGGCATCTTTCTGCCGTTGAGCCTGCTGACTGGTATCTTCGGTATCAATGTCGGGGGCATACCGGGAGTGAATAGCCCCTGGGGTTTTGGCATGTTTTGTGTGGCCCTTGCGGCTGTAGCCGCCCTGCAGATTTGGCTTTTCAAACGCATGAAGTGGATGTAAGCATGTCGAGTAACGAGGAAATTTTGAGGTCCACACCGCGTATTCTGATTTTCACCGGCGATGGTAAAGGCAAAACCACTGCCGCACTCGGCATGGTGCTGCGCGCTTGCGGACATGCAATGCGCTGCCTGGTGATCCATTTTATCAAGAGCGAGGGGGTTGCAGGGGAGTACCGCGCCCTGCGGGCACTGTCCGGGGTTGAGGTTTTAGTCACAGGGTGCGGTTTCGTGCCGCCACCCGGCAGCTATGACTGGGAGAAACATCGTGCGGCCGCCCGTCGCGGCTGGGAGCTACTGGAAGAGCGTGTTGCAGCCTCTCCCTACGACTTGATTGTGCTGGATGAGATTCTGGGAGCAGTCAAACAAGGGCTGATTGATCTGCCCACCCTCTGCACCTGGCTTGACCAGCGCAAGGCAGGTGAGGTGATTGTGCTGACTGGGCGGGATGCTCCCCAGGAGCTGATCGAGCGCGCGGACACAGTTTCGGAGATCAAGATGATCAAGCATGCCTACATGCAGGGCCAACCGGCGCGCCAAGGGGTTGAGTTTTAGACCTTTGTGCAAATTTAAAGGCAGTCTACAGGTTGGGTGTCACCTAGCAGTTTGTCGGACTTCTCCGAAGTCCGAAAAACTGCTAGATAAAAAAGAAATACCTCTTAATATTGTTTTAATATCTAACATGATATGATATGATACAAGTAATTATTAAGAGGATTTGGTTTTATGGCATTACGACTGAAACTTATTGACCGGGACACCCCTATGTTGTTACCGCCTGACTTGCGGGATTGGGATAAAAGAAGTGATGGGTTTCCGCAGGTTTCTAACGAGAGGCATTGAGTCAGTATGCACTGAATGGGATCTTGTCACTCT
>JBAYXX010000065.1:0-24278 GCA_041673345.1 Kiritimatiellia bacterium
GATACCGATTCCGATAGCGACCCCGACCCCGGGCAATAGGCCAGCTTTGTCGCTGACGTTCGGCTTCACCTATGTGTCGCTCATAGAGCGACTACTACACTAAACGCCTAGAAACGTTCGAGAAACAACTTTTTGGCTTGTGCTAATATTCAGCTGTTCCATGTGGCTTTTCCTTTCTCCAATTTTTTGAAGGATTTTTGTTGAGGGGTATTGTTGCATGGGACATTTTTTTTGTCCAATGTGTTGTTGCATTTCATATTACAATTTAGCCTAAAAAAAGGGTTTACCTTTGCCCCTGTTTTAAGGTAATCTATATCACAGTTTCAAGTTGTGTAGTGGAAGGAGCGATATTTCCTCTGAGTGGATTGGTAAAATACAAACGAATATTGCTGAAACTGAGTGGTGAAGTGCTCGGCAACAGTGTGTCAGGTGAGTGCATTGATCCTGGCGTTCTCGCGTGCATGGCCCGTCGGGTCTCAGAAATTGTGGGATTGGGCGTTGAGGTTGGAATTGTGTTGGGCGGCGGAAATATCTTTCGCGGTCTGAACGGCGAATCCAAAGGGGTTGACCGCACTACCGGTGATTACATGGGCATGCTGGCCACGATTATCAACGGCCTAGCCATGCAGAATGCGCTGGAGCAGCTCGGGCTGGACACACGGGTGCAGACCGCGATTGAGATGCGCGAGGTGGCCGAGCCGTTTATCAAGCGCAAGGCGGTGCGTCACCTTGAAAAAGGGCGCGTGGTGATTTTTGCCGGTGGAACCGGCAATCCCTATTTCAGCACCGACTCCGCTGCCGCGTTGCGCGCCAATGAGATCGGGGCGGATGTGTTGCTGAAAGCAACTAAGGTGGATGGGATTTACACAGCCGACCCCAAGCTGGATTCCAATGCAGTGCGGCTGGACAGGGTTACATTTGAGGATGTTCTGCTCCGGCGTTTGAAGGTTATGGATTCGGCAGCCTTTTCGCTGTGTATGGATAACGACATGCCGATTGTTGTCTTTAACTTTTTTGATGAGAGCGCGTTGAAGCGCATCATCTGCGGGGAGACTGAGATTGGCACATTGGTGGCTAACGAAGTTTCGTAACTGATCTGGGAATTGGAGCTGATAATGGAAACAATAGCAGAGTTATTGCAGGATACGAATGACAAAATGGGCAACACCATTAAGGTGTTGAAAGATAATTTTAACGGCTTGCGTACAGGCAAAGCCTCACCCGCGCTGGTTGACGGACTGCAAGTCATATACTACGGAGCACCCACACGTCTGCGGGATATGGCGAATATCTCAACCCCTGAGCCACGGTTGATCACTATTTCACCCTTTGACCCTACGGTGCTGCCCGATATCGTCAAGGCTATTCTAGCTGCGAACCTGGGCGTGACACCGCAGAGTGACGGGCGGCTGATCCGCATCCCGATCCCGGAACTCAGCGAGGAGCGGCGCAAAGAGATTGTCAAGGTTGCTAAACGGATCTCCGAGGAGGCCCGTGTGGCTGTGCGCAACGTGCGCCGCGATGCCAATGACAGTATCAAGAGATTGCAGAAAGACGGCAAGATCACCGAGGATGAGCGTGAACTTGCTTTTACGGATATACAAAAAGCGACTGACTCGCATATCGCTACAATTGACAGTGAACTTAAGCATAAAGAGAGTGAGGTAATGGCTGTCTAGTTCAGACCATTACTTAAAAAAAGAGGTAAATACATCATGGCAGAAGAAAATTTAAACGGGGCTGTTCCGCCCAAGGTCACACCTGGCGCACCACGTCCGATCACAGTTCGACTGAAACCTGTTGCCGTTAAGACGGAGACGCAAAGGGCCGCTGAAGCTGAGGCCAAAGAGCAAAAAACGGCTGAACCGATGGAGACGGTGATCACTGCTATTCCAGGCCGAACAGCGCGTGTGCCGATACCGACTTTTGAAGGTCTGGGCGGCGACGCTGATAAACCCGAGGGTGTCGCCACCTCCGCCACAGTCAAACTCCGTCCAGTCAGAGTTCCCGTGTCGCCTGCGCAACCTCCTTTTACTTCGGCCAGCCATGCGCATAAGCCTGGCTCCGATCCTTTGCCGCCTGGGCCAAAGCCGCCCTCGGAAGCACAAGTGCAGGCAGCAAAGTCAAAAACATCGCGCATATCGCTGGAAGCGGCGATTGGTGTCGCGCCTGATGGCCCTATGAGCGGCGGAAGTCCCAAGACCATCCGCCTAAAACGGCCTGCTAAACTGGATGGAACTGGCACAACTCCGTCGGCATCGGGGGGTGACGCTCTGACGAGCACTAAATCTAGAACCGCTCCGATCGGCAAGACCTCCCGCATCCCGGATGGGGCTCTGCCAGAGCAGGCAGATGATAGCTCCGCTACGGTCACCCAAAAGAAAACGCTCAAGATTAAGAGAAAGGGAGGTGTTCCCGCAGCAGACACGGATTTCCCGGAAGGCGTGGAATTGACCCCAATCTCTGATTTCAGTGGTTTTTCGGAAAGCGGTGGTACTGGCGCATTAACAGCGGTTGCAGGTATTGCAGCCATCTTGGCGGCGATTGTTATGCTTTTGCTGACCATTTGTATGGGTGCGCAGGCGATTGGCCCAGCGGCTGGAAAAAACAATCTGGCCTCCATCCGGTTGGGTAATATGGAACTGCCCTGGCCCGGCAAGATCATGAGGTGAGTTAGTGGCTAGAATCTTAAGTCAACGGGATTTTTGAAAATTGCATTGATTAACAAGTCAAGATGGTTATAAACAAGGAAAAAAAATGAAAAAAATGGTTTGCGGTTTAATGGCGGTTGCCACGCTGAGTGGGGGAATTTTTGCGGCGGAGCCGACGAGTGAGGGCTTTGTTTCGCTATTTAATGGCAAGGACTTAACCGGATGGATTGGATCGGTTGATGGCTATGGTGCCACAAACGGCACTCTGGTCTGCAAAGGGGGCGGCAACCTATATGCAGAGAAAGAGTATGATAACTTTATTTTACGTTTTGAGTTTAAACTTCCAGCTAATGCCAATAATGGGCTTGGGATACGCTGTGAGAAAGGAAAAAACGCCGCCTATAACGGCATGGAGTTGCAGATCCTAGATGATCTGGGTTCAAACTACACTAAGTTGCAGCCTTATCAATATCATGGCTCAATCTACGGGGTGGTGCCCTCCAAACGCGGTAAAAAAGGAACTTTCCAGAAGAAAGTGGGGGAGTGGAACTTTCAGGAGGTGCGGGCTGTTGGTGATCATATTACCGTTATTCTGAACGGCGAGGTGATCGTGGATGCCTATCTAGATGATATCACTGAGACCATGGATGGTAAAAAGCACCCAGGGCTTCACAACAAGAAAGGTTACATCGGTTGGCTCGGACACGGCTCTAAAGTCGAGTGGCGTAACATACGGATTAAAGAGGTTCCAGCCGACTACAAGGTTGTCAGCACCTCCGACAATGCAACTCCACCAGAGGGTTTCACTACGCTCTTTGATGGTAAAGGATTCACCAACTGGAAGGGTGTCACCGGTGAGAATAAGTTTAACAATCCGATTGTGCGCCAGAAAGCCACACCAGAGGAGCGTACGGCCATGCAAATCAAAGCTGATGAGCTGATGCGTAAGCACTGGTTTGTCCGTGATCAGGGAGCACTCTACTTTGATGGTAGTGGATACAGTATTGCGACTGTTAAAGATTATGCCGATTTCGAGATGTTTGTTGATTGGCGTCTACTTACAGTCCGTGGTGATAGCGGCCTTTACCTGCGCGGTTCTCCTCAGGTTCAGATCTGGGACGCTCACAATCAGTGGCATATTGGTTCAGGCGGACTCTACAACAACAAGGAAAACCCTAGCAAGGCCCTCAAAATAGCCGATAATTTGGTGGGGGATTGGAACACCTTCTACATCAAGATGGTGGGCGAGCGCGTGACAGTTAAACTCAACGGTGAGCTGGTGGTGGATAACACTGTGTTGGAAAACTATTGGGATCGGAAGCAGCCGATCTTTCCAAAGGAGCAGATCGAGTTGCAGTGTCATGGTGATCCGCTGGAGTTTAAGAACATCTATATCCGAGAGCTGTGATCTCTTTCGCTTTTCGATATCGAGTCACAATCCTAATCATCATCCTAATCAACCAGCATCGTCGTCCATCATCGTCAGTGCGCCAAAGGCGAAGCTGAACTCGAGTAGGTCGGGTTTCCAGCCGGACATGTCCGATTGGAAATCGGACCTGCGTTGCTCCCGCACCAAACCTTATATACTTCGAATCCACCATGCGCTCGCAGAGTTCTCTTGGGCGATAAAAATTTCGAGATTCATCGTTGGGTATTGACTAATCTGGGCAGATCGACTATACTGTTTACCCATTATCAGAACAGATTAGCTTTTTTCCGGGGATTGCCGGAATAAGAGGCATCTACTGGAAAAGGTAGTTCTAAAACATCCTTTTTCAATTAAATTATAACAGCTCAAGGAGAGTAAAAAATGGCTATTAAAGTTGGTATTAACGGTTTCGGCCGTATTGGACGCATGGTTTTCCGTGCAGCAGCGGCCCGTAACGACATTGAAGTTGTTGGCATTAACGATCTTTTGGATGTGGATTATCTGGCCTATATGCTCAAGTATGATTCCGTGCATGGCCGTTTCGACGGTTCGGTTGAAGTTGCTGACAACAAGCTGATTGTGAACGGCAAGAGCATTCGTGTTACCGCTGAGCGCGATCCCGCCAATCTGGCATGGGGCGATATTGGAGCCGAGGTTGTGGTTGAGTCCACTGGTTTCTTCCTAACCGATGAGACTGCCCGCAAGCACATTGCCGCTGGCGCCAAGAAGGTTGTTCTTTCAGCTCCCTCCAAGGATGCGACGCCTATGTTCGTCTGCGGTGTCAACACTGACAGCTATGCAGGCCAGGACATTGTCTCCAACGCCTCCTGCACCACGAACTGCCTGGCCCCGCTGGCCAAGGTTCTAAACGATAAGTTTGGCATTGAGAAGGGTTTGATGACCACAATTCACGCCACTACAGCCACGCAGAAGACCGTTGATGGCCCCTCTATGAAGGATTGGCGCGGCGGCCGTGGGATCCTTGAGAATATCATTCCGTCGAGCACTGGCGCAGCCAAGGCTGTGGGTAAGGTGATTCCTGAGCTGAACGGTAAGCTGACCGGCATGGCGTTCCGTGTTCCTACCTCGGATGTTTCAGTGGTTGATCTGACTGTCTGCTTGGAGGCCGAGACGACTTATGAGGCAATTTGCGCTGCGATGAAAGAGGCCTCCGAGGGAGCGCTTAAGGGCATCTTAGGTTACACCGAGGACGCAGTGGTTGCCACAGACTTTCGCGGCGAGTCTTGCACATCTATCTTTGATGCCACGGCTGGCATCCAGCTGGATGGCAAATTCGTCAAAGTGGTCGGATGGTACGATAACGAGTGGGCTTATTCCTGCAAGATTTTGGATCTGATCAAAGTCATTACCGCGTAATGCAAGTACTTAGACGCTATTAAAAAAGAGGGCGGGTTGGTGATTTTGCCGTCCGCTCTTTTGTGTTTCGACAGAGGTCGAAAGAAAGAGAATAATTATGAGCAAGAAGAATTTACGTGATGTTGCGCTGGCTGGCAAACGTGTTGTCATGCGGGTTGATTTCAATGTACCGATCAAAGAGGGTGTGATCAAAGATGATACGCGTATCAAGGGTGCGTTGCCTTCAATTAAATATGTGCTGGAACAGGGGGGCAGCCTAGTTTTGATGAGCCATCTGGGGCGCCCCAAGGGCAAGGGTTATGAGGCTGACTTCTCGTTGAAACCGGTGGCCGAATATTTGGCGAAGATGTTGGGGAAGCCCATCACCTTTGCCCCTGATTGCTTAAAGGCGGATACTGAGGTTGCGGACTTGCGGCCCGGCGATATTGTGATGCTTGAGAACACTCGTTTCTACCTCGAAGAGCAGGGTAAGATCAAGCAGGCTGAAGGTCAGAGCGATGATAATTTCGCCGCGGCCAAGGCGGATATCAAGGCCAAACAGAAAGCAATGGCGAAAAAACTCGCTTCCTACGGCGACATCTTCTGCAATGACGCATTTGGCTCCGCACATCGCGCCCATGCCTCGACAGCTATCATCAATAAATATATGGCACTAAATGTTGCTGGGCTTTTGATGGAGAAAGAGCTTGATTATCTGGGACGTGCGGTTGAGAACCCGACCCGCCCATTTGTCGCAATTCTAGGTGGTGCCAAAGTCTCTGACAAGCTGGCGGTGGTCAACAATCTGCTGGATAAAGTCGACACTCTGATTATCGGCGGCGGCATGGCTTACACCTTTCTGAAAGCCATGGGCCATAAAGTGGGCGGTTCGCTCTGCGAGCTTGACCAGCTCAAGTACGCTCTTAAGATGATTGAAAAAGCCAAATCCAAAGGCAAAACCCTGCTGTTGCCAGTGGATAACGTCATTGCCGACAAGTTTGACGCGGCTGCCAATACTCAGGTGGTTGGCAATGATGTCCCCAAGGGCTGGATGGCACTGGATATCGGACCTAAGACAACCGCGCTCTACAGCGAAGCGGTCAAGGATGCCAAGACCGTGCTTTGGAATGGTCCTATGGGGTGTTTTGAGATGCCCAAATTTGCCAACGGCACCTTTGGCATCTGCAAGGCTGTGGCGGACAGCGACTCCATCTCCATCATTGGCGGTGGCGACAGCGTGAGCGCTGTCAACAAGAGCGGACTGGCGGCTAAAATGTCGCACATCTCCACTGGTGGCGGCGCATCGCTTGAGTTTCTGGAAGGCAAAGTCCTTCCCGGAGTCGCAGCACTGGACGAAAAATAAGCGGATCAGCCTTATTATGAATACTGAGTTATGGCTACTGTACGGTTAACAAACATCAATAAACAATATCCAAACGGGGCACACGCGGTTATTGATTTTAATCTTGCTATCAATGATCGTGAGTTTGTTGTATTTGTGGGGCCTTCCGGGTGCGGCAAATCCACGACACTGCGCATGATAGCCGGCTTGGAGGAGATCACGTCAGGGGAGATTTATATTGATGGTCGCTGCGTTAACAACCTGCCCCCTAAAGACCGCGACATCTCAATGGTGTTTCAAAATTACGCGCTTTATCCACACATGAGTGTATATGAAAATCTCGCATTCGGATTAAAGCTGCGTAAAACACCTAAAAAAGAGATTGCCGTTCGCGTGGATGAGGCGGCTCAGTTTCTTGGCTTAGGCGGTCTTTTGACACGCCTGCCCAAGCAACTTTCCGGTGGGCAGCGCCAGCGCGTGGCTTTAGGGCGCGCGCTGGTCAGGAAGCCCAAGGTCTTTCTCTTTGATGAACCGCTTTCAAACTTGGATGCAAAAATGCGCGTGGAGATGCGCAGTGAGATCAACCGGCTGCATCATCAGTTGGATGCCACAATGATCTATGTCACGCACGATCAAACAGAGGCAATGACCCTGGGCGACCGCATTGTGGTGATGGATCAGGGGCATATCCAACAGGTCGCAGATCCGCTGCGCCTTTATAACTCGCCAGCAAATACCTTTGTGGCTGGGTTCATAGGGACGCCACCGATGAATCTGCTCCCGGAGAGCAGCAGGGGGGGGGTACTGGGATTTCGCCCTGAATCGGTTTCAATCCTAACTGATTTTGAGCCATCAAAAGAGGTTGTCAGCTGTGTGGTGGATTTTGTAGAGCCAATGGGCAGTGAGACCTACCTGCACCTTAACCTCGCTGGCAACAAAGTGATCGCCCGTGTTCCGCCCACGCTGGGATATAAGAGCGGCGAGGTTGTCGGTTTAAAAATTGATTTTGACAAAGCCTCTTTTTTTTGTCCGGATAGCGGCGTAAGACTAGACGAAAAGATGAATTGAGTACACCTGCATCTAGAGTTAAAGTAAACAATCGGCGCTTAGGATAACGTTAATATGGAAAATATAGGAATTTTTGGCGGCAGTTTCGACCCCATTCACTGCGGGCATCTGAATATTGCGGTAACAGCTGCCTGCGAGTTTGAGTTGCAGCGGGTACTCTTCATTCCCTGCAAGATCTCGCCCTTTAAAACGGGGGTTAGGGAAGAGAGTTATGTAAGTGATGAGCATCGGTTGGCGATGATTCAAATCAGCCTGGCGGGACACAGCAATTTTGAGCTTTCAGAGATTGAGCTGAGTAGGGGGGGGGTCTCTTATAGCTACGAAACAGTGCTGGAGATCAAAAAAAACTTTCCTGATTCGCATCTTTTTTTCATCATTGGAAGCGATAGCTTGCTTACTCTTTCAAAATGGCATAAAATTGAGGCTTTATTAAACTTATGTGATTTTGTTACTGTAGAGCGACTAGGAATTGATAAGCAACAGCTAGAGCAGAGCCTTGATTTTTCGCCGGATGTGAGCCAACGGCTGCTACTCAGATCGATTCGGGGCAAGCTGATGGATATTTCCTCCTCGGAGATCAGACAAAAAATCTCTGAAGGAATTTCGATCCAAGGGCTGGTTCCAGAGGCGGTTGAGGAGTATATTGCCGGACAAGGGCTTTATCAGAGAACATAAGTTAGCGCGGAATAATGTTAAAAAGGGAGGGTGTGGTTATAAACTCACAGCAGATAGCAGATGAAATAGTTAAAGCTTTGGAAGAGAAACAGGCGTTGGACATACGTGTGTTCGATGTCCGGGAAGATTCAAATATCACAGATTTTTATGTGGTGGCGTCAGGTAACTCCGGCCCCCATTTGAAAGCCCTGTTATCTGAAGCGGGCCATCACATGAAGACTTTTAATGTCAAAACATACCGGAGCTCAGGAGAACCAGAGAGCGGGTGGGTGGTTATTGATTTTATAGACGTGGTACTGCATGTGTTCTCACCTGAGGCACGCGCTTATTACGCTATCGAAAAGTTGTGGGAAAATAATTCAGCAGGCCGAATTATATGATTCCGCTGTGCGGTGTACCCACCAAGTAACTTGCACCTTCTTCACGCATTTGTAAAAACACGTTGAGCCAGAGCGTTACCGCAACCGCTCCTTCAGGGTGGTGCGGCGCTCACGCACCTGATTGGAGTTGATAGCGATTTTGACTGCGCGCGATGAGCCGATCACGACCACCAGCTGCTTGCCGCGGGTGACCGCAGTGTACAGAAGATTGCGCTGCAAGAGTTTGTAGTGCTGGGTGTGCAGAAGGATTACCACCGCTGGATACTCGCTGCCCTGTGATTTATGGATAGAGGTGGCATAGGCCAACACCAGCTCATCGAGCTCATTTTTCTCATAGCTTACCGGTCTGCCATCAAACAATGCTACTAAAGTCTGGTTTTTTTCATCCACCTCTTTAATGAAACCGATATCGCCGTTGAAAACCACTTTGTCGTAGTTGTTGCGTATTTGCATCACTCGGTCAGCCCGCCGATAGTTGGTGCAACCGCGCTGCAGGGATGGACCTGATGGGTTGAGTGCTGCTTGAATCACATCATTGAGGTTTTCGGTTCCCAGCAAATTACGGCGCATGGGGGAGAGAATCTGCACCTCTGTCATGGGATCAAAACCAAATTTCTGAGGAATCCGTTTTGTCATCATCTCTATTACGCGTTCAATGATGGTCGTCGGCTCAGCGGTTTCAATAAAGTAAAAATCGCTCTCCGCCTGCTGCGGCAGAAAATCCTTGCCAGAATTGATCTGGTGGGCATTCTTGACAATCAGGCCTTTGGTGTCCTGACGGTAGATGGTTTCCAGTCGGCAGTAGGGAATTGAACCGGAGTTGATCAGATCACGTAATACGTTGCCAGGGCCAACACTGGGGAGCTGGTCAATATCGCCAACAAGAATCAAGGTGGCATGCGTTGGCAATGCCTGCAGAAAATAGTTGATCAACTTGATGTCGATCATGGATGCCTCATCCAGGATGAAACAGTCACCTGGTATCAAGTTTTCCCGATTGTGATCAAAGGCGTGGCTGTTGGGGTTGTACTTCAGCAGACGGTGCAGGGTCAGCGCGTCAGTGTGGGTTGCCTCGGTCATCCGTTTGGCCGCGCGTCCGGTGGGCGCGGCTAGATGGATCGTGAGCTTGCGAGCTTTGAAGATATCGGTCAAGGCGCGGATAATGGTGGTTTTGCCCACTCCAGGGCCGCCGGTGATAATCGAGACCTTTTTTTTCAGCGCGTTTTTCAGGGCCTGTATCTGCGTGGCCGCGAGAGCGATGCCGATCTTGCGCTCGGCCCAGGCGATAGCCTTATCGCTGTCAATGAGGGGGAAGGAGGCCTGGCAGTTCAGCAGCTCGTTGAGTTTTTCCGCGCTTTTTTTCTCAGCATAGAAAAGATCACGCTGGTAGATGCGATTCTCCTCACGCACCAGTGTGCCCCTCTCAATCTCTGCGTTGAGCGCCTCCCCGAGCTTCTCGACCGAGATGTCCAGAAGCTCCTGGGCATGCAGCAGCAGATCAGCGTCGCTGGTGAAGCAATGGCCACCATCATCAGCATCGCTTTGAATTGTGTAGATCAGGCCAGCGCGGGCGCGCAGCTCAGAGTCATGCGGTATGCCTACATTCAGGGCAATGTTGTCAGCTGTTTTGAATCCAATTCCCCAGACATCCTCGCAGAGCCGGTAGGGGTTACGCTTGACAATGGCGATCGCATCGCAGCCGTACTGGCGGTAGATACGTGAAGACTTGGCTGTTCCGATGCCGTGCGACTGCAGGAAGATCATGATTTCACGGATGCCGTACTGCTCATTCCAGGAGGCCTTGATCTTTTCCCGCCGTCCGCGCCCGATCCCTTTCACCTCTTCCAGCCGGGCAGACTCTTTATCGATAATCCGCAGGGTGTCCGCGCCGAATTTTTCCACAATTCGTTTGGCGTATTGCGGCCCGATACCTTTGATCATGCCGCCTGCCAGGTAGCGGCGGATACCCTCAATGGATGTTGGGGCAATGCAGGTGATTGACTCTGCCTGAAACTGTCGGCCATGGGAGGGGTGTCTGATCCAACTGCCCTCTGCCCGCAGCTCCTCGCCCTCCCAGATGGCGGCGCAACTACCCACAATCGTCAGGAACTCCTCTGGCAAGCCGCGCTTGGCTGGGGTTTTAATGGTGCAGACTGTATAGCCGGACTCGTCGTTACGAAAAATGATCGACTCCACGGTTCCAGTGACCGATCCCTCCGGCTCCTGTGACGGAGGTGATGCAGGGATGATGCTGTTTAATGGCGTTCGGTGCATGAATCTAAAGTGTTTTTAAAGGGTTAATGAATTAAATTCGCTCTATAGTACGAGGTTTGAAGGCAGGTGACAAGGGCGAATAGTTAAGTTTGATCAGCATCGTCCCACAGGAAGCTTTGCCATTAATCGCTTAGGCGACTAGAAAAAACAATTAATTGTTCTTTGCGCCCCATAAGGGGTTAAAAGTTCTATGGGACGCTGCTTTTCCTGATTATCCGCACTCTTCTTAATTCGGTTCATTCGGTTCATTCAGTGATAACTAAGTTTCTCTTTGTGCGCAAAAATGAAAATTTTTTTGCGCAAACTGATGTAGTCTGGGGTGGGATGAAAGTGTATACTGATACCAAGTTTTCAAATACAAAGTAAAAGGGAATATAAAGTCTGTGAATGGATCTTGTGAAAATAGTTTTGTGACTGTCGAGAGATCGCTGGCCGATCTGTTGGGTCGTGAATATGTTGAGGCTGTCTGTGCCGCACGAACAGTCTTTACTGGCGGCGATCTCTCGCAGCTTTTGGAAGGCGCGTCAGAGCAGATCGACTTTTATCCGAACTCCATGTGCCGTGCTTTGTCAGGTATGTTGGATAGAGTTGGCAGCAGAGTGCTGGATGCGCCGCTAAAGGACTCCTCCGATGGTGCTTCAACGATCATGTTTAATGCTTCGACCAAGAAGGCCGCCGCTCCATTGAGTGCCTATGGATACTATCGGATAGGGGAGGACGGCCATCTGCGTCTGATTACCAAGAGCGAGCACTACCATGTGCCGCTTGGTCACTTTTTTCCAGGGTATAGGCTGCTTGATAAAGCTCGTGAATTGGGAATACCTAACGCGACCCATAACAATACGCGCGGCACAATCACCCGTCAGCTGGAAGAGGAGCTGATCCGGATTGCCAATGGCTTACCGCAAAACGATACTGCGGGTCTGGCAAATATTCTTGCTAAGCGGGATGATTTGAGGGTGGTTAACCGTGTGCTGAATCTGGAGACCGGTAGCTTGGCAGCCGAGGCCGCCCTCAAGATGGTCCTTGCCAGATTTTATAAGATGCAGTCGGAGATGGCCGAACCGAAATATCAGGGGCGTACACCGGTGATTTTGGTGATGGGCAATGATGATGGTGATTTGCAGGCCAATTACCACGGGACGACCATGCTGACCCAGATGATGCGGGGCATGTGGCCGGGGTTGCATGAGGCTTTAACTGATGCTGGTGTCTGGAAGGTAGTCTCTATTCGACCCAACTGCATCGAAGATCTGGAGCGGGCCTTTGCCGAGTATGAACAGGGTTCATTCAAGATTGCCGGGTTTTTCCACGAAATTGTGATGATGAACTACGGCGGACGTCTCCTGACACCGGAGTTTTTGCAGCATGCCTATGCGCTTTGCGAACAACATGATGTGCCGACAGTTGTCGACGAGATTCAGTCCTGTATGTGGGCACCGCAGCTCTATCTTTTCCATGAGTATGGATTGAAACCGACCTTTGTGGCGATTGGCAAGGGATTTCCGGGCGGCGAGTATCCGGCCTCGCGTATTCTGTTCAGTTCGGCGATGGATGTGATGCCACAGTTCGGGGCACTGGTAACCAACGGACAGGAGGAGCTTGCGTCGCTGGCTTATCTTGTGACCATGGAATGGGCGCAGGCCAACAAAGAGGTGACGGCGGCCCTGGGTGAATATTATGAATTGCAGTTGAGAAAGCTGGCCGATGAATTCCCTTGCATCATAACCGGCGTGGATGGTTGGCGGCATATGACCACGCTTTGCTTTGCGGACCTTGAGCAGGCTGGCTGCTTTGTGAAAGAGCTTGGACGAAGAGGACTGGAGTTCAGCACCCAGACCTATAAGGCCGATTGCCCGCCTGTGGTGCTGGCCAAACTGCCACTGATAGCGGATAAGCCAATGATTGATTTTGTGATTGGGACAATGCAGGAGGTGTTGGAGAAGTTCTAAAGTTCTAGAGTTCTAAAGTGCTAGAGTGCGAAAATACAAGAGTTGATAATCTAAGGGACTGTCCCATGAGGCTCATAGGGCTCATAAGGCCCATAACGAAGATTGCATGAAGGAATTGAGGTGATTTTATGAAGACAGTTAAATTTGGAATAATTGGGGGCGGGTTGATGGGGCGTGAATTTGCCAGCGCTGCCGCACGCTGGTGCCACTTGACTGATATCGATGTGCGCCCCGAGATTGTGGCTGTTTGTGATTTAGATCCCGCTGCTGGCGGATGGTTCTCCGAACGGTTTGCTTCAGTGAGTCAGGTGACCACCGATCATCATGAGCTGCTGGCGAACCCAGAGGTGGAAGCCGTGTACATTGCGGTGCCGCACAACCTGCACGCGGCTATATTTTGTGAGGCAATTACAGCAGGCAAACATCTGATGGGAGAGAAGCCCTTTGGTATAGACCTGGCAGCCAATCAGCAGATCAAAGATTGTATGGAGCAACACCCGGAGGTCTTTGTGCGTTGCAGCTCTGAATCACCATTCTTCCCAGCGGTCCAGCGCATCGGTGGAATGCTGGAAGAGGGGGCGTTTGGAGGGATCATCGAGGTCAGCTCCGGCTTTCTGCATTCCAGCGATTTGGACCCAGAAAAACCGATCAACTGGAAGCGCATAATTGAGTTTAATGGCGAATACGGGGTGATGGGGGATCTGGGGATCCATGCCTGCCATGTGGGACTGCGTGCTGGATGGCAGCCTCGCAATGTCCGGGCGCTGCTTGCCAATATAATTAAGGAGCGTCCTGATGGCAAGGGCGGCCGCGTGCCGTGCGAAACCTGGGATAATGCGACTCTGCTTTGTGAGACAGTTGACTCATCGGGCGGCGACTCTTTTCCATGGACAATCAAAACTCACCGGATTGCTCCGGGTCAGAAGAATAACTGGTATGTTGAGATCCTGGGGACCAAGGCCTCCGCGCGCTGGTCCAGTGTTAATTCCGATATTCTTGAGAGTATGAAGTGTGAGCAGGGCGATCAAGTGTGGGGACAGATTCAGACAGGCCACGAGACCGCCTTTAAAACGATCACCGGAGAGATCTTTCAGTTTGGGTTCAGCGACTCGATCCTGCAGATGTGGGCGGCGTTTTTGTATGAACTTCACCATGGCAAGCCGATCTCTCGATTTGCCGGTTGCGCGACCCCGGAAGAAGTTTCGGTGAGCCACCAGCTGTTCACGGCAGCGCTGCAGTCGCAGAAAGAGAAGAGCGTGGCTGAAGTGCAATACTGAAAATCTGTAGGGTAGGGGCCGTGACCCGCCTCCGAGGTTACGGGCCTCGGCCATAGCAAACATCAATCGATTACCTCGATTAAGTCGATTTTCTCGAACAAACCGACAGCTTATTGAATGAACAATACAAAACATACAGAACAATTTATTATCGGACTTGACATCGGTACGAGTGCTCTCAAAGGCGTTCTGACTGACCGCTGTGGCAAGGTATTGGCCGAGGCCAGTGCGGCAACCCATCTGCTTTATCCGCAAGAGGGGTGGGTGGAGTTTGATGCTGAGGAGCACTACCGCAATGTCTGCCAGATTCTGCGTAAATTGGCGACAGCGGCCTCGGGGGAGGTGACAGCCCTGGCCATGGCGGCCGCTTCTGGTAACACATTGCTGAGCGCTACTAATGGTGCGCCGCTGGGTCGTGTGATCAGCTGGATGGATCAACGCTCCGTACAGGACCCATCAACCCTGCTGAAGGGTTTTGCTGAAGCGGAGGTTCGGCAGATCACAGGCTGGCCCTGTGTTACAAGTTTTCCGCTGTCGCATCTAGCCTGGTTATACGAAAACAAGCTACAGCTTTATAAATCAGCGGCACACATTGGCATGGATACGGATTGGCTGCTGTACCGCTTGACCAGTGAATGGAAGATGGATCATTCAACAGCCACTACCTTTCATTTGCAGGAACAGATGTCAGGCATCTACCACAAGCCTTATCTGAAACAACTTGAAATTGAGCAGGAGAAGCTCTCTACTTTGGTTCGCTCTGGTATGGCTATCGGGCCTTTGACCCGACGGGCAGCGGTGGATACCGGGCTTTCCGAACAAACAATGGTTGTCTCCGGCTGTTTCGATCATCCAGCGGCTGCCCGTGCAACGGGCGTGCTGGAACCTGGACAGCTCCTGCTCTCCTGTGGCACCTCGTGGGTGGGTTTTGTGCCGATGCAAGAACGACAGGCCGTTTTGGATGCGGGTCTGCTGTGCGACCCGTTTCTCAAGGATGGTCAGGGTGTTTGGGGTGGGATGTTCTCTGTGCCGCAGATCGGCCAGAAGATTGATTGGTATGTTGAGCATCTGATTGCTCCCGGTGAAAAGGTGAGTGAAAGGATGCGTGCCTTTGATTCGCTGGCGGCACAGGCTGAACCTGGTGCCAGCGGTTTGGAAATAGATTTGCGTGCGCCTGTGCAGAAGATAGATGGCGATCGAGCCAATATCAGCCGCGCCGTGATGGAGGGTGCGGCTCGGTTGTTGAATGAGAAGATTTTAAAGTTAGCGGAACGCGGTTTCCGCTACAGCCATGCCGTGATGGTGGGCGGCCCTTCGCGCAGCCCAGTCTGGCCTGGGATTGTGGCCGGAATTACCGGGATTGATGTGACTGCTGGTGATCGTTCGGCTGGCGCACGCGGTGCGGCGATGCTCGCCGCCGAGGGAGTGGGGTTAGCGGATTAAGTTTGGGATGGTTGGACCACGCTTTGACTTGAACTTCTCAATAACGGTTAGAGAACAAAGAGCACGCTGAAGCGTGAACAACAAACGGCCGCTGCGAAAAAACGAGAGGGTAACTTGACCAAGTGTCTGGGAAAGACAAGGTTCGAGACAAAGATTGGGATTAAGATTAAGATAAGGATAACACAAAAATTATGAGTATTGATTACACGATTGCAGATAAACAGGTTTACGAACGTGAATTGTGTGGGTTTCTTCCTGAAAAAATCCTGGATGCGCATGTTCATATTTTTGATCACTCCTGCCTGGTTCCTGGAGCGAAGTTTTCTGGCCAGAACGTCTATCAAAAGTTCGGTGGTGTTTTCAGTTATGAGCAATGCCTCCAGTGGGCTGCGACACTGATGCCGGAACAACAGTTTCATCTGAATTGCTTTGGACAGCCCTCGTTTGAAAGTGACCTTGAAGCCTCTGCGGATTACTGCGGCAGGATCTCTGATAACCAGCGCTGTTTTGGTATGGCTCTAGTTTCGCCGCATGATTCGGCAGAGGCGGTTGTTAAGAGGGTTGAACGCAACCGCCTTGTCGGTTACAAGCCATATCTCAATTTTGTTGACTGGAAAGAGACATGCGATATAACAATCCATGATATGCTGCCGTCTGCGCAGATGGAGGAAGCCGATGCGCGTGGATTGGCTGTCACACTGCATATCCCGCGCAGCGGTCGTCTGGCTGATCCTGTTAATCAGGCGCAGATGGCCGAGTTGTGCCAGCGTTATCCCAAAGCACAGATAATCTTCGCGCATATCGGCCGGGCATATTACCTCAGCAATGTCATCGGCTTTCTAGATGGTATCGCCGCATGTCCCAACGCATATGTGGATACCGCGATGGTGAACCATGAAGGTGTGCTGGAATATGCATTCAGAAACTTTCCGCGCGAACGCATCCTGTTTGGATCAGATGCGCCGATCGCTTTTTTGCGCGGAAAGTCGGTTGAGGTCAACAATCAATATGCCTATCTGATGGGCGAGGATTACGCGATCGGCTCCACGATTTTTGATGCGGACCATGTTGTGACTTTCACCTCATTTTATTACGAGCAGTTGAGGGGCATAAAGCTGGCTGTAGAACGTGCCGGACTTAATCGGAATGAGATTGAGAACCTGTTTTTTAATAATGCTGAGCAGCTGTTCAGCACGATAGCGAACAACAATTATGGAGCCATCCCAATAGCTGACTAAAAATGATTCGGCTATGCCGAATCATGTGATTCCGCTTCGCGGAATAGCAGTAGCGAGGGGTGGGTTATGAGTAGATTATTTTGGGAATGTTATGGGTTGTAGGGTGATCAATCTTAATCCCAATCCTAATCGTAATTCTAATCAAACAGCGGCAGCCTGTGGCTGGTCAAAGTAGATACGGTTTGAGACAAAATATGAAACAAATAGAGGAGGAATACATTTGAAAACAAAGCAATCAAGAAAAATCAAGGCAGGGTTACTACCTTTTTATTTAAAACTCTACGATGATTATAAACCCGAGATCCGTAATGGGTTTACTGAATTTATGCAGCAGATCTCCGATGTGTTGGAGCAGCGCGGAATTGCGGTGCAGAGTGCGCCGGTCTGTCGAGTGGCCAGCGAATTTGAAGATGCCGTCAAGCAGTTCGAAGTGGATGGAGTCGAATGTATCATGACGTTGCATCTAGCCTACTCGCCCTCGTTGGAGTCGATCGACGCATTCCGCGCAACGAAGCTGCCAGTGATCATTTTGGATATTACCATGGACGCGGGTTTTGGAACCGGGGTCGCGCCAGGGCGGATCATGTACAATCATGGTGTGCATGGGGTGATGGATTTTGCCAGTATGCTGTGTCGTTATCGCAGACCCTTTGAGATTGTTGCCGGCTACGGTGGAGATCCTGAAACTCAGGATCGGGTTGTGGAAATGGTGCGTGCCGCAGCCGCAGCACATGCGCTTCGCAACAGCCGTGTGCTGCGCGTTGGCGCGGCTTTCCCTGGCATGGGAGATTTTTCTGTTGATGAGAGTCTCTTGAACTCGGCCCTCGGGATTGCGGTTGATGAAATAGGGCTTGAGGTGCTTGATGCTGCTGTGGAAACTGTACAAGATGACGCAGTGAAAAAAGAGGTGGCAGTTGACAATGAACGCTTTGTCTGTGAACTTGACGCTGACGACCATGCGCGCTCGGTACGTGTGGGGCTGGGGCTGCGTCAGCTCCTGGATGAGGGTGGCTACACCGCCTGTTCAGTCAATTTTCAGGAATTTAATCGTGCTGACCGACCCGCCAACACCATGCCTTTTTTAGAGATCTGTAAGGCGATGGGACGTGGAACTGGCTATGCGGGTGAGGGCGATGTGCTGACAGCAGCGTTGGTCGGCGCTCTGGCGCAGGGATTTGACGCGGTCACCTTTACCGAGATATTCTGTGCGGACTGGAGCGGGGGCACCCTTTTTCTATCGCACATGGGGGAGATCAGCACCTCTGTGGCCGATGGGATGCCGCGTGTTATGACCAAGCCTTTCTTTCTTGGCGGTTCATTAGACCCGGCCGTGTTGACCTGCGCGGTGCGGCCTGGTCCGGCCGTGTTTGTTAATCTTGCGCCCGGACCTGATGATACCTTTTCGTTGATAGTCGCACCAGTTGAGGTGCTCCCGGAAGGGGATGAGCTGCAACCGGAGATGCGCGATGTGGTCCGTACGTGGATCCGCCCACAACTTAAAGTGGCTGCGTTTCTGGAGGCCTACTCGCACGCTGGAGGGACACATCACAGCGCACTCGTGCTGGGAGATCACGCGGACGCGGTCGCCGCATTCGGGCACCTGAGCGGGTTGCAAGTTGTCAGGATTCAGAGTTGAGCTAGCCGAGTTATAGACAAAGATAAAAAACACATGGAAAACACCTTAAACCATTTGAAGTTACAGGTAATGCGGAATGCAATAGTTGTCATTCGGTGTAGTAGCCGCTCTATGAGCGGCATTTGCGCGTTATGCCGCTCATAGAGCGGCTCTGGAGTTTGGTGCCGCTCATAGAGCGGCTCTGGAGTTTGGTGCCGCTCATAGAGCGGCTCTGGAGTTTGGTGCCGCTCATAGAGCGGCTACTACACTTGCGCCGCGAAAAAACGAGGGGTCACTCGAATGTCAGCTGCATCGGTGCCGGGGTCGAAATCGGAATCGGGGTCGAGCCTGTGCGTTTTTCGATACCGATTCCGATGCCGGCACCGACCCCGAGTTATAGACACGAAACTACGACCAAGTGATCAAGTTGTAGGCAAGACCAAGTGGCCGAAAAAAACAAGGTTTGAGACAAGGGGTAGGTCCGTTTTCCAACCGGACAACTCCCGAAGCAATCGGGACCTGCCAAGCAGATAAAGGTGAAATTATGACTGGATTACAGGGCTTTTCATTAAACACGTTAGATTTAATTGCTTTCGCTATGTACTTTGTGGTGCTGAGCGCCATCGGCTTCTGGGTTGGAAGAAAAGAGAAGAGTGGGGCGGAGGACTATTTTCTGGCTGGCCGGACTCTGCCCTGGTATGTGGTGGGCGGCTCTTTCATTGCCTCCAATATCAGCACAGAGCACTTTATTGGTATGATCGGTGCGGCGTTTGTCTATGGGGTCTGCGTCTCCATGTCGGAGTGGGGCAATATTATCAGTTTTTCTTTTCTGATCTGGTTATTCATCCCCTTTCTCCTTTCAGCTAAGGTCTTTACAACCCCGGAGTTTATGGAGCGGCGTTTTAACGCAACGCTCAGGCAGTTTTTCGCCATTGTGACCATTATCAGTAACGTGGTGGCTTTTCTGGCGGCAGTGCTGTATGGCGGCGGTTTGGCCATTCACAAGCTCTTTGGGTGGAATCTCGGGTTCTCGATTATCGCGTTGGGCGTGGTGGCAGGCAGCTGGGCTGTGTATGGTGGGTTACGCTCGGTGGCCTGGACCGATTTTTTCACTGTGATTGTGATGTTGGTCGGGGGGACGCTGGTGACTATTTTAGGGCTTAATATGCTGGCTGGTGATTCGGGTTCTCTCATAGATGGTTTTCGCGTAATGATTGAGCGGAACAGTGCCCAAGCTGGAGTTTGGCAGGAGGTCGTGGCACAGAATGCCCAAAGTATTGTGGGGATGGATGAGTATCATCGGCTTTCAGTGATTCAGCCTTTGACGCATCGCACGACCCCCTGGCTATCTCTGATTACCGGGTTTTTGACGGTCAGCATCTGGTACAACGTGATCAATCAGTTTATGATCCAGAGGGTGCTCGGAGCCAAGGACGCATGGCATGCTAGGATGGGCATTGTGTTTGCTGGATATATGAAGGTTTTCCTGCCTTTTATTATCGTTGTGCCTGGGTTGATTCTGTTTGCCGCTAATCCTGATGTGATGAAAATGCCGTGGGATCAAATCCAGGTGGAAGCTGACAAGGGTTATATTCATATGCTTCAGACACTAGTGCCCGCCGGCTTGCGGGGTCTCTTTTTAGCGGCGCTCTTCGGTGCCATTCAGTCGACCGTCAACTCAGTGCTCAACTCGACAGCCACGGTCTTCACGCTTGATATTTACAAACGTCATCTGCATAAAGCCGCAACTGAGAAACGCCTGGTCAGGGTTGGTATGATTTCAACGGTTGTCATCCTGATCATATCGATTGTGATGGCTGGTTATATTGAGCGGTTTGGCGGCAGTCTTTTTGTGTATATCCAGAGTTTGTATGCCTTTTTTGCGCCTCCCTTCGCCGCGGTTTTTCTGCTGGGAATTCTTTTCAAACGCATCAATGGCAAAGGGGCGACAGCCGCTGTTTTTATTGGTTTTGTTTTCGGAATTGCCATGAAGCTTTACATTCAGTTCTGCCCTCCACACCCTCTGTGGTTGGAGCCTTATGCAAATCAATCGCTTGTTAACTGGGTGGTTTGTGTGGTCACCTGCGTGGCAGTCAGTCTTATGACCAAGCCGCCTAAGCCTGAACAAGTAACAGATCAGCTTACCCTTAACTGGCACAAACTCAATATTTTCAAAGACTTGGGAAAACACTGGTACAGTAATGTAACCTTCTGGTGGGCGATATTTTTCATGATTGTTGTTTTGCTTATTTTCATTCTGCGTTGAGGCGTTCCTTGAACAAGCCCGCTTTGAGCACCTCTTCAGGTAAGCGACTAGGTCCGCGCACTGCTGCGCTATGGCAAGGTTCTAACGAGGCGAAAGCCGTAGCTATAGTACTGACGCGATGGGATGCTACTGTCCCGAAACCCCGAACCGCTGTTAGCCGGAAAATTGTACCAGCCTCCGCCACGTCCCACGCGGTTCGAACCCGAATCTGCCCCCCTCGAGTCAGCCCCACCCGCCAGTGTGTCCCCATACCAATCCAAACATCACTCCCACACGTTTCCGTGAGTGTCGTACAGGCCCCATGCGTTCGGCAGGTAAGAGCCAACAACCGCCGTCCCATTCGTCGTACCACAGTCCTTTGATTTTTTTTGAGTAACAGGATTTACCGGATTTGGTTGCTATCCTGTTAGTCCTGTTATCCTGTCTGAAATTTTCTTTGCAAATGCTGCTCCGCAACGCGGAGCAGTAGAAGTCAGAAGTCAGCCAGCATCGCTTGCCGCTATCGTAAACCAGCATCGGGTGTAGTAGCCGCTCTATGAGCGGCATGTGTCGCTCATAGAGCGGCTACTACACTAAACTCCTTGTCGCTCATAGAGCGACTACTACACTAAACTCCTTGTCGCTCATAGAGCGACTACTACACTAAACTCCTTGTCGCTCATAGAGCGACTACTACACTAAACTCCTTGTCGCTCATAGAGCGACTACTACACTAAACCCCTATAAACGTTTAACAGACAATTTTTTGGAAAGAACAATTAATTGTTTTTTTTCTAGTCGCCTAAGCGACTATAATGGACTAAAATATCTGACATAGGACGCAATATACACTATCGCTGAGCTCGAGTTCAGAATGAAAACAGAAAAAAACGATTTTTTGTGCTGAACTTTGCTATAACGACAATGATATGGTTCAAATAATGTTTAGGTCGTTTATATCTCGTGAACGGTTACAAATAAGGAGTTATCTGATGAAACATAAAAACATGATGAAAGAACGATCCTTGTTCGTTGCGTGGTTAATATTAGGAACATTGCTCGTGCAAACAGCGGCAGCCAGTGACTGGTATGTGGCTCTTGACGGCACAGGCCAAGGCGCAGGCGGCTGGGCGAATAACACAAAACAAGAATTCTATTTTTGTGAACGTTTTATTTTATTAAATCAGATATAGTATGTATTGAATTCAAATAGGTATACACTTTTTTGATAAAGAGTGAAGTGAAATCAAACAGGTTTGTTCAGTTTGTTGGAGGGGTGAAATAATGACAGTAAGTAGCAGTAAGTTGACAATGAGCGCGCTTATCATCAGTGCGGGCATGATGTGCTTCGCAGGGGCGCAAGCTGAAAAAGGTTTGATCTTGCATTGGGGCTTTGACGATGTTCAGGGACAGGCGGTCAAGGATCTCTCCGGCAACGGAAATGACGGGCGGATTGAAGGTGAAGTGGGCTGGATTCCCGGTGTGAGTGGAAAGGCGATGTTGTTTGACGGTGATTTCGGCTCTGTCTGGTGTGATGATAATGCCATGCTCAATCCATCGAACATGACGGTGATGTTCTGGCTCTCTCCGAAATCATGGGGCTTGGCCAACACCCTTATCGACAAGGGTTGGGCGAAAGGGTGGGGGATTGATCCGCACTATCGGGGCGCCAGCGTGTATTATTGCGCGAATATTGGTAAACAGAGAAAGGACACCCGGGCAAACTACGAACTTCCCTTGAATCAATGGACGCATATAGCGGTGACGCATGACGGCCAGCAGACGGCTATCTATGTCAACGGCGTGAAAAAGAATGAGGCTAAGAGTGTCGGCGGGTTGGATAGCAGCAACAACAAGCTGCGACTTGGCGGCATGACGGAGGCGGTGTGTTATGTGGATGAACTCAAGCTCTACAACCGCGCGCTGGAACATGAGACGATCAAGGCCTCGTTCGAGGCCGCGGGAGCTGTCGGCTCCGGCAAGGTGGACGATGCGATCTTAGAAAGATTGCCTGGCACGAAACCGTTATGTGAGAACCTGACGGTGAACCGCATACCGTTGGTAAAAGAAAACTCGGCGAATGGAGTGATTGTTCTTGATGCGAAGGCTCCGAAAATCACCGAGGCGGCGGTTAAGGAATTGAGCCGCTACCTGAAAAAAATGTTTGGCGTTGAGATGCCTGTGGTGCGGTCAGACGAGAGAACAACACATGAAGCCCCGGAACTCAAGGGACGGAATTTGATCCTGGTGGGGGAAAGCAAAATTGCCCAGGCATGCGGGTTTACTGCGGCTTCGCTGAAGCCTGACGGATTTATGATCGGGTCGAAAGAAAACGTTTTAGTCATTGTGGGCAACGACAGCGCAGGCACGAGTCTTGGGAGTATGGTATCGGGGAGCGCCGGTTCTCTCTATGGGGTTTACCGGTTTCTGGAGGCGCTGGGCGTACGGTGGTATTTCCCCGGAATGGCCGGGGAACTCTTGCCGACGGAGAAAGCCGTGGTCGTGAACGGGCTGAAAATAACGGATGCGCCCTATTTCGTTTATCGCGAGGGGTATGCGCCGCCCGGTGCCAATGTGCGCTGGATGCGCAGAATCGGTTTTGGCGGTACCGTGTATCCTGCCAGCACTTGCCATAGTTTCGGAAACTGGTACCAGAAATACGGCGCGGTCCATCCGGAGTGGTTTGCTCTGCGCGCGGATGGCGGCAGAGCGCCTAATCTGTGTGTCAGCAATCCAGAGGCGCGGGAACAGATTGTCAAGCAAGCCAGGGAGTTCTTTCAAAAAAAGGACGTTGAAATGTATCCGGATTTCACAATTCTTGAAAATGACGGCGCGCCTCCGCCCTGCGCCTGCCCGGAATGCAAGCGCAAGCTTACCCCTGAGCAAGGGTGGGGCGGCACCACATCGGATTACTGGGCGGAAATCGCCGTGAAGACAGCGGATGCCCTCAGGGAAGAGTTTCCAGACCGTAGGATTGTTATCGGAGCCTATAATCAGCAGACACGTCCACCGGTCAGGATCAAGGAGCTGCCGCCCAACGTGTCGGTGCAAATCCAGAAGCTCAGGCTGCATATTTGGTCTGATGGATCCCGTAAAACTAACTATGATGAAATTCTCGGGGGCTGGCTGGCCTTAAAGCCCGCGTCAGTATCGTTTTGGGAGTATTACGGCTATGACTGCTGGGGCGGTGGCAAGTGGTTCGGCCTTCCGGGACTGGCTACGGAAATAATTTCAGATGACATCAAAACTCTGAAGCGGATCTCCGAAAAGAGCGGAATACCTTTTTTAGGGGAGATGATTTTCACAAACGGGCGTCCTGGACCGGACACGCCG
>JBAYXX010000066.1:0-24274 GCA_041673345.1 Kiritimatiellia bacterium
AAGCGGAAGCAAAGCGGAAACGGCAAATCTTTTTTTAGTCAATGAAACAAAGGCTTAAACGCTGGTTTGCGCCGAAAATAGAGGAAGCAAAGCGGAAATAATGGGCTATGTGTAGAGGCGCATTGAGAGCCAGAAAGGATATACACACATGACCATGACATTAGAAAAACGCATACAAGCGTTAATCACAGCCGAGCCCGAAAAACTGTCGCAGATCGACGCCATACTATCAGGAGATGCTCACACAGAAGCCCCGGGCGACCGCAGGCTGTTGACCATGACCCAAGCCGCAGAGGTCTTAGGGTTATCACGTCAGACTATCTGGAGGATGATTAAAGACGATCGTTTGCCGGTGATCGAGATCCGTCGCGGACGCTATCGGGTACCGAGTGCGGCATTAACTTCAATGCTTCAGGAGGGTTGAAAATATATGAAAATCGTTATTCCTCAAGTTCTCTGTAAGTATCGACACCCGAAATCGGACGCAAGCGGAAAGCAGCACCGATGCTCGGAATGCAATAAAGTTTTAGAGCGATATGAAAAAGGCTGGTTGTGCTGGTTTTGTAGGAACTCGGAAAGGGGCCAGCGCTAAAATGAAATGCTATTCATTTGACGAAATAAAGTCACATGCCGATTGCCTTGAAATCGCGCGCGAACTTGGATTAAATCCAAACGCCCAGGGCCGATGCGCGGCAACATGGCGCGGAGGCAACAACCCGAACGTGGCGATAAATAAAGATGGCTGGTTTGATCACAAAGACAAGAGCAAGGGCAGCGTGATCGACCTTGTTGCGCTGGTCAAATTCTCGGGATGTATGCAGCAAGCCCAGCAGTGGTTAGGTGAGTATTTGCGCTTGATTCCAAGGCATGACACAGCCAAGGCTAAGCCACGCAAGGCAGCGACCAGAAGCGACCACTTGAGGGCCGAAGGGTACATTGAGATTCAACGCTACGACTATACGGACGCAAGCGGCGAACTCATTCATCAGGTTATCAGATACGAAAATCCGGAAAAGCCGAAGCAGTTCATTCAGTGCGCAGCGAACGGCAAGGAATCGCTAGAGGGCGTTGAGACCGTTCTTTACAATCTCCCAGCAGTAGTCAACTCAAAACAAGTGATATTGGTCGAAGGCGAAAAAGACGCCGACACGCTCGCAGCACTCGGACTGCCGGCGACCACCAATGCAGGCGGCGCAGGAGCTTGGAAGTGGAGCTACACAGCCGCGCTAATGGGTAAAGACGTGGTAATGCTCTTAGATAACGATGCTGCAGGCTTAAAACGCGCTTATGATATCGGTCGTGCTGTAAGAATGGAGGCCGCGAGCGTTAAAATCCTGACCCTCAGCAAGCTACCTAAAGGCGATGTTACAGATTGGTTAAACCAGGAGGGCGGCAATAAAGAAAAATTACTAAAAGCGATTGCCGACGCCCCTAAGCTCAGCTCGCGAGAGATCGCAGAATTAGCAGGAAAACAGGCCGCTGGAGACGTTGAACCAATAGGAGCAGGTGAATGGCTCAGCCAGCCCGACGAAGCCGACAGACCGATCATAGAGGGTCTTATAGATGAGGGCGACCGCGTCGCGATAGTTGGGCAATCAAAGGCGCGCAAGAGCTTTTATGCTTTGCAAGTAGGAGTAGCAATAGCGACAGGAAGCGAGATGTTAGGAAGCACCCCGAATGCATATAGAGTACTTTTAGTAAATGGTGAAATCTCAGCCCATGCCTATAAAAAGCGATTACGAAACATGATTGAGGGACTGGAAACCAACCCCGGACTACTCGACAATCTCAGAGTATTGAATCTTGCAAACAGCAGCGAGGTGACGACCTTTGCAACTGTCTTAAATGAAGCTGTTAAACAGAAGTGCGAGGTCTGCATCATTGATCCTGTCTACCTGCTGATTACCGATGAACTCGATCAGAAGGAAGTCAAGGCCGCTGTCTTAGAGATGAAGAAATTTTCAGCCGAGGGCATTACATTGATATCGGTCTACCACTCGACCAAAGGCAAGATCGGAGACCGCCAAGGTATCGATAGAATATCGGGCAGCGGTATCCTTGCTCGAGATTGCTCTACGCTCATAAGTCTATGTGAACATGCGAGCGAGCCCGACCATGTTGTGATTAGTGCGATAACTCGAAACTACGCACCGAGCGAACCGATTACCGCCAAGTTCAGCAATGGGGCCTTTTCGCTATCAGATGTTGCGCCAGTTGAAGCAAACTCTCGAACACGGCCAAAACGTCACATTCCAGTTGAGGAAGCAATCAAGGCATTTACAGAAAAGTCAATCTGTTACGGCGATGCGGTCAAGGCAGTCAAGAAGCAGTGTTCATGCAGTGACGTACCTGCAAAGGATTTAATCGCGGAGATGACCAAAAAAGGGATGCTCTTCAGAATGGAATTAGGGAGGCGTACAATGTATTCAGCCATTAAACGGGAATCGGTATAACGTGGATATCCTAGTATAGCAATACCGCGTATATTCGATTCAGTATACAGTATAGTCCCCTTATAGGGACTATACTATAACGAATGACGCAGGGATTCATAAAGGCAGGGAGTGGGAAATCATGAACAGAGTTTATACCAGGTCAGAGGATCAACCAAAGGAACGCCACAGAGAGCGCAGGAGGGCGCAGCAAGCAGGAAGGGCCATGAAGGTATGCAAAAAGCCAACGAAGGCCACCAGCAAGCCCGCAGACGGCAAATAGGTTCTACCGATGTGCTTTCAGGCATGGCTAAACTAGGCGATACCACTAAAAAGTAAATTGTAACGCTATCACAGCGTGACACAACGAAAACTAGGCAGTTAGGGACACCAAACTTATGAACGGAATCAGACGAACAAAAGCTTATTACAGGTGGCGTACGGCCTTACATGAAGCAGCGCATTTACAGACAGGACTTTTACTGACCCACGACCTGTTACGCCCAGCGGTTTCAGCGACATTGGTTGATGAGGGACGGACTAGCGGCATAGCGGCATGTGCCGGCCAATTAACGCCCTTTGCCAAGGCAATAATGGCTGCAGCCGGGAGCTATGGCGGTAAGCTGGTTAATGAATGGCCACGGCCGCGCAGCCACTACAGGAAGAAACAGTTAATAGACAGACAGCTCAAACAATCAGCGAACGGTGAATTAACTGCAGATTCGGTTAGGAAGGTATTTGCAGGCTTCAAAGGAGGCCCGAGTGATGCTGAAATTGTGGCTAATTTCTGTACGAGCTTTGAACCTGGTAATCCCGGCGATTGGGTGAAGAGATACAAACGCGTACATGCGAAAGCCAGGCTAATGGTCTATAAGCACCGGGCCGCTATCCGAGAAATCGCCACAGAGCTCTACTTGACTGGAATCTACCACAGAGAAGCAGAAACTAATCGACTTTAAGCTGGTTATGGTGATCAGCGCAACAAAACAGAAAGGTAATACCAAATGAAAGAACAAAAATCAATCGCAGCCGTCATGGAAGCGAAAAAAGCAAGTGCAATCGAGGAAGTTAGTAATCTTTTATGGCAAGACAAGCCCGCCGAAAAGATTGCAAGTGTGGCAATCGCCGGCGGACTCTCAGCCGCAGAGGTTGAGAAGGTCGAAGCGTTTATAAGTCATGCACGAGCCGAGCTAAGTAAGCTCGAGGTCTATGATGTGGAAAAATTGAAACAGGACGCTATCACCGCGAAGGCCGCGTTTCAGGACATAGCCGATAAATTTAAACGTATCAGCGACCAGCGAAACCAGGCCGGGCGCTTATCGGATGCAGCCGCAGCCGCGTTGAGAGATGCGCAATTTGCGTATACGGAGGTTGCAAACGCGGTTGAGTGTAACGAGCTTCCAGCTGACAAAGCACCCAGGATAGTAAATCAGGTCTTGACCAGGCGGAGGGCCGGCGAGGCTGTTAGCAATCTTGAACAGAAACACAAACAGTTGATTCGGTTGAAAAATGACAATGAGTCCATTGTAGAGAACTACCAGCGGCAGGTTGATAAGATCGGTACAGGCGGCACCCGTGACAACGTAAGCATAGGTAGCGCAGGGCTGGTTGATGAGGGGGAACTATTGAAGCAGAGATTGCAGAAGGCTGTCGAAGAACAAAGGTCAGTTGAAAAAGCAATCGCCAAATGTGAAAAGGACATTACATCCGCAGTGAAAAGCTACGAGCGGTTGCCTAGCCCTTTCTCAATTGAAACTAATGAGGTATCAGATGGATAACACGGAGCGGTTACAACAGACCGAGGCCGAGCTCATACAGACTCGGTTAAAACAGATCGATGAGCACATTACAGCACTCGAAGCCAAGGCAAGCGAGCCCGCAACGGCAAGCGCGCCAGCTAAGGCCATCGAGACCAAAGCGCAGCCGGGCGAGGTTGTCTGAAAGTCCAGATCACAATAAAACGCGGCATTGTCTTACATAAGGCAATGCCGTTTTTTTGCTTTAAAGTAGGACAATCAAAAAGGCCATTTTAAAGCGATTTAAGCACTTGCAAGGTTGACGCGTATAAAGACCCGCGCCGGAACCAGCAGAGCGACCAGCGCAGCCCAGCGGCAACGATTAGCGCAGAGATTGGCACTCGGAGCAAAGCGGCGTTAATTGTTGGGTCTTTGTTGGGTCTTTGTTGGGTCTTTGTTATGTGTGTTGGGTCTTTGTTGGGTCTTTGTTGGGTCCCGTTTTATGCGTGTTGGGTCCCGTTTTATGCGTGTTGGGTCCGTTATTGGGTCTTTTTTGTGTATTGGGTCCCGTTTTATTCATGCAGGGCACATTATATGAGCTTTTTGTTGGGTCTTTGTTGGGTCCGTTATTGGGTCTTTTGACCCCCGTAAACCCCTATATTCCACACTGTAACACGAAAACAGCGAACTAAACGCATAAATAGAAAAAAGCCCGTATTCATTGGGTTAAATCAACAAATACAGGCTTAAAAGTGGTAGCGGGGACCGGATTTGAACCGATGACCTTCAGGTTATGAGCCTGACGAGCTACCAAGCTGCTCCACCCCGCACTATAAATTCCGGTTCGTGGCGCGCCTCGCAGGAGTCGAACCTGCAACCTTCTGATCCGTAGTCAGATGCTCTATCCAATTGAGCTAGAGGCGCGTTGAACAAGGGGTAATATAGCAAAACACAGGGCTTGTGCGCAACGGTTATTTTTAAATATTTTTTCAGTCTTGATCAGAGGCTTTATTTCGTTTAAACTTTAAATTTTAAATTATGAAAGAGCTATGCAAGATTTTACAAACTTTCCACTCTTTACTTGGGTGATTATACCGATGCTTATCTGCCTTGGCAGAATCATTGATGTTTCGCTGGGCACGCTGCGTATTATTTTTGTCTCAAGGGGCATGAAATTATTTGCGGCAGTGCTGGGCTTTTTTGAGATTTTGATTTGGCTGGTTGCTATTGGTCAGATTATGCAGAACCTAACGCATGTTGGAAATTATTTCGCCTATGCCACTGGTTTTGCCATTGGTAATTACGTGGGCATTATCTTGGAAGAGAAGCTGGCGATCGGTAAAATCACAGTTCGAATCATCACCAACCATGATGCGACAGAGTTGATCGCTTTTCTGCGAAAAAAGAAGTTTCTGGTGACTGTGGTTGATGCGGAGGGCTCCACTGGCGCGGTGAACATTCTGTTTACAGCGATCTGGCGCTCGCAACTGCCGGTGGTCAAGGATTATATTCTACGCTTCAATCCCCAGGCTTTTTACACGGTTGAAGATATCCGGTATGTATCAGGGGGCGACTTTTTTGACCCCGCCGTCCGGTGGCGCGCTAAACGAGGCAGAGCGGTAGGGAAGATGAAATGACTCCAATAGAACTCAACAAACTGCTTTACACGGCGGTGATCCTGCTCGTGATTCAGCTTTTCAGCCATCTGCTTAAACGCTTTGCAAAGCAAACGCAGCGGAGATTCAGCATCCGTCAGTCGCGGTATTTTGCAATTAAACGGCTACTGACACTTTCATCGCTTTTTGTCAGTGGGTTGGTGCTGCTGCTGATCTGGGATGTCAACATTAAGCATGTCTGGGTCTCTCTGACCGGTTTGCTAGCACTGATTGCGGTTGCGTTTTTCGCGGTGTGGAGTCTGGTGGGCAATATCCTCGCAGGGGTCATCCTTTATTTCACCGCCCCATTCAAGAGTGATGACACGATTATGGTGCTGCCGGATGAAGTTGGCGGAACGGTGCTGGCAATCAACACTTTTTACACGGTGCTGATTGATGAGGATAAGAATTACATCAATATACCCAACTCGCTCTTTTTTCAGAAGTACGTCAAGGTGGTTAAGCACCATGTGCCGCGCGCCGTGGGTGAAACAGCGAGTACGGCGGCACCTCCGGGCATGACGCAGTCGGATGACGGTATGCACTGGCCATCCACTCACTGATTGAATATTCAATTCATGCGGCATATACCGCACTTATTTTCCTGCAAGCTTGCGAAACAGAGTGTAACATGTCATACTATTATACTTATTTGAGGCGAGATGGCGTTTATGAAAATTTGGACTTTTAAGGAATAGGGTCCAATAATGCCGGAAGCCGAAAGCCGTGGCGCGATTGAGGGGTGCCAATAAACAGGATTCCATTGTGATTGAATTTGAAGTTTTATGGGGGAAGCTGGAAAAGCTCCGCAAGATTCTGCTCCAGATGTACAGTTATCTTGACATTGACCACCGTCGACCCGCATTGACGGAGCTGGAGGCTATGGCGGCAAAGTCTGGTTTCTGGGACGATCATAATGCCGCCAAGGAGGCTATCGCCAAGACCAACGCCCTGCGGGCCTTTGTGCGACCCTACGATGAGCTGGACGCTTTGATTGATGACATTGCTCTTATGATTGAACTCTCAGAGGGCGAGGCGACCGAGGAGCTCCAGCAGACAGCTCTCAGAGATGTAACACCCATGTTTGAGAGGAGCGAGGTAATGATCTCCAAGCTCCGGCTGCAGTCGCTTCTGGGTGGTAAGTTGGATGCGTGTGGCGCCTACCTGACGCTTCACTCCGGCGCGGGGGGAACTGAGTCATGCGACTGGGCGGATATGCTGTACCGGATGTACCGGATGTACTGTGAGGACAATGATTTTGAGGTAGAGGAGCTGGATTTTCAGGCCGGTGAGGAAGCTGGCATCAAATCCGTGACTTTTCAGGTGGATGGCGCCTATGCTTACGGCTATCTCAAGGCCGAGCGTGGCGTACACCGCTTGGTCAGGATTTCGCCATTTGATTCCAACAGCCGTCGGCATACATCGTTCTGTTCCTTGGATGTGATCGCGAAGCTGGATGATGATGTGGATATTGAGATTAAAGACGAGGAGTTGCGGATCGACACCTATCGCGCTAGCGGCTCAGGCGGCCAGCATGTGAACACCACTGACTCTGCGGTGCGTATCACCCATATGGCAACTGGGCTGGTGGTGGCCGTGCAAACCGAGCGTTCGCAACACAAGAACAAGTCCAAGGCCATGAGTATGCTGAAGGCCAAGCTTTATGAGTATAATGAAGATAAGAAACGTAAGGAGATGGAGCGCTTTTACGGAGAAAAGGGCGAGATTGCCTGGGGCAGTCAGATTCGCTCCTATGTTTTCCAGCCCTACACCATGGTCAAGGATCACCGTACAGATGAGCAGACTGGCAATCTGCAAGCAGTCATGGATGGTGCAATCCAACCGTTTATCGAGGCCTACTTGCGCAAGAACGCGGTACGTTAGCGCGCCCAATGGTTGGTTAATTCAATTCTCCCCTAACCCTTAACCCCCAAACCCCAAAACAATGACTATTGACAAAGCAAAAATTATTTTAAGAGAGCATGATCAGGAGCATGTGCTTGCTTTTTGGGACCGATTGGAGCATGAGCAGCGTGAGCAATTGCTGGCTCAGATTGCGGAACTTGATTTTAAGAGTATCGCCCGTATGCGTCGCATGCAGGAAGCTGGTGATGTTGTGGATCATCGTGTCAGTGAGCCAGTGCCCCCGCAGGTGCTGGAGCTGAGCGCTGAGAGTCGCGCCGGCGCATACACTGCGGGTGAGGCTGTGCTGCGCGCCGGGCAGGTGGGGGTACTGCTGGTGGCTGGTGGCCAGGGGTCGCGGCTAGGTTATGATGGGCCTAAGGGCGCCTATGCGATCGGGCCGGTCAGTAATGCGCCGCTCTTTTATTTTCATGCCCGCAAGATACTGGCGCTTTCAAACAAGTACCACGTGCGCGTTCCGTTCTACATCATGACCAGTGATGTGAATGACGCTGTTACCCGCGAGCACTTTGAAGAGAATAATTATTTTGGGCTGAACCCTGATGACGTGATCTTTTTCACCCAGGGTATGTGGCCAGCGCTGGATCTGGAGGGACGCATCATGCTGGATCAGCCAGGGCATATCTTTATGAGTCCGGACGGGCATGGCGGTACCTTGAGCGCATTGGAGCAACATGGCTGCCTCGTTGATATGGAGCAACGCGGGATTACGACCATCTTTTTCTTCCAGGTTGACAACCCGCTGGTGGAGATTGCTGACCCCGCTTTTATTGGGGTGCACACCGCGCGGCAGGCGGAGCTTTCGATCAAGCTGTGCGCTAAGCGCGAGCCACTTGAGGGAATGGGGGTTGTGGTTGAGCGGGACGGACGCTTTGAGATAGTGGAGTACAGTGAGCTGACCCATGACCAGGCGCACCGGCGCACGGATGAGGGTGAGCTTTACTTCAAGTACGGCAGTGTCGCGATTCATCTCTTTGCATTTGATTTTCTGAAACAGGAGGCGCTGCGTGACATGCCGCTGCATATCGCGTACAAAAAGATTCCATGCTGCGATGCGGATGGCAATCTGATTACACCTGAGGAAAACAACGGATGCAAGTTTGAGAAATTCATTTTCGACGTGCTGCCCGATGCGAAGCGGGTGGTTAATCTGGCCTTTGAGCGTGCTGAGGAGTTTTCGCCAGTTAAGAACGCCACAGGTAAGGATTCACCAGCCACCTGCCGTCAGGACATGCAACTCAAGTGGCTGCGCTGGTTCAAAGAGCTGGGGGTTGAGTTTGCTTTGGATGAGTTAGGGTTGCCACTCCTCCCGTTGGAGATTGACCCGGTGTATGCGATGAGCGCAGCTGATTTACGCGCCCGCGGTGTGCTGCTTAAGGATAGTAGGTTGGATTAAAGAGCGTTTGCTCAGGGAGAGATATATGCGACCAGTGGTATTAATTATTCGGGATGGCTGGGGTTTGAACGAAGTGGTGGAGGCGAATGCCGTGGCTGCTGCTAACACCCCTGTGATTGATCAGTTGAAAGCAAGGAATCCTTGGACTAAGCTGGCCTGCAGCGGAGAGCCGGTCGGGCTGCCTGATGGCTACCAAGGCTCCAGCGAAGTGGGCCATTTGAATATGGGTGCTGGCCGCATTGTGATCCAGGAGTTGAAGCGCATTGATGACGGCCTGACCAGCGGCGAACTTTTTGAATCTGATAAATGGCGCCATTTGATTGATAACTGGAAAGAGCATGGCAGCGTCCTGCACTTTATGGGGCTGTTGCAGGATGAGGGCGTGCATGCCCACCAGGAGCATCTTTTCAAGCTGATGCGTCGTGCGCGTCAGGAGAATCCCGCCGGCAAAATGGTGATTCATCCCTTTCTGGATGGGCGCGACACGCCACCGCGCAGCACCCTTGAATATCTCGCGCGGCTCCACACCGAGATTGCGGCTTGCGGCAACTGCGTGGTTGGAACCATTCAGGGTCGCTACTACGCCATGGACCGTTCCAGAAACTATGGGTTGACTGATATTGCCTACCGCTGCATTGTTCAGGCGCAAGGGCGGTCGGCCAGCACCGCGCTGGCAGCCGTTGAAGAGTCTTATGCCAAAGATCAGACCCCGGACAAGACTCCGATGGTGGATGAGTACATTCCGCCCTATGTCATCGGCGGTTACCAGGGAGTTGCGGATGGTGACTCTGTGATGCACTTTAACTATCGTCAGGACCGCGCGATTCAGTTGACCCAGGCGTTTTTTTTGGATGACTATCCAGGCACACGCGCAGTGCGCCCAAAGGTTGTTTATCTTGGTTTCACCCGTTATTGGGATGAGTTCACCGAATATCTGCTGGGGGCGATGGGAGGAGACGGGGGCATGGACAACCTGCTGGGCGAGGTGATCTCCAGGGCTGGCTTGAAACAACTGCGCATTGCTGAGACGCAGAAGTTCCGTCATGTCACCAGCTTCTTTAATGGTAAGTCAACCCATCCCTATCCCAATGAGGATCAGGTGGAGGTGCCCACCCGCTTTGACGCGGCACTCTTTGCCAGCCACCCGGAGATGGAGGCCTATAATGTCACGGCTGAATTGTTGAAGCGTCTGCAGAACAACCCGTACGCTTTTGTGGTGGTGAATTACGCCAACTGCGACATGGTGGGCCACACGGGTGTCTTCGAGGCTGCGCGCAAGGCCGTGGAGGTGGTTGATGAGTGCATCGGTAAGCTGCTGCCACGGCTGATGGAGCTGGATGCGCATGTACTGATCACCGCTGATCATGGCAATGCCGAGCAGATGAAAGACTATCAGACCGGTATGGTGAAAACCAGCCACACATTGAATCTGGTGGAGTGCATCTATGTTGCCAAGGATGGCGCGGGCCGCAAGATTATTCCGTCAGGTAAACTTTCGGATTTGGCACCCACAGTGCTGGCTCTGCTGGGGCTGAAAATACCGGTTGAGATGACCGCGCAAAATTTGTTGCTCTGATGTCATGTTTAACTAGCCCCGAGGTAAGGGGGCTAGGTTTGCATAGGCGCGGAGTGGAGAAGTGCGCGAGTGCGGGAGCAACGTAGGTCCGATTTCCAACCGGACATGTCCGGTTGTAAACCGGACCTACTGGAGCTCGGTTGCCTCGTCGGTTGACGATGGCGGCGACGATGCTGGTGGACGATTTTCAAGGGCGGAGTTTTTAATCGTAAACCGCTTTTTTGAAAGGACAACTAAGTGTTCTTTTGCGTCCCATAAGGGGCTGAAGGAGGAGGGGGAAAAGTCTTTAAAATGTTTCGTTTATTAAAAATATGGTGCGCAATTTTTGTTGTCGGGGGGCTTACACTGCCAGCAGCTGCGGTTTTGAAGTTCTCTAACAGCTACTACAGCTCGCGAAACAGAGAGCGCGGTGTCCGCTCCTCGACCTCGCTGATTATTCTGCATACCACGGAAACCGCCTCCACCAGCAGCGCGTTGCGTAAGTTACGGGACAATGGAGAGTGCAATTACTTTATTGATCCGAGCGGGGTTGTCTATCGGATCATTGATCACCGCCGAGTGGCGTTTCACGCGGGTCGCAGTATGTGGCAGGGAAAGACCAATCTCGATAACTTCTCAGTCGGCATCGAGACTGGCGGATTTCATAACAAACCTTTGACCCGTGCTCAGTATCAAGCGTTGGCTGAACTGATCGGCGAGTTGAAATATATTTACAAAATCCCCGATTACCGCGTTTTGACCCACTCGCAGGTGGCTTACGGAGTACCCAATAAATGGCACAAGCGCAGCCATCGGGGACGCAAACGCTGCGGCATGCTGCTGGCCCGCCCCGAGGTTCGCGCACTGTTGAATCTGAAATCGCGTCCGCTCTTTGACCCTGATGTGAAAGCAAGACGGTTGGTGGTTGGCGATGTGTATCTTGCTAATGTCCTGTACGGTTCGGTCTCCCAAAAGCAGCAGGCCTTCTCCTATATCAATGCGCCCGACAACAATCTGATCTCTCCCGGTCGCAGTGCCTGGGACATTGCCCGCGACGGTTACAACGCCTCGAGCACCACCTATATCTTTCCCGGGGGTGCAAAAAAACTGGGTCATCAGATTGCGGATTTCCGCTTCTTGCCCTCAGGTACCCGGGTTATTGTGGGAGCAGAGGTGGATAATCCCACAGAGCACTATCAGAGCATCGGCCAGCAGGGAAATGCGCAGGATATCGCCGGTGCTGAGGTGCGCCTGAATTCAACCATATATGTTTACCCCAATGGAATCTATAAACGCGGCCATGAACTCACAGCCGCCGATGTTCTTAAACTGCCCTATGGCACCAAGGTCCTCGTAGGTTACGATGTGGGCGGACCAATATCAACCGCGAAACTACCCAGCCAGATCTGTGGCGGCCAATGGAAGTCGGCGGATACCTATTTTCTGATCGCCGGGGCTCTGATGCCGGGCAACAAGATTGACGACAAGAAAATCCCCTCCGGCGCGATGATTTTTTATAAAAAATAATCCGATCCACCGAATTACATGATTCCGCTACGCGGTTATCAACATGTCTATCGGAGTGATTGACATACATGGGAGAATTATATGCAGTTATACAGAGTAAAGTGTAAAGCAAAAATGTTTGCTACCATCAGTTTTGGAATCATATTGACCAGCGGGGCTTTTGCTGCTGGCAATCATTTGAGTTTAACGTGTGCAACGTTCTCTTACGAGATCAGTGCAAAAGGTAAAAATATCGCCTTCATTGATTTGGCGCAGAAAAAAAACTATTTAAAGGCTTCGGAAGGAGAAAAAGCCTACTGCGCTTTTGTGACTAAAGAGGCAAAGACCTATTTTCCTTCATCGGTGACATTTGACAACCATGTGTTGCGCTTGGTATTCGCCAAAGCGGATGTAACCGCCTTCGTGCGGGTGAAAAACGAAAAAACACATCTGGTTTTTGAGGTGGAGAATGTGGACGGCGCGCCTGACTCCTTTACATTTCTCAATGTGCCGTTGACGCTGGATGCCCTGCCGACTGAGCCGTTTGCAGCGTGTGCGCTCTCGCTCAATCTGCACACACGGGTTGATCAGCTTCCTGCGCTGCACAGCGCGCTTTGGGCCAGTTGTTACCAGAGATTTGGTTTTAAGGGCGCGCGAGTCGCGGTGATCGGTGTACCGCAGAAAGACATCCTGCCAGTGATCCGCAAAATCATGCAGAAAGCCGCGCCGGATCTCCCTCTCAGCGACCAAGGCGGCGCTTGGGCACTCGATGCCAAGGAGGGGTATGGCTCTTACCTCATGAACTTCGGTTCACTGACCGAGGAAACCGTTGACGATTGGATTGTCAGCTGCCAGGAAATGGGGTTTAACCAAATCGACAATCACGGCACCGGAAATTTTTTCAACTTCGGAAGTTTTGAACTCAACCGTCAAAAATTTCCCGAAGGCTGGCAGAGCTTTAAAAAGGTGGTTGACAAACTGCACCAGGCAGGGATTTCTTCTATATTACACACGTACACCTGCTATATCAGCCAGAGTTCTAAATATGTTGCGCCAATTCCGCATCCGGATCTTGATTTATTGGACAGGTTCACGCTGGCCGCGTCTTTGAACGAAGCAGCAACGGAAATCGTGGTCAAAGAGTCGACAAAGGAGGTTTCCACCAAAAAAGGCTACATGGAGACAAGTAATCGGACCCTGCGCATCGGGGATGAAATTATTGAGTTCACCGATGTGACTCGCGAGGCGCCGTACACCTTCACAGGCTGCAAGCGCGGCTTTCACGGGACGAAAGTTTCCGTTCATAAAGCAGAGGAGCAGGTCGGCATCCTCAAAACCTTCTGGCATGGCATGTATATACCGGATCCGCATTCACCCTTGTTTGACGAAGTGGCTCGGCGGACAGCGGAGATTGTCAACGAGTGTGGATTTGATGGTGTTTATCTCGACGCTATTGAGGGTCTGCAATACATGTGGGGTAAAGAAAATTACTGGTATTACGGCGATAAATTCGTGATCGAATTGATGAAAAACCTTAAAAAACCAGTCGGATTAGAGTATGCGGGCATGGTTCATCGCTGGTGGCATTATCGCAGCCGTTATCAGGCTTGGGATTCGGCTGCGCGGGGGTACAAGCGCTTCATGGATATTCATATCGCGGCGATGAAAGCTGGCGAGGAGTATCAGCATGGAAGTTGGGGTGGGTATTGGCCTGAGATTGAAAAATTCGCGCCCATGAAGGATTTCGGTCTTTACCTGCCGCTTCAGCTTGGATGGTGGAGATTGAACCAGTGGAGATCCCCGAAACAGGATACTATGTTCATCGACGATATTGAATATGTCTGCTGTAAAATGATCGGCAACAACGCGGGGCTCTCTCTGAACACTGTTATTGACGCGAAGACACAGGCAGCTTATCCAGTTTATACTGATTTCATTAAGATGATCCGCCAATATGAGGAACTGCGTCATCAAAAGTATTTCAATGAAGAGATCTGCGCCCAACTCCGCCAGCCTGGCAAGGAGTTCACTCTCTTTAAAACAGAGGGCGATCAATGGAAATTCAAGCCGGTTGTTTATAAAACGCACAAGGTCGATGGGGCCGCTCCCTCGAGTGCCGGGTGGCAGATTGACAATGAATTTGCCGCACAGAAGGTGAAGCTGCGGTTGGAAGCACTCATGTCTGCCGTTGCCTATGACAATCCACAACAGATCACTCTGCTTGGTCCCGCAACAGTCAAAGAGTTTAAAAAGCTCCGGACAGCGGCTGGGGTCGAGTGTGAATTGCGACAGTCGAGCGCGAAAGTGCCGTCAACGGGCGAGCTTGCTGTCGAGCTAAGAGCGTCGAGTACCGGCAAATCCCTGCGCAAGGAGAGCTGGGGATGTTTGTTACATGTATGCGAGCCAGCGTTGAATCTGGGCGACAAGAGCGCACTAGGTGTTTGGATCAAAGGGGATGGCAACGGAGAGGTTCTCGATATCAAGCTCTGCAGCGGTGGAGCCGGAATGGCGTTGAAGCAGAGCAGCCATTACATAGAGGTGAACTTCACTGGATGGGAGTATTTCACGCTGATTGAACCTGAGTCAACAAGGATTACAGATTACAAGTGGCCTGTGCTCTCCAAGTACTACGTTTACGATAACCACATCGGGGTTGCTGATTATGCGGGTGTGAAAGAGGTGCAGATTTGGGTCAACAACCTGCCTGCCAACAAAAAAATCAGCTGCCTGATCGGGCCGCTCAAAGCGCTTCCGACTATGCCGATGAAGGTGGAGAATCCCTCGGTCGCGATCAATGGCCAGACAATCACCTTCCCTGTTACAATGGAACCGGGCATGTATCTCGAGTTTGCGTCAGCCACAGCGTGCAAACTCTACAGTCCGAACGGCAAAGTGATTCAGGAAGTGATCCCGAGTGGCGACGTGCCGATCCTCAAGAGCGGCTCGAACGAATTATCTTTCTCGGCCAAAGCATTGGATAAAGGCAACATCCGGATGCGGGTGACCGTCTCTGTCGAAGGGGTGGCACTTTGACCGTAAACGAAAAACTATCAATTTGTTATTGAACCAACCGCTTTATTCTGATATTCTTAACACAATCATATAGAGAGAAAAGGAGAACACAAATGCAAAACACAAGACGAAGTTTCATCAAGAAAACCAGCGGTGCCGCCGCCTTATTCACTGTTGGAGGCGTTATGCCGGGATTCAGCGCGGTGAGTGCTAAACGTGTTATTGGTGCGAATGAAAAAATTCGCGTATCAGTTGCCGGAGTTAACTCACGCGGCAATGCCCTGGCCAAAAACTTTGCACTCCAAAAAAACTGTGATGTTATTCACATTTGTGATGTGGATCAACGTGCCCTCACAAAATGCATTAAGGGTCTTGAATCACAGAAGGATATTAAAGCCCAAGGGTTTAGCGATTTTCGCAAATCACTTGAATCAAAGGATGTCGATGCGTTTGTCATCGCCATGCCTGATCATTGGCATGCGCCGGCCGCACTGATAGCACTGCAGGCTGGCAAAAATGTTTATGTGGAAAAACCCTGTAGCCACAACCCGGCAGAGGGCGAAATCTTAAGGGATGCAGCCGCAAAATGCAAACTGACTGTTCAAATGGGTAACCAGCGGCGTTCATGGCCAAACGTGATTAAGGCCATTGAAGAGGTTAAAAGCGGTGTGATCGGCCGTGTATATTTTGGTAAAGGGTGGTATACCGCCAATCGGCAGCCAATCGGCAAAGGCAAGGTCGTAACACCTCCCGATTGGCTGGACTGGGATATGTGGCAGGGCCCGGCCCCAAGAAAAGCCTATAAAGACAACATTGTCCACTATAACTGGCACTGGATGTGGCACTGGGGTACCGGCGAAGCACTCAACAACGGAACTCACATGGTTGATTTGCTCCGCTGGGGCATGGAAGTGGATTATCCAGTGAGAGTAAACTCCAGCGGCGGACGCTACGCCTATACCGGCGATGATTGGGAAACCCCAGACACTCAGATTGTTGATCTGGACTTTGCCGATAACAAAACAATCTCCTGGGAGGGACGCAGCTGCAATGGCAGGACACTTGAAGGATCACCTGTCGCCGCAATCTTTTACGGCGAAAAAGGCAGCTTGCAGATTAACAACAACAGCTACGTAATTTATAACAAAAGAAACGATGTTGTAAAAGAATCTAAGAGTGACGATGCGGTTAACGCAAGGGATACATCAGATCCGTCAAAGAACCTTGATGCCCTGCACATTCAAAACTTTTTCGGAGCTATCACATCCGGCGAAAAGTTGAATGCCGACATTGATTCAGGCCATAAAAGCACCCTGCTACTTCAGCTTGGTAACATTGCGCAAAGAACCGGAAGGTCACTGGCGATCAACCCTGCGACAGGGCACATCCTTAACGACAAGGATGCGTTGAAATTGTGGTCCCGCCAATACGAAGCTGGCTGGGAAATGAAATAATTCGATCAAATGTAATTCAGGAGGACCAACACGTCCTCCTGAATTTCTGTATAGTTAAAACCCGCGCCCCCCAGGAGGCGCACGTATCAGAGAGAAAAAATGGACGTTCAAGTACTTAAGACAACAAATAAAATGGGGGTAGCCGCGGCTAAACTAGCCGGGGATGCGATCAAGGATGCAATCAAAAAGCAGGGCTTTGCAAACATTATTCTAGCAACTGGCGCCAGTCAGTTCGAAATGTTAAAAAACTTGGTAGCCGACAAGGGTATTGACTGGAGCAAGGTTACCATGTTTCATCTGGATGAATATATTGGACTCGGTATCTCCCATCCGGCCAGCTTCCGTAAATATCTGACAGAGCGCTTCGTAGATAAGGTCGGAGAGCTGAAAAGTTACCATTTGGTCAACGGCGATAACGAGGACCCTGAAGCTGAGTGTGCCCGACTTGGAGAGCTGATTAAAGCGAACCCGATTGATGTGGCCTGCGTTGGCATTGGTGAGAACGGCCATCTCGCATTTAACGATCCCCCGGCTGACTTTGAAACAGAGACCCCTTACCTCGTTGTTAATCTGGACCAGAAGTGCAGAGAGCAGCAGATGGGTGAAGGATGGTTCGCCACACTGGACTTAGTTCCTAAACAGGCTATTAGCATGTCTGTCAAACAGATTATGAAGAGCGCAAAGATTATTGTCACGGTTCCTGATCTAAGAAAGGCGGAGGCTGTAAAAAACACCCTCAGTCAAAGTATCTCACCTGACCTTCCGGCCACAATACTTAAAAGCCACCCTGACTGCTATTTAGTCATGGATGAAGCCGCAGCGTCACTGCTCTGATTGTGAGGTATGAACTAATGACCAAAGAGATTCCAGGTTTTATTGACCTGCAGATAAATGGATATCAGGGTGTTGATTTTTCGGATGCTGGTTTGTCCGCCGAAAGTTGCGCAGCTGCCTGCTGCGGCATATTACAAGCCGGCACAGCGGCCTTCTTGCCAACAATCGTGACATCCAGCCTCAGCACATACGAACATAACCTGCCTATTATCGCGCAAGCAATGAAGATGCCGGAGTTCAAAGGTCGTGTGTTAGGCGTACATGTTGAAGGGCCTTTCATATCCCCGGAAGACGGGGCGCGCGGGGCGCATCCGCTGCGGCATGTCAAGGCACCTGATATCAGGACCCTTGAACAGTTGATTCAATGGAGCGAGGGCAACATAAGGTTGCTGACTGTGGCGGCGGAACTCGAAGGGGCTGAGCAACTGATTGCCTATGCAGTTTCTCAGGGGATAACTGTCTCACTCGGCCATCAGATGGCGGACGAAGAGGCAGTCCGTGTCGCCACAGCGGCTGGCGCGAAATGCTTAACGCATCTCGGTAATGGAATTCCCTCCACCCTCAACCGCCACCAAAACCCCATCTGGGCCGCGCTGGCGGAAGAGGATCTCACAGCTATGATCATTACTGACGGGCATCACCTGCCTCGCTCTTTGATCCAACTCTTCCTGCGCATCAACGGGAGCGATAGGGTGGTTGTCACCAGCGATGGCACCGCGCTGACCGGTATGCCGCCTGGTAGCTATCACATGTTTGGAGCAGATGTCACGCTGGACGAGAGCGGACGGTTATACAATCCGCTAACAGGCTATCTGGCTGGCAGCGGCTCTAACATGCTGCAATGTATGAACTATCTGGCGTCGCTCCAACTGCTTACTCTTGAAGAGCTGGTGCAGGTTGGCTACACTAACCCGCTCAACCTGATAAAGGCACAGACTCCCCCACCGGGCATCACCTTGATGTATGATCAAGAGCTGCATGCTTTTACAATTGGGTAAGGGCAGCAGTACAGGTGTCCGGGTAAGTAAACAATACCACCGAGACACCCTCCTGCGCCAAGGCTACGGCGTGCCATGCTGAGGGGTACAGAGAGTACGCTAGGTTATTTTTTAGGTAGAAAAATAGGTTATCATTCACGCATACACATAGAAGAAAGTCATCGTCATTTGAAGTGCTTTTGGGATCTGGCCGGGTTTACCTCGCTGTGCTTCGAGCTGGTGGCGAACCAGATTGTCTTTACAGTCCTGACCTATTCACTTTTGCAGCAGCAGATTCTTCGAAAGGCGCGTAAGGCGCTAAACAAGGCTAGCAAGAGTCGGCTGATGGAAGAGTTGACACCGACCTCAGACGCGGTAATCGTCTATGTTGACCACTACTACGCTGTCTTTGATAAGCTTGAGTACACTGGTATGGTTCTTGATGTCCCTGAATCCGCGCGCCAGAGGCTGCGCGATCTGATCAGACGCAAGAGATCCGCGTCTCGGGTGGGGGGCCACTACAAATTCTTTTCCATAGATGCTGTCTTTCCAGCATCTGTCGAGACCCTTTTTCCCGTGGACTGACTGCACTTCCGCCTCTTGAATAACCGAATGCGCTCCTTCCAACCTTCCGGAGGCGCATTTACTTTGTTAATTCACCCCTACGGTCTGAATTGCAAGGTTTTTTACGCTGGACTTTGCTACAACGACAATGATATGGTTCAGACATTGTTGTGGTAGTTTATACCCCGTGAACGGTTACCAAAAAAGAAAGGAAGTGCCTTTTTGTGACATACATGGCAAAAACAATTAGAATAGCACTGAGTGGCTGCGCGACAGTTTTTCTGATTTCGTGCAAGATGACGTCCACTCCGGCCACAAGCCATTACTTGACGAAAAACGGAGAGGCGGCAAGTTATATTGTTCTGCCGGAAAACGCCGACCCGATCGAAAAACATGCCGCCGCCGAACTGGCCCTGTTTATCAAGAAAGCCTCCGGGGCAGAGGTGCGAATTGAAAAGCAAGAAGTTGTGGGGCTATGCCCTATCTGGTTGAGGACGGACGCTAAACTGAAGGGGGTCACGGACGAGGGGTTTTTGATCAAGACTGACAGTAAAGGACTGAGCATAACCGGTAAAACCCCCATCGGTGTCCTTTACGGAGTGTACGACTTCCTGGAGAAGCACGCCGGGTGCCGGTGGTTTGCGCCCTACGATGACTGTGAATATGTCCCCGAGGCCAAGACCATCCAAGTGGCGGGGAATTCGGAGGACCGGCAGTCGCCGTCTTTCCAAGTGCGCGGTTTGACCCCGAGCGGAGGCGACGTTTATGTTCGCGGCAAAGGCATTAAAACGACTTGGGATTGGCTGGTCCGGAACAAAATACGGATATCAGTGAGTGAATTTACGTACAACAGTGCTCTCCATGATTTTTTACGGGAGCGCGGGGCGGTTATTTCAAGCGGCGGCGGCCACGAGACCTTCACCAAGAGCGTTCCTGACGACAAATATTTCAAGGCACACCCTGAATATTTCTGCCTGGTGGACGGCAAGCGGGTTCCGCAGGGCGTTTATGGCGAATCATGCGTGGAGGCCCAGGTCTGCACATCGAATCCGGACGTAATTAGGCTATGCGCAGAGCATATCCTGGAGAGATTCGACAAATATCCTGAATCCTCTTTCATGCTGGGCGCCGGGGACAATGGACCCAAAGGCTCCACAAAATGGTGCCAGTGCGCGAACTGCGTCAAGTTAGATGCGCCCGGGTCAAAATCCATAACGACCCGCTATGCCGTGTTTGCCAATGCCGTGACCAAGGCTGTGCACGCCAAGAGCCCGCAGGCGGCAATATGGCTGTGGGCCTATACCCAGTACCGTGAACCCCCAGTGGGCATTATCCTCGACCCGTCCTTGAATGTCAGGCTTTGCATGCACAACCGCAACTACAAGGAACCACTGGCAACGGGCCCGTCGAACAAGAAATACCTGGAGCTGTTTCAGGCCTGGCGAAAATTGGCAAATAAGGTGACACTGAGCGAATACTTCGGCGCCGGCGAATCATTCGGCACTCCCGTTTGGGACACCCTCGCTGCCGATCTGAGATTCTATCATGCGAACGGCATAATCGGATGGTCGGACGCTGTGAGGGCGCCGAAGGGGTTGTATGTTGGCCGACGTAACACGCCTAACAAGCCACGGCAGTGGCGCGGTCAATGGCAGTACGTCTACCTTGCCAGCAAGATGCTCTGGGATGTGAACATTGACGAAAACAAGGTGCTGGCAGATGCGCGCAAGCTTTATTACGGCACGACAGCCCCGGCCATGGAGCACTACTACACCGCACTTCACGATGCTTGGCAAAAAACGCCCGGCGCATGCGGATGGGGCGCGGTTGGCGGAACGTTCACGATGGGTAAATGCATGCAGCAGCCGGGCGTGCGGGCAAAATTGGAAAAGCAGCTGGCAGAAGCGGAGAAGCTTGCCGGGGACGACACGACACTGAAGCACAAAATACAGGAGGAGAAGTTTTTTTACGAAGAATACTGGCTTAAAAACTACGAACTGCTTACCAAGAGCACTGTCGAGAACCCCACCTTGACGCCGACCCATGCCATGCGCCCCCTTGTGATTGATGGAAGAGGCACGGACAAGCAATGGCTGATGGTGGAAAAATACTCGGAATTAATGTTGATCAAACCGGACGGGAACCGGAAGCCGACCAACGAGACTTTTGTCAAGATCATGTATGACGACAAGAACATTTTTTTTCTCGTCGAGGCGATGGAAAAGAATATTAAGAATCTAACGCTTAAATCCACCCAGCGTGACGACCCCGTATGGAAAGATGACAGCGTGGAGATATTCCTATACAACAGCAAAGATGAAGGCCGCTACTGGCAGTTCTGCGTAAATCCGAAGGGGGTTTTTGCCGACTCCGAGCATCAGCCGGGAAATCATGGAAATCTCCAGTTTGACGCGGATGCCGAAATAAGGACAGCGGTACTGCCTGACCGCTGGATGGTCGAGGCGCGGATTCCCGCCGGCACATTTGGACAAAATAGTTTTGAGGGCGCGGGCTGGAAGGTCAACGTCTGCCGCGCCAGAAAAGCCAAGGGCGAATCTGACCCGGCGGAACAAAGCTCCCTCTCCGGTTATTCCTTTCATGGCTATGAGCGGTTCAGGAATATGAATTTTAGCGATCCGCTTCTGGGCAACGGCTCTTTCGACGAGGCGGTCGAAGCAAGCACGAATGCATCCTTGCGTAAATGGGAAATAAAGGGCGGCAAAATCCCCGCCCGGTGGAAGTTTTACAGAACGGGAGGGGCGGCGGAGCTTGTCATGCGCAATGACAAAACTGGCGACCGGTTCCTGAACATAAGCAACGGGTGGATATTTCAAGGTCCTTTCGTCCAATGGAACCGGCACGATAACAACGCCCTCTTTTCCTTCGAGGCAAAAGGGACGTGCAAGCTGAAGGTTGCCGTCTTCAGGTACAAGCTCCTTTCAAAGACCCAGACGAAAGACTCCGACCGGGAGTTTCTGAAGATGGACGTCCTGCAAAGTTTAGATATCAACTCGGAGACATGGAAGAACTACGCATGCGCGTACAAGGTTCCCGACGGGGAAATTTTTGCGCTGGTGTTCATGGTGGAGGGAACGGCAATTTTAGACAATGTGGTGCTTACCGCCTCGAGCGAATAAGACATATGAGCTGCGGTTCACCGGAGGGTGCGGGATATCCGAAAACCGGGCAACGCGGATTATGTCACAACCCGCAGGCGGAGTAAAAGGGCTCGAGGTCGGAGCCGGAGGGTTCAGCGGGAACTTTTGACGCCCGGTGTTGACGGCGCGTGTCATAAGCCATATGCTGTGAAAATTTAATGCAACATCAGAATCGTACCGCCGGGGGCGGCGAACAACCGCCAGATGGGAGACAGTCCTCCGTTCAGGTACGGGTACCCGTCATTAGGATCGTTTTTTGCGGTAGCGATATCCCAGGCAACAAAAGTCGCAATGTCTTTCATCTGCGCGGTCGCCCGGCCTACCCCCATCGTCGAGGCTGACCATTCCGACGCCTCCGTGTCCCAGAAGTTGTCGGTATCCTCAAACCAGGCTACCGTATTGGTCTCGCCGACCAGGCCACCGCCTCTGGTTCCACCTGCAGGCAGAACCTTGCCCGTGGAATAGCAATTGATTAGTCGAGCCCCGAAGCAATGGCCCACCAGCCCGCCCCGACGCCTATCCGTGCCATCGGCCGTTACCGTTCCCCGTGCATAGGAGTTGCGGATTGTAGCCCCCATGAGCGCATACCCTACGAGCCCCCCGAGACGTCCCGAGGTGCCAGTCACGTTGCCAAGCGCATAGGAATTATCCACATATCCAGCAAATTCGCCGTCGCTCGCGCCGGCATGCATGAGGCCCACCAGGCCACCCGCCGGTTTGCTGGCCAGCGCGGTAACCGTAGCGGACGACCAGCAGTTTGAAATATATCCCTTATACGTTGTTCCCTGCAGTCCCCCGACCGCTGGTATGGTCGACGCCAAAAGTCCGGTTAGCTTAACCGACCCCGAAGAGCCGCAATTGATCACCCGGCTGCCGATACTGCCGTATCCGGCCACGGCTCCAACCCGCCCGTCGCCGGTAATGTCGACCCGCTCCAAAACAAGATTTTTGATGATGGCCTTGGCGCTCGCGGCAAGCTCTGTAAAAAGCCCTACCTTCTCTTGTTCCGGCCGATTAATATATAAATGGCTGATGACAAATCCCTGGCCGTCAAAGGAATTATTAAAAGCGCTCCCGCTGGCGCTCGTGATCGGATCGAATCCCAGTCTGTGACCGGCCGTCAGAGTGGTCTCCCGCCAGTAATCCGTATACTGGGCCGACACGCCAGGCTCCTGAGCGCCGCCTTGCGCGGGGCCGCTGCTTTTCAGGGCGTAATAGGCCTTGCCCGCGTTCGTCACGCGGGCGTGGCTTGCGTTCGCCACGCGCACGTAATTGGACGCGGCGCTCCAGGCACCGACATCCGTCAACTCATTCCAGTTTGTCGTCGCCGACGCGTCGATATTATTGATCAGGACATACGCCGAATCGTCATTCCGCATGTTCTGCAAACCTTCCAGCGTTGAAACATCAACGGCCACCGACTGAAAAGTGAACCCCAAGCCAAAAACAGCACCCAGCAAACCGACCAAACCTCTTTTCATAACCTTTTTCTCCCTGATTTCGTTACGTTAGCAACCCATAGGCTTGGCCGGCAACAGGCCTATACCCATGATTGGAATCTATTGAGGCTCTTGCAAAACGCCCTCAAGGCTACACCTGACTGCTTGCTTTGATGACGTTTTGCAGTAACCGTTCACGGGGTATAAACTTCCCCAACAATGTCTGAACCATATCATTGTCGTTGTAGCAAAGTCCAGCACAAAAAATCGTTTTTTCATTCGGACTCAATTTCAGCAATGGTGTATATTGCGTCCTATGTCAGATATTTTAGTCATGCAGGGACGGGAGTTGAGATCCGAAGACATCGCTTTGATCCGTAGATTGCTGGATGAAAATCCAAAGTGGGGCCGAACACGGCTGAGCGTCGAACTCTGCGAACGCTGGGACTGGCGCAACGCGCAAGGGCGCCACAAAGATATGGCTGCGCCTGGGCGAGACCCGGGGTCTCACACGCAACGACCGCGAAAACAGCATCCGTGTCTCCGTCAAAGACGTGTATCTCTATCCGCTGGCCAAAAACTTCAAGGAGGCGTTGTGTCATGATCACGCCTGAACAAGCACTGGCCATTTAT
>JBAYXX010000067.1:0-24139 GCA_041673345.1 Kiritimatiellia bacterium
ATCTCGGCTAATAGCGCGTCGCGTTTTTCGAAGAGTGAAACTTTCTTGTTATTCATGCTTGTATTATAGAGCATGAATCATGCCCTATACAACAACAAACTAAAAAAAATCAAAATTAGAATTGCTGTTAGCTTGCCGTCTAGGCTTGACGAATGCGGGCTGAATATAATAACTTATAAGTTTGAAAAAGTTAAAATATAGAATAGAAGGATAAGAATGAAATTTCCGATATTTGAGGCGGTCATGTTAATTTGTTTCGGCATGGCGTGGCCGGTTTCGATCCTCAAGTCGTGGTGGTCGCGAACAAACAAGGGAAAAAGCTTGTTTTTCCTGCTGATCGTTTTTGTTGGTTACCTTTCCGGTCTGATCCACAAGCTGTGGTGGCAGGAGAAAACTGACGGGGTGGTCTGGCTCTATCTGTTAAACGCCGTGATGGTGGCGGTCGACGGCATTCTTTATTACCGGAACAGCTGGCTCGACAAAAAGGCACTTAAGCATGAAATCCCCAAGGGATAAGATGTGGCGGAAGGCACGAAAGAGCGAATTTTTTTATCTAAAAAAGAGAAGGGGGACAGATATGCGGGTTGGGATTGCGGGTTTTGGCTACATGGGACGGATGCATTACGGGTGCTGGAAAAAGGTGGCTGGTGCGGAAGTGGTCGCATTGTGCGACAAGGATAAGCGGCAGTTTGAGACACCTGAGGCGGCAGATGGTAATGCGATAGGCGCGGATGCGTCGTGTGATTACGGGAACGCGGTGATTTTCGAAGATTTCGGGCGTATGCTGGAGGAGGCGAAACTCGAGGTTGTCGATATCACGTTACCCACTTTTCTCCATGTTTCGATGGCTTGTCAGGCGTTGGCCAAGGGAATTCATGTCCTTTGTGAGAAGCCGATGGCGCTGACGGCCGCGGAGTGCGACACAATGCTGGCGGCATGGAAAGCCGCGCCAGCCGGCACGGAACTGATGATCGGCCAATGCCTGCGTTTCCGCAACGAGTACGTATATGCAAAAAGCCTGATCGAAAGCGGCGCGTACGGCAAGGTGATCGCCGCAAGCTTCGGGCGATACAGTGCGGCACCGGGCTGGACACGGGACGGGGGCAAGAGTTGGTTTTTTGACGAGTCGCGCAGCGGTGGCGTGGCACTCGATCTTCACATTCATGACACCGACATGGTTCAGTTTCTTTTCGGGTTGCCGCAATCCGTCACCAGTTCCGCATATCATGATAACGATGGTGTTATGATTCACATCTCGACGCTATATAATGTCGGCGGTGCGGCGGTGACAGCCGAGGGCGGTTGGGGGATGGCGAAGAGTTTCGGGTTCGAGCGCGGTTTTCAGATTGTTTTTGAGCGGGCCACGTTGGTGATGGCCTCGAATCGTACGCCGGAGTTCTGCCTTTACCCCATGGAAGGCAAGCCGTTCACGCCGGAGTTGCCTGCCTCGGATCCATACCAGAATGAGATTAACTGGTTTACAGACAAGATCAGAGGGGGTAGTGTGGAATCAGTCACTTCGCCCGAAGAATCCCGTGACTCGGTTCGCATTGTGGATGCGGAAAAGGCTTCAGCGAAAAGTGGAAAGGCCGTGTACCTTTGAGGGACGTGGGAAGGAAATGAAAACTATTGGACCGAAAGATTTGAGAGTGATGATTATCGGGGCACACCCAGATGACCCGGACATTACGGGTGGAGGGCTTGCTCTGAACTTTGTGAAAGCCGGCGCGACGGTGAAAATGGTTTCGATATGCAATGGCGATAAGGGGCACATGGCAATGGCGTCGGAAGCGCTCGCGGCGCGGCGGTATCTGGAGGCACAGAAGTCAAAGGCGATCTTGGGCGTGGATGAATACCAGATTTGTGACCATCACGACTGCGAACTTGAAGTGACGCTCGACATGCGCAGAGAGATGACACGGCTCATCCGCGGGTTCGCGCCGCACCTCGTCTTCACGCACCGCACCTGTGACTATCATGCGGACCATCGGGCTGTAGGGACGCTGGTTATGGACTCGGCCTATCTGCTGGGAGTGCCGCTCTGGTGTCCGGAAACGCCGGTTCCAGCCGCTAAACCCGCGATCTTTTTTTTACGTGACGCATTCATGCAGCCAGCAGAAATGCGGCCCGATATTGTGCTTGATATTGGAAACGAGATTGATCAGTTGCTCACAGCCTTGTGTTCGCATGAGTCGCAGTTCTTCGAGTGGTTGGTATTCGACAAGCAGATTCCAGAATCAGTTCCATCCGATTTAGAAGGGCGCAAGGCGTTTATCAAGAAATACTGGATGCTTCCGCGCAAGGCGTTCGACGCGGAAAGGTTCCGCTACCGGGTGGAAGAGGTGTATGGCAAGGAGCGGGCCCAGAAGATTTGTTTTGTGGAAGCATATGAGTTGAGTGAGTACGGATATCAGCCGACAGCCGATGAGCTGCGTCAGCTATTTCCGTTTGTTCCGAGATGCGCAATGACATCGGCGCAGGGTGTGCCGAAACGGTAAGGAGGGATGAGATGATAGAACGACAGGTAACGCTGAGGACACGGGTGGTTTTGAGTTTGTTGTACTTTTTGCAGTACATGGCTTTGCCGGTCTGGTTTATCACCTTAGTGCCGTATGTCAAGAACATGGGGGCAGAGGGGTCCATGCTAGCGTGGATGGTCAGTACCATGGCGGTCGGCACACTGGCATCACCATTTGTCGGCATGATCACCGATCGGTTTTTTGCCGCGCAGAAAGTGATGGTTTTTCTGAACGTTGCGGCGATGGTCGGACTGGTTTTCACTGGACTGCAGACGCAAGCTCTGCCGTTGTTGATCATTCTGACGTTGACCATGATTTTTTACATGCCGACGTGGAGCACGATCAACTATATCATCATGTCACATTGTCCCTCCAACGTGTTTCTACAAATTCGCGTCTTCGGTGTGATTGGGTGGATCGCATCAGCCGCTTTCAGTGTGGTCGGCGATTGGGTCGGGATTAAAGTCAATGGCATGCCGCTGATGTTTTACTGTGGCGCGGCTACGGTGTTTTTGGCTGGTTTGCTGGCATTGCTGGTGCCGGACACTCCCCCAAAAGCGCGCGGAAAGCCTATGAATCTGGTTGATGTGCTCGGGTTGCGTGCGGTTTCTATGCTGCGTGATCCAAGTTTCGCGCTGTTTATTGCAATCATGTTTCTTTCGAAAGTGCCGTTTTCTCTCTACTTTGGTTATGGAGGAGAGTACCTGACGGACATTGGTTTCAAAAACCCGACGCTGGCCATGAGCTTTGGCCAATATAGTGAAATCGTCTTTACACTGCTGCTGGCTTCTGCAATCAAGAAGATCGGCGCTAAAAACGCGATGATGATCGGCTTGACCGCTTTATTATTGCGGTATGTGTTCTTCTGGTTGGGTGGGGCTGCGGGCGTGTACAGCGGAATTTTGGTACACGGCTTAGTGTTTGGCTTCTTTTATGTTGGCGGTCAAATTTACGTGGACTCGAAAGCCGATGGTGCGATGCGGGCACAGGCGCAGGGGTTCATCAATTTCGCGGCATTCGGACTGGGCACGTTTTTTGCGAATTTCGTCAATCGCTCATTTATCGATAAACTGCGGGTGTCAACAACAGATGCGGCGGGGCTGGTTCACAGCAACTGGGATCATATCTGGTTGGTCGCCATAGCCTGTTCCGGGCTCTTGCTGTTGATCTTCGGCGTGTTCTTCCGGCCTACGAAACGCAATATCATTTAGAATGTTGAGCAAAACCAGTTATAAAAGGATTTTGAGATAAAATGGGTATTATAATAGATCATGACGCGCGCAAAAGTGCCATCATCCAGCGCTCAATTCAGCTCTTTGCCGAGCAGGGCTACAATGGTGTCACGTTTCAGAAGATCGCTGACAACTGCGGTATTGCCCGTACTACCCTTTATACTTATTTCAAAAACAAACGTCAAATATTCAACTACGCTATCTGGGAGACATCCAACATTCTAATTGAAAAATATGATGCCATCCTGGAAAAAGATGAACCCGCTGAGGTCAAACTTAAAAACATCATGGGAGCGGTGTTGCAGCTTTTGTTTGATCAACGTTTAATGCTGACAGTGATATTGGATTACGTCTTGGCCGCGCAGCGCGCGGGACATAATATTGAAAAAAATATCGCTAAACACACAATCGCATTGCGCCGCATTATACAAGGCCTGGTTGTGGGCGGCATGCGCTCCGGCGAGTTAAAAAAGATGAGTGCCTCGCTTGCAACTGATCTTATCTACGCCCAGATGGAAACCGCCATCCTGCGCCTGACCATCAGCCGCAACGCCAATATGTCACAGTTGACCCGCATGTTGCACACAACTATCGAAAACCTACGCAATCCGGTGGAACTCTAAAATGAAAACCCTTGCCGCACTACTGTTTACAATATTGTTTTGCTTCACAACCATGGCTGTGGCAGCCGACAATGAAACTAAGTTTATACCCAAAAATTACTCAGGTGAAAATTACAGGGACAACAACTATCGAGCAAAATCATATTCCTCTCAAAAAATTGCCCGGGACGACAAATACCGAGAGCCGCCCAACAATCGAAGCTTCTGGAATATCTTTAAAAAGAAAGAGATCGCAGCGCCTAAAATACTGGACGAGATAAAAACCAATGATGATAAAAGCTTCACTGAATCAGAGCATAGCCCGCTGCCGGACAAGCAACTTGACGAAAAGCCCGTGATTGAGCGCTCGTTTGAGAGTCATGCTGAAACACCGGTTGCCAAAGAGTTTGCGCCTGACAACCGTCCCCGCGCGCGGGATCCTCTTCTGGCGCCACGCCAAGGGATCAAGGCGCCAGTGCAATGACAGCCCCGCAAATAGTGCAAATCATCTCCACCCTGCTGTTCGCCTGCGGCGCATCGCTCTACTATGGTATCCGGCGGACGCTATACAAGCAGGGCTACCCTGTTTCTGTCTTTGTTTACAGCGGTCCCTGCTGGAGCCACTACCGGGATTTAATACAAAAATCCACGCCTGCCGCGCGGCGGCGGCTGAAAACCCGTAAATTTGCAATGACTGTCTCTCTGATCCTGGCACTCATGGGGGTCTTATTCGCATCTGTGATCGCCCAACCCTCTTAAAAAGCCTCTTCTCAACCATTATGACCGAAAAAGACAAACAATCCGCTTGGGGTATTCTACCTGAAGAGTGGAAGCCTATTTGCAAGGTGCTGGGAGTGCCCGCCTACCGGGCCGACCAGATTGCCGTGGCCCTGCACCGCAACCTTGCTATGTCATGGCAGGAGGTCACTACACTCTCCAAAGATCTACGCCAGACCCTCTCTGAAAACTTCACCCTTGAGCCTCTCAAAATCGTGCGAACCCACACCTCTGACGACCGCGTTGAAAAGCTATTGCTGGAGTGCGACGACGGCGAGCGGATTGAAACAGTTCTGATCCCGTCCAAGGGCAGGGTCACCCAGTGCATCTCCACTCAAGCTGGCTGCGCCTTTCATTGCGCTTTCTGCGCCAGTGGCCAGAACGGTCTCAGCCGCAACCTGAAAGCAGGCGAAATCGTGGCTCAAGTGATCTCTGCCTGCCAACTGATGCGTGAAAAACCAGATCTTGTTCCCGTCAAGGCCATTGGCACGCCCCGTCCCGGTAATATTGTTGTGATGGGCATGGGTGAGCCATTCGACAACTACGATCAAGTGATTCGGGCACTGCGCATTCTCAACGATCAGCGCGGCATCAATATCGGCGCGCGGCACATCACCATCAGCACCTGCGGCGTTGTACCTGGCATCGAAAAGCTGGGAGAAGAGGGATTGCAGTTTGAGCTTTCGGTCTCGCTGCACGCGCCCAGCGACGAATTGCGCTCGCAGATCATGCCGGTCAACAAAAAATGGCCGATCCGCGAGCTGTTGGATGCGTGCAATGCCTACACCGCGAAAACCGGACGAATTGTTACCTATGAGTACACGCTGGTCAAAAAATTTAATGATCAGCCCCAGCACGCGGCGGCTCTGATCCAACTGCTGCGGCACTGCCACTGCAAGGTGAACCTGATCCCACTCAGCCCAGTGGCGGGGTACTCCGTCCGTCAGCCCGACGAACGGCGCTGTCTGGAGTTTCTGGACACGCTGCATAAAGCCCGTCTCAATGTCACGATGCGGAAATCCCGGGGTAAGGATGTGAATGCCGCCTGCGGGCAGTTGCGCGTCTCGGACGCTGGGGAATAGCTGGCAACTGGTGGCTGGCTGCGGCTTTGAAACCGCGGAGGACCTAGCGCAGCATGGCCGCAACTAATTTTTTATCTCTCACAGAGGCACAGCACTCCCTAGAGGTTGCATTAGCACACTCTTAAAAATATTATCGGTTTGTTTTAAACTGCCTGTGCATCATTTTCTTGTCGTCGCTTTTTCATCAGAACAATTCGGCAGCAATTGTAAGCGAGTACTTTCTCAAGGAGTTCATCCCGGGAAGTTCGCCCATTAGGTCTTCTTGAAGCTTACGATCGGCCAGTCGAAGGCGCTTTTTTTTCTTGCATATTCATCCATATCACTTTCAATGGCATCAATGATTTCGGGCGCGAATTTAACAAGATTGTCAACTTCTTCAAGAATTTCTAACAGCCTAACACCCTAAATGCCTAACCGCCTGCTATTCGAAAATCTTTTCGAATAGCCTCTAGCTTAGAGAAAAATATTATTCTTGTCGCTTGACCAAAACCATAAGAATATAGTACTCTAATTTTTCTTTGCGGGTGTAGCTCAATGGTAGAGCCCCAGCCTTCCAAGCTGGCCACGAGGGTTCGATTCCCTTCACCCGCTCCAGCCTTACCTGCCAGGGTGGCGAAATGGCATACGCAGCAGACTCAAAATCTGCCGTCTTCACAGACGTGAGGGTTCGAGTCCCTCTCCTGGCACCACTCGCAAGCCCCGTAAAACATAGGTTTTATTGGGGTTTTCTTGTTTTTTTGGGCTCTTCGACCTTTGGGGCATGTCTGGACATGTCCACTCCTTTACACTCGTTTTCTATCCCTGGTCGGCCTTCTCAAGCCACAATAAGCCACAAACAGCTTCTCAAGCCACAAGTCAAACCACAGACGGCCAAAAGGTCGGGAGTCTGAAAGCTGCTCTCGGCTGAACCATGCCCTTGTTCTTCCGCATAGCCCCGGCAATTGGGGGGGCGGTACGCGGTCGCGCTAGCTTGTTTGTCTCGTGCTCGCGCGCGAAGACGTAACGAATCGTCCATTCAAATTGTATCGGGATTGCGGTTGCCGCGAGAGCATACGCGAAGATGCGGCAACATGCCCCACCACCCCTCCCCCAGCCAATTGGCGGAGACTCAACTGGTCTGAGCTCAGAACACCCCGGCAATGCGGGCGACTCAGCCTCCGTGAAATTCTGGCCAAATATTGCGTTCGGCCTGTCATGCGCAAGTTTGACGATTGCTGCAAAACCGAAAAGACATTAAAGAATCATTGAAGTAAACCTGAAACTATTAGATAATCAAAACAATTACGTTATAAAAAAGACAAGGCGTTTTATACGAGGAAAACAGGTGATGGATGAACTGACCGGCGGTTTTGATAAAAGTGCTTTTTGCAGGTTTTTGAACTCTAAGTTTTCCGGTTGAGTCTGGTCTATGGCAGGGCCGAGGGAACAAAGCTGATCTGGAGCACTGCTAGACGGTTGAGCTTCCATGTGCAGGCTGGTGACGGCAATAAGACCTTCCGCGACCGCATGGCGCTGGACTGGGGTACATTCGACAAACTCAAAGAGGCGTTCTCAGTTGAAAAACTGACCAAGGAGTTCTACAACCGTCTCTTCGCCTGGTATCAGTGGGCGCTTTCGGATGAGATGAATGTGAGGTATCCGAACCATACCGACCGAGACGACGATGATCGAGAGATCAATGAACACATTATCCGTCTGATCACTCGCCTGATGTTTGTTTGGTTCCTGAAGCAGAAGCATCTTGTACCTGACAACCTCTTCGACCCAACAGCATTGAAGATAATTCTGAAACCAACGTGGCGGCGCGTAATGCCACCGGCTCGTTTTACACCCTGCGTGAGATCGTCAACTACATGGTTGATGAAAGCCTGATTGCCCATCTAACCGGTAAACGCTGGGCGAATATGTCAACGGCGAGATTTACCGTGGTGTATTGACAGGATTTAACAGGGCGTTCATCCTCGGCGATACCGAGCGGTATGCACTGATAGCCGCAGATCCAAAGAGTGCCGAAATCATCAAACCGCTTGCCAAAGGTGACGATGTGCGTAAATGGCACATCCGTAACAAAGACCGCTGGATCATTCTGACGAAAATCGGCACAGACATGACACGCTACCCCGCCGTAATGGCACATCTTAAGCAGTGGGAGCCGGAATTACGAAAGCGTCAGGATCAAGGCGAACATTGGTGGGAACTGCGTGCTTGCGCTTATTATAATGTGTTTGAAAAGCCGAAAATCGTAATAGAACTGTGCTGATAACAAACTTAAGCGAAGAAGAGAGCGCATTTACCGGCGCAATTTATCAGCCTGGTGCATATTTAGCCAATGCGCCGGACCCGGATGCGGAAGTTAGTGAGGACGGTGAGAACTCCGTCACCGCTCTAAACAACCAGCAACGCAATATGTATAAATTTATCCGGCGTTTGCTGGTACGCCGTTTTGAGAGTTCTTTTGGTGCTCTTGAAAAAACCCTGAATAACCTTATCCGCACCCACCAAAGCGTCAGCAGGCTTGCCACCCCCGAACCGCTGGGGCGCGGGATAGTTGTGCTGGACCGCGCTTTGATGGATAAACTGCTGAACCTGGAAGATGCTTCAGATGAGGAGGTCTCCAACTTGCTGCAAAATTATGAAGATGATTTGATTTTAAACGGCGATAACACACGAAAAAAACCAACAAATTTTCCGGGTGTCAGAGGACTTTGATGACGCTGGACGCAACCAGTTCTTCAGTGATCTACGCTCGGATATCAGGCTGTTTGAGAAGGTGAAAAAAGAGGTTGAAGCACTTAACCTGGTTGAAGATGATCCCAAGGCCCGTCAGCTTATAGCGGAAATACGCTTGGTGCTGAGTGGCAGGCACCCGGAGTTGGTTAATCTGCCGACCGAACCGCAACGGAAGGTTCTGGTGTTTACTGAGTTTGCCGATACCGTGGATCATCTGCAAGGTTATCTGGACCGGGAGTTTCCTGATCAGGTTCTCACCATTCGTTCATTGAGCAAAGAATGGAGTGCAACGGTTCTTAGAAACTTTGACGGTTCCTGCAATGCCGCTCTTCAACAGAATCAGTATAAAATTCTTTTGGCGACAGATAAGATGTCCGAAGGTTTCAACCTGAATCGTGCCGGTCTCGTGATTAACTACGACATACCCTGGAACCCGACAAGGGTTATTCAGCGAGTGGGGCGGATCAACCGTATTGGAGCCAAGGTGTTTGATGATCTCTATCTCTTCAATTTCTTCCCAACAGAACAGGGCAAGGATCAGCACAATGTGCGGCAGATTGCTGCAAACAAAATGTTCATGATTCACATCTCAATCGGAGAGGATTCAAAAATATTTGATATTGATGAAGAACCCACAGCGGCTGGACTATTTGCAAAACTCAGCAGGCACCCTGATGAGCTTGAAGAAGAGAGCTTTTTGACCCAGGCCCGTAGGGAATGGGCGGAGATCTGTCAAAACCATCCAGAGGTAGCAGAGAAATTAGATAAACTTCCAGGACGTGTCAAGAGTGGTGAGTATCGAACTCCCGCAGGCACTTATCTCTTTGCCCTTCAAGGAAATAGCTCCCGATTAGTGCCGCATTGTTGTATTTTGACCTCTGAAATCAAATCTTTGCGCTTGACTTTCCTCCGTCCTTGTATATTATGTGTTCTAATTTTGCATTAGATTGTTTAACAAACGTAGTGCGTGAAATTACGCTTAAAAGGAAGGATAGATATATGAAGCAAATGACAAACAGGGCGGTACTTGCAGCCATGACGGTTTTTGTGATCGCGGGCGTGGCGTATGCCGTGCCAGAGGTGACCAACGTGACGATGGCGCAGCGCGAGAGGTCGCGCATTGTTGATATCACGTACGATTTGACTGGTGAGGAGGCGGCGATCATAACGTTGGGAATCGAGACCAACGGGGTCGCGCTCCCTGACAGCGCGGTGAAGCTTCTCACAGGTGACGTTTCAATGGTGATCCAGCCCGGTTCGGATCGGCACATCGTGTGGAATGCGGGCGTGGACTGGCCCGAAAACCTGACCCAAGTCGCCAAGGCGAAGGTGACCGCGTGGTCTGTGGACGCGCCGCCGCTCTATTGCGCGGTGGACGTGGTTAGCGGCTGGGTCACGAACGTATATCCGGTCTACTATTACGTTAGTGCGGAGGCGGTGCCGGAGGGGGTGACCAGCTACCTGTACAAGACCACCCGTATCTTGATGCGCAAGATCCCGCCGACGGGCGCGGGAGGCTTCAAGATGGGTGCGCAACCCAACGAGATCGGACGCAACACTGCGAACGAGGTGTGTCATGATGTTGTGCTGACCAAGGCGTTTTACGCGGGGGTCTACCAGGTCACGCAGTGGCAGTGGGAGCAAGTGATGGGCGACAAGCTGTCGTGGCCGTCGAGGTATAAACACCAGGACTACAATCTCACCCGTCCGGTGGAGACTGTGTCGTACTACAACGTCCGCGAGAACTGGAGTGAAGAAGATGCCAACGGTAGTCCGCTTACTACGAACTGGCCGCAGACTAACGCAGTTGGAGAAGTTTCTTTTATGGGGCGTCTGCAGGCTAAAACCGGGCTGGCGGGGTTTGACTTACCGACCGACGCGCAGTGGGAGTATGCCTGCCGGGCGGGTGAGATCGGGGCGCTGAACGACGGGACGGTGAACATCACGAATAACAACTCTGACGCACGGCTGGATGTGCTGGGGCGGTACATTTGGAATGGCGGCAAGATCAACAACGGCGCGGATTTGCCTCTGAACGGCTGCAGCACGGCGTTTGCCACGGCGGCGGTGGGGTCGTACCCGCCGAATACGTGGGGCCTTTATGACATGCACGGCAATGTGCATGAGTGGTGCTTGGATTGGTACGAAGCAGATCTCGGGACTGCGAAGGCGGCAGATCCGCGGGGGATTGATACAGGATCAAACCGCATAAGGCGGGGCGGTTGCTTTATCGAAACTGCGGCGAAATGTCGTTCAGCAGCCCGCAGCAGCAGCTACCCATCGCATAAGGGTTACGATATCGGCTTCCGCCTTTTCAGGAACTTGCCATAAACAAAAAAAGGAAAGAAATGAAATCGAGTCAAACCATAAAACTGACCCGCCGTAATTTTGCAAAGTTGGCATCGGCGGGCGCTTCAGTATCCGCCTTGCCCGGCATACTTGCGGCCCAGCAAGCGCCCTCACAGAATGTGGTGGGGGCCAACAGCCGCATCAATGTTGCCTGTGTCGGCTTTTCCGACCGCTTTAAAGGCGCCCTGCTGCCGTCCTTCATCAAGTGCAAGGACGAACTCAACTTCGACATAGTCGCCTTGGCCGATCTCTGGAGCGTACGCCGCGAAGAGGGTAAGGCTCTCATTGAGAACAAAATCGGGCACAATATCGACCTATACAAAAGCGACGAGGCGCTTTACGAAAAGGCCAGGAATGTCGATGCTGTAATCATCTCCACCGCTGACTTTCAGCACGCCATGCACACCGTGCATGCTGTTAGGGCGGGTAAGGACTCCTACACAGAGAAGCCTTTGGCCGAAGATATGAGTGCAGCCAACGCCGTTCTTGACGCGGTCAATGAGGCCCGCAAGGCTGATAACCGTGGCGGGGCAGTCGTACAGGTTGGCTCACAGCGCCGCAGTGGCAAAGCCTACCATATCGCGAACGAATACATCCGCTCCGGTAAGTTCGGTGATATAACTTATGTGGACCTTTGCTGGAATGTCAACCAGCCCCAGCGCTGGCGTCGTGGCGACCTGCCTTCCACGCTCAAGGAAGCCGATACAGATTGGAAGAAGTGGCTGCTCGACCGGCCACAGGCAAAGTTCGATCCGCGCAAATATCTGGAGTTCCGCTTGTTCTGGCCCTATTCATCAGGTATACCCGGTCAATGGATGTGCCACCAGATCGACACCGTCGCATGGTTCACGGGCTTAGCTTACCCGCGCTGGGCCATGGCAGGCGGCGGTATATATGCCTGGAAAGACGGGCGTCAGAGCGCTGACACTTTCACCACCATCTTCGAGTATGGTCCTGAAAACGATAAGGATAAGGGTTTCCAAGTGGTCTTTAGTTCCCGGCAACACAACTCCGCGCGCGGCAATGTTGAGAAATACCACTCCACGATTGGCACCATCGACCTGATCAAGGGCACTGTCTCTAACGAGGGCGTTGAGAGAGTCAAGTTTGAAACCACCGAGCTCTCTGATTCAGAAGCCGTCTCCACCGCCGCGGACACTGGCGCCGGCAGTCTGGAGATCAATCACATGCGCAACTGGATGGAGTGCGTCCGTTCGCGCAAACAGCCCAATGCTCCAGTCGAAGCCGGCTATAGCCACGCCGTGGCCCTGATCATGTCCAATGCCTCTATGCGCGAGGGCATGCGCGCCACCTTCGATAAAGCAACCCGCCAAGTCATGGTAGGCGGTAAGGCCTTTAAAGGCTATTGAAATTAAAACAAAAAAAGAGGCTGTCACGGGTACGGTTTTGCCGACCTCACACCCTGACAGCATCTTGATTACAAATCATCAAACAGAAAGAGACCCGCCATGAAAACAAATCGTAGAAATTTTATGAAAACCATAACCGCCGCCACCTTCGCCGGCAGCACAGGTATCACGCTGGCGCAAACAGCCTGTTGCAGCAAGATTAAGCTCGGCATATGTTCATCTCCAAACCAAGCGGAAAAATTGAAAGAGGCCGGGTTCGAGTTCATTGAGAGCGGAGTGGCAGGCCTCCTTAAACCGGAAACTTCCGATTCGGAGTTCGCGCCGCAGATTGAAAAGCTCAAAGCGTGCGCACTGCCTATACGCTCTTGCAACAGCTTTATTCCGGGTAAGTTCCGGCTGACCGGAGCTGATACTACACACGATGAAGCGTTGGAGTATGCGTTCACGGCATGCCGCCGCGCGGAAGCTATCGGCATCCCGTACATTGTTCTTGGCAGCGGCACCGCACGGAAAATCCCGGATGGTTTCAATGACGGAAGGGCTAAAGATCAATTCATTGTGTTTTGCCAGAGGCTTGGTGAGCGTATCAAGGACTTCAAGCTGACCATTGTGTTGGAGCCTCTGAACAAAAGCGAGACTAACCTGCTCAATTTCGTGTCAGAGGGCATCGCATACGTCGACACCATTGGGCATCCGCGCATCCAGTTGCTGGCGGATTTTTACCACATGCTGCGTGAGGATGAAGGTCCCGACGCGATACGCAAGGCTGGCAATCGTATTTTCCATTGTCATATAGCCGAGCTTGAAGGACGTAAGGCGCCCGGGACTAAGGGTGAAGACCTTAGCGGTTACTTTAAGGCGCTCAAAGACATTAACTACACTGGCGGCATCTCATGCGAGTGTGGATGGCCAAAGGAGAATGTTGAGGAAGCTTGGAAAAAAGCCGTAGCAACAATGCGATCACAGATGGCATAGCGACTAGAAAAAACAAGTAATTGTTCTTTCCAAAAAGTTGTCTATCGAACGTTTATAGAAGTTCGTGTAGTAGTCGCTCTATGAGCGACACAGAAGTTCGTGTAGTAGTCGCTCTATGAGCGACACAGAAGTTCGTGTAGTATATCGCTCTGTCAGGCATAGTTCCGCCATGCCACGGCGTAGCCCCGCTAGCGGACGAAGCCGGGTTGCGGGACGACGCCTGATGAACGACACATGCCGCTCATAGAACGGCTACTACACCCGATGTTGGCCGACGATGCTGTGCGACGATGTTCGAGTTAAAGAATTCGCACTCTCCACTCTGCGCCCAGTGTGCGGATTTAGGCACTTACCGAAGAGCAAGACAAACATGGATATCCTAATCCTAATTCCAATCTTAATCATAATCCTTATCTCTTTCGGCTAGCCACAGGCAGCCATTGTTTGATTACGATTACGATTACAATTGTGATTAGGAGTCCTAAACGCCTACAGCCTAAAAACCTAAACATCTGCATCCCTATGGGATGCTAGTGTTTATTAAAACAACAAGGAGGATGCAAATGAAAAAGGGTTTTGTTATATTATTGGCAATTACAGCGGTAAATTTGTCGGTTCAGTGTGAACAGGTCGCATGGAAGTGGGGCTTGGCAGAGGGATACTGGAATGATGCTGAGAACTGGGACGGAGGAAGAGTCCCGGCGGACGGTGATACGGTGATCTGTACGAACCGCCTCAAGACGACCATTCACGTTACGAATTCGACACCGAAACTCGCCGTTCTCATTTTGACCAATACTAACATCCGTGAACTCTCTCTTAATGTATCGAAATGGGATACCTGTGTTTACGCGACCAATATCGTTTTCTCCAAGCTGTGCGGCATCAAGTGTACAGGTTCCTTTTCAGAGGGTGAGACCTCCAATCGTGTCTGGATTGTCGGTAAAACTATGAGCATGGGCGGAACAATCAGTGCGGACGGTGCCGGGTGGACACGAAGTAACGGTCCCGGTTGGGCGGGAACACCAGTGTCGGGTATTAACTACATGTGCGGTGCCTACGGCGGAAATCAGTCATACATTTCTCCTACTCCTACGCTTGTTGTGCCGCATCCTTACGGGTCTGTTGAAGAACCGCTTGATCCGGGTTCAGCCGGCGGCGCTAATCTCGCTTATGGTGGCGGAGCAATCCGGATTGATTTGGAAGAAGACCTCATCATGAATGACGGAGAAATCACAGCGAAGGGAACCAGCGGTGGTTCGGGCGGCGGCATTTACATTACCTGCCGCACGATTTCGGGAACAGGGAATATCTGGGCGAATGGAAGAACACCTTCAAAGGATACGGATAAAAAAGGGGGCTCCGGCGGGCGAATCGCTGTCCATTACAATCCCGAGGCGCAGTCGAATGTGACTGCGACATGCTCGGTTCGGTTTGAAGCGCGTGGCGGCATTGGAAACGATTTCGATTCGGTGTCGGGATATCATGATATTTACGGTTATAAGCAGGAGTGGATCTGCGAATCCGGGACGCTCTGGTTCCCTGATAACCAGTTTCTGTTTTCAGAATATTACCGCTCTGCGGGACTCCCGTTTGTCGGCGTGTGGCATAGCCCTAAGGCGTTATCTGAACTCTCTTTTGATTCAGATCTTACGCTCGACAAAACATGTCTCCGCTTCACTGAACCGGGTTTCAGGTTTAACGTGGCAGGAAATTTCACGGCTACAGGTGAAGGTCAGTTCGCCCGCGAGGAAAACGGTCTGTTCTTTTCGAATGCGACGGTTATTGTCGACGGCAATTTGACGCTCGAGGGCGCACGGCTTGAATTGAATGATGGCGGAACACTCATGGTGGGCGGGGATCTCATAGAGAAGTCCGTTGATCCCACGCATGCCTACAAGCGCGATGGCGGAGCGCTTGTAGTTTATGCTGCGCCCACGAACGTGCTCGACACTTACGGTGCTGTGGTACGGATCAATGGCATGTGGCAGATGGAGACAAACAGCGTCTGTTATCCCTACTGCCAGGAAACGAACGGTGCGATCGTCGCATTTTATGTGAAGGATCTTGTGATGGACGCAGGATCAGAAATCAACGCGAACCAGAAGGGATGGGGGCCAAAACGTGGAGCTTCGGACGGCGGCGGTCCCGGAGTCGGCGGCGGTTACTGGGGTGCGAGTTACGGAGGTAAGGGCGGCGCGTACAATTCAGCCTCTCTCAGTAAAATCAAAGCTGTTTACGGTGACGCATATCATCCGCTGGATGCGGGGTCGGGCGGTTATACGGCGGCAAAGTATTTCGGGTATCAGGGCGGCGGCGTTGTTTTCATTCAAGCTAATCGCAATATGACACTGAACGGAACGATCAGTGCTGATTCCAATCAGCGGTTTTACTGCAAATACAGTACCGGCGGATCCGGCGGGTCGATTTATCTCGTAACACGCGATCTCTACGGAACGACGGGAACGATGACGGCGAAGGGCGGTATGGGAACCGTCGTAACTGACACGAATAATATCGGCATGGGCGGCGGCGGACGTATCGCGGTATGGTATCGGAATGCCTCTACAGTTGAAGCACTCAAAAGTAATGCTAGCGTCGCTCCCGGTACGGTTTACGGAGAAGATACGACGTATGCCGAAACCGGTACGGCTCACTGGCGTGAATTGAAGCCGGCAGGTTTCTCCATAATTCTTCGCTGAAATAAAAAGTAAAAGATGAAAAAACAATTTGTCGCTTTGGCAGCAGGTTTTGTATTAGCCAATGTCTTGTTAACGTCGGTTAAAGCGGTTGAAAAGATCGAGTCTAAAATTCCGGTGGGAGCCGTTAAAATCGCTGCCGAAAATTCGGTAATTGTATCTATTACGGAACCGGCCGCTGCTGCTGAATTGAAAGTTCATTTCGCTTATATTACGGGTAAAGATGTACCGATCGTGAAAGAGAAAGATTTGAAGCCTGACGTTTATCCTTGGTACGTTGGAAGAGTGCCGCCAGGACTTCCCGCTGACTTTAATCCGCGGAAAGGCCTGAGGCCCGAAGAAGGCTGTTGGGAGGTCACTACCAACGCCGCGTATTTCTACGGTGCGCGTACGAAGATGGCGGTTTTCAGTTTTCTTGAGGACGGACTTGGTGTTCGTTGGGCCTTTGATACGAATATTGCTTTCCGTACGCAGAATCTGATTGTCGTTACGGCGACGAAGGGTTCCTGGGCTCCGGAACTCCGCATCCGTAACATGCGTGGAAAGGGAACGGGGCTCACTTGGCGCATGCGCCTGCGGGACGGTGGATATGACCGTCCTAATTACGGCCATGCCTTCACTAAATACTGGGAACGTTATGCGAAAACCCGCATTGATTTCTTTGCTATGCGCGAAGACGGGAAGCGTCTGCCTGCCGGCTGTTCAGATGATGTGACGAACCGCACCGTCGCGACCGCCCTCAACAAGGACGAACGCCGTGCGATTGATCACATTTCGATGTGCGTTTCGTCGGAGGATCTCGTCGATCAAATTGTCGCGGACTGGAAAGCGGCGGGTGCAGGGAGCTATCTCAACGCCTGTGAGAACGACTCATACGGGCACTACATCTGCTTTTGTGAAAAGTGCAAGGCGCTCGACGAGCCCAAGCCTGCCGACGCGCAGGACTGGTGGCCCAACTGGTATGCGGATCGTTACGTTAATTTCGCGAATCGTATTCTCGTGAAAGCGAGGAAGGTCCGCCCGGACGTGAAGGTGGTCATGTACGGCTACAATGCTACAGAACAGCCACCGCGCCGCGAAAAGCTCGATAAAGATATCATCGTGGGGCTTGTTCCGACAATTTTCTCGCATGAGGCGATTGCGAAATACATTAATGGCTGGAAGCAGGCAGGTTTGAACGAGTTTTTCTACCGGCCGAATCGGCGGTGCTATTACACCCCGGCGTATCTGCCGGTCGGGTATGAAAAATACTTTTTCGAGATCTGGCAGCTCATTTACAAGAACGGGTGCATCGGGTTCGATTACGATGGCTCTACACCAAAGCAGTTCTGCTATGCTGGATGGTTTTCGGATTACGTGATCCACAAGGCGATGACGGATCCATCGAAGGACTTTGAGTATTGGGAAAACCATTACATGCAGGCGTTCGGTCCGGCGGCGGAAGACGTGAAGGGCTATTTTCGTTACTGGCGCGAAGAGGTGTGGGAGAAACGCCTCGCATTGGATGTAGAACTGCTGACTGAAAAGGGAAAATATTTTAATTTTATCAGGGGACTTTTCTGGAATCTTGGTAAATACTACAAGGCAGAGGATTTCATGAACGCGCAGGCGTGTCTGGATAAGGCACTTGCGCGGACGGATCTCTCTGAAGCGGAGCTTGATCGTATCGATAAAATTAAGTTCACGAACACGCACGCGTCGCTCATTTACAAAGCGGTTGTTAACAAGTCAGAGGCCGATTCGAAGACGTTGCTCGCATTTCGCCGGCAACACGATCTGCAACTTGTTCCGTGGTATGAAGAGCACTTCGGCGATATCTGTGGAATAAAGAAGCTCCTTGCACTGGAGAAGTGATCTTGATCGTGGTGTGAATAGCGTCTCGCCTGTCATTGGCCGGTAAATTTATGCGAAAAGTTTGTATTGGAACCCTGACGCGGAAGTAGCGCCCGACATCCGCATCGCGCCATGACAACCTTAACCCCTTAGCCCCTACCCTCTATGCCTGAACTACCTGAAGTCGAGACCGTTGTCAGAGATCTGACCAAGAGCGGAATTTGCGGTTGCAGCATTCGAGCGGCGGCCGTCAACTGGCCGCGCACGATTAGCGGCTCTACCCCAGAGGCTTTTATAAAATCCCTCAAAGGAAAAACCATTAAGTTCGTCCAACGGCGGGGTAAATACATTATCATCCAACTCTGTGATGAAAACTCGATCTATATTCATCTGCGGATGACCGGCAAGCTTCAGATTCATCCCGAAGGTTTTCAGACCGGCAAACACGACCATGTTGTTTTTAGGCTGAGCGATGAGAGGCAGCTGGTTTTCAATGACACGCGTAAATTCGGGCGGATAACAATGTCCAAAGAGCTGCCTCCTAACGTGGCGGCTCTGGGTCCAGAGCCTCTGGAGAAGGAGTTTTCGAAAGATTGGTTGCAGGGTGCGCTGGGCCGGAAATCGCGCGCTATCAAGCCGCTACTGCTTGATCAGAGTTTTATCGCGGGCTTGGGCAACATTTATGTGGATGAGGCTCTGTGGCAAGCCCGCATTCACCCAGAGCGTAACTCGCGCACCATCACAAAAGAAGAGGCGGATGGGTTGCACAGTGCAATCCGCACTGTTCTGCGACGCGGAATCAGAAACAGCGGCACCACACTGGGAACAGGTGAGAGCAATTTCTACAGCGTGGCCGGCCATCGCGGGCGCAATGCGGATCAGCTCAAGGTCTTCCGCCGCGATGGCGAGCCTTGCCCTGCCTGCGGCAGGACCATCCAGCGTTTGATCGTCGGGCAACGCGGCACACATATCTGCCCGCAGTGTCAGAAGTAGCGGGGACTACACCAAAAAAAGCTCCGAAGTTCCCTCCGGAGCCTTTTTATGATTAAGCTGCCTCATGTTTGAGGCGAGGCTGCCATTACTTTGAGCTCGGCGTAGTTATCTCTGAACTTTTGCTCAGCGTCTTTGAGCATCTCTTCCGCTAGGGGGTTGAGCTTCATCAACTGCTTGAAGCGGTTCTCTGTGTCAGCGGTTTCCGCAAATGAGATTGACGGCTCTTTGCTGTCGAGCTGCAGTGGGTTTTTGCCCTGGGCCGCGAGTTCCGGATTGTAGCGGTAAAGCGGGAAATGGCCGCTGTTAACGGCAATTCTCTGCTGTTCCAGGCCTTTAGCCATGTCGATGCCATGGGCAATACAATGCGAGTAGGCGATGATCACCGCTGGCCCATCATAGGCTTCAGCTTCGACAAAAGCCTTGACTGCCGCAGCCGGGTTGGCTCCTACACTGATCTGCGCAACATAGATGTCCTTGTATGTCATCGAGATGACACCCAGGTTTTTCTTCATCTGCGGTTTGCCGGAGGCGGCGAATTTCGCGACAGCGCCCATCGGGGTTGACTTTGATGCCTGTCCGCCAGTGTTGGAGTAGACCTCGGTGTCAAGGATCAGCACCTTGATATTGCGGCCTGAGGCTAGAACATGATCAAGTCCGCCGTATCCAATATCGTAGGCCCAGCCGTCACCACCAATGACCCACACGGATTTGTCGATGATGTGATCAGCGACTGAGAGTAGGTTCTTCAGGGTTTTAGCCCCTGCCTCGCATCTTTCAGAGTCACAGGCTGGTTTGGTGATTGCTGCCTTAAGCTCCGCCACCAGCGCACGAACCTCTTCAATGCCCTCGGAGGAGTGCTGATCAACTGCCAGAATCTTGGTGGCAATGGATTTCAGATCTTCCGGTGCCTGTTCAGTGGCTGTGATTTTGGTCAGCATCTCAAAGGCGTACTCCTTCAGCTTGTCAGCGGTCAGGCGCATGCCCATGCCGAACTCCGCATTATCTTCGAACAGCGAGTTCGACCAAGCCGGCCCACGTCCGTCTGCGCGTGTGCAATACGGGGTGGTGGGCAGGTTGCCGCCATAGATGGAGGAGCAACCAGTGGCATTGGCAACCAGCAGACGGTCACCCACGAGCTGGGTTAGCAGCTTGATGTAGGGTGTCTCCCCGCAACCGGCGCAGGCACCGGAGAACTCAAACAGGGGGCGCTTGAGCTGACTGCCCTGAATCGAGTTCGGATTGATCTTGCTGATGTCGGCCTCAGGCAGATTCAGGAAGAAATTCCAGTTCTTCACTTCAGTGGCGCGCAGAGGGATCTGATGCGTCATGTTGATCGCTTTTCTGGTGGGGTCGGTTTTGTTCTTGGCCGGGCAGCGCTCAACGCACAGACCGCAACCAGTGCAATCTTCCGGTGCGCACTGAATCGTGTATTTATAGCCAGGATAGGCCTTGGCCATCAAGCCTTTGGCATCAGCGGATTTGAATGTCTCAGGCGCATTCTCCAGCTCGGCAGGATCGTAGACCTTACCGCGGATGGAGGCGTGCGGGCAGACCAGCGAGCACTGCATGCACTGGATACAGGTATCCGGATCCCAGGCTGGGATAGAGAGCGCGATATTGCGTTTTTCCCACTGGGTGGTTGCCGTGGGCCAGGTGCCGTCATCTGGAATGGCCGAGACTGGCAGATCATCGCCACGTTGGGCCATGATCTCCGCTGTCACGGTTCTGACAAACTCAGGTGCCGCATCGGAGACGACCGCGGGCTTCTTGGTTTTACCAGCCGGGGCATCTGGGTATTTGACTTCAACCACGGCGGCAGCGGCGGCATCAATGGCATTCCAGTTCATCTGGACAACGGCCTCGCCTTTGCTGCCGTAACTCTTATTGGCGGCTGCTTTGAGTGAGGCAATGGCTTCGTCCTCAGGCAGGATGCCGGAAATTTTGAAGAAGGCCGCCTGCATCACGGTATTGATGCGTCCGCCCAACTTCAGCTCCATGTCAAGCTTGTGGGTGTTGACTGCGTAAAGCTTGAGCTTTTTACTGATTATCTGCTGCGCGACCTCATCTGGAACATTGTCCCAGAGCTGATCAGCATCGAACGGTGTTGCCAGCAGGAAGGTGCCGCCTGGCTTGATGTTGCTCAGCATGTCGTATTTCTCAAGGAAAGAGAATTGGTGACAGGCAACAAAATCCGTTTTGGTGCAGAGATAGGGGCTGCGGATCAGGTTCGGCCCAAAGCGCAGATGCGAGACCGTGATCGCGCCAGCTTTCTTTGAGTCATAGACAAAGTAGCCCTGGGCGAAGTTGTCGGTGTCGGTGCCGATAATCTTAATCGAATTTTTGTTAGCGCCCACTGTTCCGTCGGAGCCCAGTCCATAGAACATGCACTCTTTACGTCCTTCATCCGGCAGGGTGAAATCCGTTGGCCGGTTCAGATTGAGATGGGTGACATCGTCAACAATGTTGACAGTGAAGTTGTTCTTCGGCTTCTCAGCGGCGGCATTGTCAAACACGGATTTGACATCCGCTGGTGTGAACTCTTTGGAACCTAGTCCATAACGCCCGCCATAGGTCGGAATCCAGCGGCCAATATCGACGGTCTTCTCCTGCATGACCTCGCCAATCGCGGTGCGGATATCGTTGTAAAGCGGTTCACCAACTGAGCCAGGCTCTTTTGTGCGGTCCAGAACTGTAATGGTCTTGATGTTTTTGGGCAGCGCTCTGGCAAAGGCCTCTTTGTCAAATGGGCGATAGAGCCGCACTTTGACAATACCCAATTTTTTGCCGCTCTTGGCCAGCTCCTCAGCGGTCTCATGGGCGGTCTCCGCGCCTGAGCCCATAATTACGAGCACATGCTCGGCATCCGGGGCGCCCACATAGTCAAATAGATTGTATTTGCGTCCGGTCAAATCAGCGAACTTGTCCATGTGTTTCTGAACAATGGCGGGGGTTGCGTCATAGTATTTATTGACGGTCTCGCGCCCTTGGAAGTAAACATCCGGGTTCTGGGCGGTGCCGCGCAGCGAGGGGTTTTCAGGGCTCAGGCCACGGGCGCGGTGCGCTGCAACCAGATCATCATCGATCATCGCCTGAATGGTCGCGTCGCTGACATCGTCGATTTTCTGAACTTCATGGGATGTGCGGAAACCATCGAAAAAGTGTACGAACGGGATGCGGCTTTCAAGCGTCGCGGCATGCGCGATCAAGGCCAGGTCCATCACCTCCTGTACGCTGTTGGAGGCCAGCATGGCAAAGCCTGTTTGGCGGCAGGCCATCACATCACTGTGGTCGCCAAAGATTGAGAGGCCCTGGCAGGCCAGCGAGCGTGCGCTGACGTGGAAAACCGTGGGGATCAGCTCACCCGCGATCTTATACATGTTAGGGATCATCAGCAGCAGCCCCTGTGAGGCTGTGAACGTGGTGGTCAGAGCGCCGGTGGTGAGTGCTCCGTGTGCCGCGCCTGCGGCGCCGCCTTCTGATTGCAGGGCCATTACATGCGGGACGGTGCCCCAGATGTTTGTTTTACCCATGGCGGCCCACTCATCATTCCACTCACCCATTGTGGAAGAGGGTGTGATCGGATAGATCGCCGCTATTTCACTGCAGGCGTATGCTATTTTTGCCGCGGCCTGGTTGCCGTCAAGCATGACTTTGTTCGACATTTTATTCTCCTTATTAAATACAACAAGGCGCCCTCAGACGCCATGAAAACAACAGACGCATCTGCCGGATGGCAGATGCGTCTGTGAAATTTTTACCTCTTTAAAGCGGCACGCACGTTGTCGAGCTGTCCGGCTGATCCCAGCAGGACGTTTTTGGCGGCAATGAAATTCGCGTACTCTTTCATGAAGATCTTGCCTGGGCCGCGCAGATCGAACTGCTCAGGCTCATCACGGAAGTACTCACGGTGAACACGGCACCAGACCAGACGGCCATCGGTGTCGATGTTAATCTTGGTCACGCCCAGTTTGGAGGCGCCCAGGAACTGGCTGGCGTCAACGCCGCTGGCGCCTTTGATTGCGCCGCCGGCTGCGTTGATGCGCGCAACCTCGTCCTGAGGCACTGAAGATGACCCGTGCATCACCAGCGGGAAGCCTGGCAGCAGCTTCTGGATATCCGCGAGGATATCGAAGCGCAACTTCTGATCGCCAGAGAATTTGAAGGCCCCGTGTGATGTTCCAATGGCGCAAGCCAGCGAATCAACGCCGGTTTTTTTAACGAAGTACTCCGCTTCGGAGGGCTTGGTGTAAACATGGTCGGCTGCCTCAATGTCCTCTTCAATCCCTTTCAGAAGGCCAAGCTCAGCCTCGACCACCAAGCCTTTGGCGTGGGCCGCGTCCACCACACGTTTGGTGATCGCGATGTTCTCCTCCAGATCAAAGTGAGAGGCGTCGATCATAACTGAGCTGTAAACACCGGATTCAATACAGTCCATGCAGGTCTCTTCGTCGCCATGATCCAGATGGACCGCGAAAACCGCTTCGGGGAAGATCTCGTCAGCGGTTTGCATCAATGTTTCAAGCATTCTTTTATGTGTATAGGAGCGCGCGCCTTTGGAGAGCTGCACAATAAACGGGGCTTTGCTCTGCACGTTGCCTTGAAACAGGCCCATGGTCTGCTCAAGGTTATTGATGTTGTACGCGCCAATCGCGTATTTGCCATAGGCTTGCTGGAAGAGCTCTTTTGTGGTGACAATCATGGTAAACTCCAAACGATAGTTTTAGTATATTCGCAGTAAGATTATAAATAAAGTCACTGCATGTGAAATAAAGTCTCTCAGTATAGCGGTTTCTGTCGCACTTCTCAAGCCAAAACTCATCGCTGAATTATTGAGACGTTGCCGCTTGATGGCCAGCAGTTCTAATTTTGACTTAACTTTGATCCACGGCATACCTGATTGTACTCTGGCTGTTATTGATTCGCATGGATACATGCGGGAAATGTCATGCGGTTGACTTTCGCATCTCTGCGGACTGCC
>JBAYXX010000068.1:0-22638 GCA_041673345.1 Kiritimatiellia bacterium
GCAGGGATATACTGAGTTTCAGTTTATGTGTATGGGATTTGCGTTGCTGGAGGATACATGATATTGTCCAGTTATAAATTAAGGGTAAAGGGCAGGGCTCGCCTCCGTGCCCGCGCCGTCGATATCGCTGCCGTTTTCGGCATCGACCCAGATGACGCGGCTCGCGAGAACACCGCGGAAATCCCTCACCGTATCCGAAAACGCCGGCGGCACCACGTAGAAGGCTCCATCCATCTGCGTGTAAAAGTAGGTCGGACAGTTTTGGACGCCCTCGACCGCATCGGATTCGAAGCGGAAGAACGTTTCGCCGGACCCGATCTCCGGCCTTACGCACATCTGCGTCGGCCAGCTTTCAGCGTAGACCGCGGTGTTCGCGGAAACCGCTACCCCGTCGATCGTGACGGCGCAATCGAACCGGACCGCACCGTACTGGTTTTCATCGGCAAAAGTTACCACTGCGTAAGCGCACGCGCACGCAAAAACTAAGTTTTTCATATGATTTAACCTTTCCTTTTCGTAACCGTTCACAGGGTATAAATAACCCTAGCAATCTGCAATTCAGACAGTGGGGATTGGGATTACAATCTTAAATTAATTCTAGAATTAATTCAAGGGTAACCTCGCTTTGCTCGGTGATTTTTTTGAAGGATGATTCGCGAAGTTACAGCCCTGTATATTTGTAGCTACCATCCTACAAACTGCGGGCAAGTATAGGACAAAGCACAATCATCTGCCAACACTATTTTTTACACAATTATTAACCGTTTTATAAGGAACGATATCGGCAGCGATGCATTTCAACATCGCGTCAATAATTCGGTTGTATTGATTTTAACTTCCCGTAGAGTCATTGTTTTCGGGATGCGCTCCCATATATCCACACTGATCCATTTTGGACGTACAGGAGGCCTTTTCCATTCAACTAGGTGGTCATATTTTCCGAGGTGTTTTCCTTTGCGGAAGTCGCTGGACCGGCATGCCCCAAGCCTGAAGACGGTGTTGACACCTTGCGCTTTCAGCAAATGCATGTCTGCATAGGAGCAAAACCCTCTGTCACCGACACATATATCGCTGGGAACTAAATTTTCAAACAAGCTTCAAAACAAGGTTCTCTCACTGTCATGTAGATTGCCTTTTGCAAAAACATCCCAGCCGCCAGTTTCTAATGAGAAAATCCCGACAATTTTCATGCTGGGGAATCCGCATCCTGGCTTCTGTTCGGAAGGCTGAGGATAGATGGCTTGGTTTTCAGGCGTATCCGGCATAGACGCGCTGGTCCCATCAACAATTTTCACAGAACGGTTATGCCAGAACTCCGAAGCATTAATGTGTTCTTTTAGCTTGTCGACAAGATGCCAATGAACGGTTTCTACTACAGCACAGGACAATCGATGTCTAGCCTGACTATAGCCGCTGGTATCTGATGAAATTTCTTTGTTTTTTTATTCTGTACAGAAGCCGCCTGAATTTTTCTAACCGCTTCTCTGCAAGAAGCCATGGGATTGAATGACTGGGACAAGAACGCCCAAAACGTAACCAAAGGGGTGTAACAGCGTAGTCTTCCCTTTTCGCCACAACCTTGCACCTGGATGCAATCCTGCGGGATAAATGGAGCAAAGACCATGGATAACTCCGATAATGAAGCGTCCGCAAATGTGCTTTTCGATCTTTCCTCTATTTAATGATAAGAGTGAATTCTTCATAAAAACCTCCGTGAGCAGTTGACAAACTTAACTATTATCAGTATATACACTGATAGCAGAATTGCAACAAAAAATGTGTGCGATATCTGAAGAACTCGTGACACTTCAGGCAACCGGAGTTATTCCGCATAAGTCGCATTAAACAGCAGGTTACGCCTTAACTTCGTGCCATTCGGGTCAGACCCCAGTTTCAGCCAGTTTCAGTTATCCTTTCTGCTTGAGGGCATTCGCCGTACTTTTAAAAACCGGTATCCCTTACGGCAATGTCCGCACCAACCGGAAGCCGAGACCCTGCTGGCTAGCAGACGGCGAATGATTTTTTTGGAACGCACAACGAGAGTCTTTCGCCGATTCGTCAAAGCGCCCGCCCCGCCGCACGCGATCCGCATTCAACGTGTACCAGTCCAGACACCACTCCCACACGTTGCCGTGCATATCAAACAGCCCCCATGCGTTCGGCGCCTTCAAACCAACCGTGTGTGTCATATTGCTGCCGTTGCCAGTCCACCACGCCAGATCATTCAGGATGTTGGTCTGGCTGGTTTCCCCTGTTGACACGCCGTCGTTCCAGTAGGAACTCGTCCCTGCACGACACATGTATTCCCACTGCGTCGCCGTTGGAAGATCAAAGCTCTTTATGCCGGTCCTGTCCCGCAAACTCCACATAAAACTCGATGACGCCACCATGTCTCCCGTGTCGGGCCAGTTAATATCCGGTGTCGCGCCCCTGATGGCGTGGTAGCTTACCTGTTCTACCGGGCGAAACTCCCACCCCGCCGCACTTTTGTAGAACGAGGGGTTTGCCCCCCCTTTTATGTTCAACCACTGTGCCTGCGTGACCTCGAACACTCCCGCGTAAAAGTTCTTGTTTATCCTAGTCGGGACAAGCGAATCTCCCATGCCGAACACCCCCGACGAGACACGCCGCAAGGCGAGCTTGTCTGTCTTATAGATGTCGTTGGTTGTCACCCCGGTCCAAACGACGGACTCAACAACTTCCGAGCCATTCGTTACAAATCTCCTCTCCCACGCGCCTAGCAGGCCGTTTGTCAAATCCGCCTCGTACACGTACTCGACATGTGCGGTGCCACCTGCCACCAGATTGGTCAAATCAACGATCATATAGACCGGCGAGGTAACGGGCGTAAGCGTGACGCTGAATTTAGCCAGTACCCCCTGGTTCGTGCAGCCGCTCATCGTCGGATCCCAAACAATGCGGTGCGTGCCATCGTTTTGCACGCCGGACAGGTCGCCGGACAGAGAGTGTTCCGGCAAGTCGACCGGATTCACGCCGTTGTGCCCAGAGACCTCGATGTCCACGCTCTGTGTCACGTCGGACAAAACGTAGTCGATATCCACCAGCCGACTCCACGGCCAACGCTGCCGAACCAGCACCTGGCTGACCTCCACCGCCATCGCACCCACTGTGATAACTATTGTTGCCATTCCAATCAGTGTTCTTCTCATTTTTTCATCTCCTTACAGCATTAACAGCCGACAAATTTTATAACCATTAAGGTAGCCGTTCACGGGGTATAAACTTCCCCAACAATACAACAATATTTATATTATATCATTGTCATTGTAGCAAAGTCCAGCACAAAAATCGTTTTTGTATTTTTATTCGAACTCGATTTCAGCAATGGTGTATATTGCGTCCTATGTCAGATATTTTAGTTATGCAAGGACGGGAGTTGAGATCCGAAGACATCGCCTTGATCCGCGGATTGCTGGGTGAAAACCCAAAGTGGGGCCGAACACGGCTAAGCGTCGAACTCTGTGATCGCTGGGCTTGGCACAACGCGCAAGGACATCGCAAAGATATGGCTGCGCCTAGGCGAGACCCAGAGCCGCACACGCAACGACCGCGAAAACAGCATCCGCGTCTCCGTCAAAGAGGTGTATCTCTATCCATTGGCCAATAATTTCAAGGATGCGTTGTGTCATGATCACGCCTGAACAAGCACTGGCTATTTATCACGCCGGACCGGAAGCGGTGGTCAAGGTCATCCGCGATTTATCACGGCAGGTGGATTTACAGCAGCGGCAGATCGAGACCTTGCAAAAGGAAGGCATCAAACTGAAACGCAAGGTGGCCCAACTCTCAAAGAACTCCTCCAATTCCAGCAAACCGCCTTCCTCGGACATCATGCGGCCCAAGTCCCAACAGCGACAGCCGGGAAAACGCAAGATCGGCGGGCAACCTGGACATCCTCGACACGTGCGTCCACCCTTCCCCGAAGCGGACATCAAGACGTTCCACGATCCGTAAATTCATCCGCGACGTGATGGGCGAAAACGTCTCGCGCGGTTATTTGCGCAAAATCGTAGCCAAGGCCTCCACCGCGTTGGACGCAACTTATGGGGAACTACTTGCGCGACTGCCCTTGGAGCCTGCACTCAACATCGATGAAACTGGCCACAAGGAAAATGCCGGAAAATTCTGGACATGGGTGTTCCACGCCGACCTCTACGTGTTGTTTAAAAACAGCCAATACAGGGAGCTCATAAAGATTGTTGCGTTGTCCTTTTGTGCATGTTTTTTATATCTCACAGAAGCGCAATATTCGCGGAGATTCGTGGGCAAAAAATTGGTTGCGCCTATGCTACGCTAGACTACTATCATTCATATTCTTGTTTTTTTTGTACGTTTATTATCTCTCACAGAGGCACAGAGAACACAGAGAGTAGCTGAACTTTTCGCAGCACTGAGAGAATATTTTAAGGTGAAAAATCTTAGAGGTGAAAAATGTGGAAAACTGGGAACGTCGAGCCCGAACTTTACGCCTTTGAGTCTTTGCTGGTGGAAACTCTGAAACAACTCAGAGAACTCTGTGCCTCTGTGAGAGATAAAGAATTGGTTGCGGCTATGCTGCGCTAGGCTCTTTGTGGTTAAAAATCAGCTACGCCTCATTCGCGTAAAGCCGCAAGTTAAAAATCTTCGTGTTCTTCGTTGGGTCAGGCATTGGGCGCATCTGCGATTTGGCAGGCGGTTTTGTAGCGGCAATCTCTCCCAGATACTCCGGCAGCTGCACAATCTGTTCAATTTTCTCGGCCATCAGCAGCGTGGCAGCGGATTTCACATCGCCGTTACACCCTTTAACCAAACTAAGATAACCGGCGGCCTTACTCTCCAGAACCTTGCGGATACCCTCGGCTTCAGCGCGATACTACGCTTTCTGAATCTCAACCGCAGCTTCACGTCGGGCAACCTCTCCGCACTGGAGGGCAGCCGCCTGCTTTACCGCCAGTTCAGCGTTGGAATCCGCGATATCCGCCTGCGCCTTGTTCTCACGAATAGCAATTATTCTTACCTGTTCCAGTTCTTCAAAAACTTGCTCTTGCAATGATTGCTAGAAACTGGTTACATTGCTTATATTTATATTTAAAAATTGGCTGGACGCAACGGAGGAGAGTGTAATGAAAGACGGATGGGACATATGGAGAAAATTTATGCGGCATATAAGGTTTCAGGGAATTCTGAGTTGTATGGTGGCTGTGTTGGGGATCGGGTGGCTTAGCGCTGCGTCGGTCGGACAGGACAGCGATGGGGATGGCCTGAGTGACGAGTTAGAGCACCTGCTTGGGACTGATCCTGCTCAGGCAGAGGTGTTTGTTGATGTGATCAAGCGTCCGGTCCCTGCCGGGTGTGCTGACCCATCACGTTTTATAACGAGTGTTGCCTTGGCGAACGCGGGACAGGATCGGTTTGTCTGGCGGGTGACCTTTGGGGATGTGTACCCCGCTGAGACGTCACTGGTGCAGTTGTACGTTGACACAGACAATAATAAGAGTACCGGACGCAAAAGCCACGGGTGTGAGTTCATGCTCAAGATAAACAAGGGAGAGGCTGGCATCACGGCCTATGAGCAGGACGGTACGCAATATATTCCTAAATCACTCCCGAGCGTCGCGGTTGTGGGACGCACAGCGTATGTCGTATTCGACACGGCGCTGTCTGGGACAGATGCATCCACTCACCGACTTCAGGTGCTTTCGGAGCGCTTGGAACCACACAAGGGCGTGGATTCGATCCAGTATTTTGCCGCGTCTGGCCCTCCTATGTCCCAAGTGCCGAAATGCCGGCGCGATGCGGACTTGACCGAGAGCGTGGGTTTTTCCCAGACGTTCGGTCCGCGTGTCGTTGACCCTCTGGTGAGTGGCGCGACGACTGTTCGCACGGACCGAAAGAGATGGGAGCTGAATGGGTTCCGGGTGGATCGCAGCGAGTACCGGACAGACAACGTCTTACGCACCAGTGGCAACGCCAGGATCGTGGTCAAACCAGGCGTGTCCGGGGTCTTCTATCCAGGCTTTGTGATACACGATGCGGAGGGACGCGAGGTTGTGGATATCCGGTTGAACGGTAAGCGTTTGGGCGTAGCGGTTGCCGCGTATGATGACAACGATCAGCACCTCTTTTCTCTCATAGAACCCGTCTCATTTTCGGAGGCAGATCAATTGGAGCTAAGGACTCTCTCGCCGTATGGCCGATATCGGATTGAGGATATTGTTCTGCTGCGGGATGCTCCGCCTCCCCGCACACCCACCTACGAATTCACGCATATTGAGTTCACCGAGGACCGGCTCACATGGGTTTCGAGCTGGGCTGTGGCTTGCATGATCGAATTTAAGCCCGGCACGGCAATCGAGGAGTCGGGTGCTGTCAACAACCACCGTGTTGTGGTACCAGGGCTTGGGCCTGGGAAGGCAGTACGCTATCGAATCACGGGCAAACGACCTGATGGGCAAAAGGTGGCATCGAGCTGGATGAGCTACACAAGATTGGTCCCTGTCGAACTGGTCACAACAGCATCCGGCAAAATTCCGCTTGAAGTGATGGCAGGCATCGAGAAGGTCCCGGCGGGCGCATGGCCAGTGACGTGCGGCGTTCCATTTCCAAAGGGAGAGCTTGGATCCGAGCGGAATGTGATGCTGGCTGATGGGGCAGGGCGAACAGTGCCCTTGCAGACCGAGGTCACTAGCCGCTGGTCCGATGGCAGTGTGCGTTGGCTACTGCTCGACTTCCGTCATACGGACAACACTCGTGACTACGTTGTTTCCTACGGTCCTCAGCATACTCGACCTGTTGCGAGATTGCCGGAGACCCCTGTACTTTCTCTGGGGACCCTGGCACTCACAGACATGCAGGGAGGTGTGCATCGTCAGGCGATCGACGGGTTTGAGGAGCTCTTGCGTGGTCCTCTGCGTTGCGAACTCCGCAGCCGCGGCAAGATTCATGGGGAGGATGGGGCTGCACTATACGGGTATGACATACGGGTGCACAGCTACCCGGGCATGCCCTGGCTGCGTGTGCAGCTTTCCTATGGAAACTGCTTTGAGGAGAGTGAGTTCCTGACAGTTGGGCGCCTTGCCTGGGAACTGCCGACACTCAAGGGCGCGCCGCTCTGGGTGCGGCAGCACACTGACGACCACTTTGATTCCAGCACTGGCAAAGGCAAGCGCTTTTCCGGTGCCACAGGCCCTGTGTTCATCCGGGACTTCTGGCAGAACTACCCCAAGGATGTTGAAGTTGGGGCTGCTGGAACAACAATAGATCTGATGCCGCCTCTCAAAGCGGATGAATACGACTGGGCCAAAGGCACGCTGGATGAGCATAGACTCTTCTACTGGTTCGATGTGGGAGGCTACAAACTGCGCCAGGGCATGACCAAGACGCAAGACATTTGGATCGGGAGCGCAGGTGCATCGCCCCTGCTGGACCGGCCGCTGTTCGCTGTCGCGCCACCCGCATGGTACCAGCGTTGCGGGGTGTTCGGCGAGTACCCGCTTGCAGCACCGGAGAAGACGGTTGTTGTGGAGTATGACCGACGTGTTGGGGAGGCGATGGGGGTATTTCTGCAGAACAGGGAGAAGAATCGTGAGTACGGCCAGTTAAACTTCGGCGATTGGTGGGGCGAGCGGGTGATCAACTGGGGCAACATCGAGTACGATACTCAGCACACATTTCTGCTCCACTTCGTACGGACTGGAGATCCCCGATTCTTCCAGGCCGCGGATGAAGCGGAGCTCCATAATCGTGATGTTGACACGGTTCACTATCATCACAACACCAGCCGCCTCGGGCTTGTTTATGCGCACTGCATTGGACATGTGGGCCACTATTACGATAAGAGCCCGATGGAAGGCAAGCACCATGGGAGTGCGCAGGGTGGATTCACCGTAACGCACACGTGGACTGAGGGACACTTTGACCACTACTTCCTGACAGGTGACAGCCGCTCGCTGGAAACAGCCAAGCGCATTGCGGAAAACTATGACCGTTACAAGACAACGAATTACGACTTCACCAATTGCCGCGACTGCGGCTGGCATCTGATCTTATCGATGGCTGCCTACCGCGCAACTCGAGATCCGTTCCACCTGAACGCATGCCGCATCATTGTCGACCGTGTTCTTGAACGCCACACCCCTGAACCCGCGCATGGTGTGCATGGCGGCGGATGGCGGCGGATGATGGTGCCCGGACACTGCTTGTGCGAGCCGTTCCATCACGGCAATGCCGGTTTTATGGTCGCAGTTCTGATGACCGGGCTCCGCCACTACCACCAAGAGACCGGCGACCCTGCTGTGGCTGAGGTGATGCACCGCGCTGCGCGGTTCCTGATCGAGGATATGTGGGTGCCGGAGGCAGAGGGATTCCGCTACACATCGTGCCCGAAATCCAGCAAAGGTGGTTGGTCAAACCTGCTCCTCTTCGACGGAATCTCATATGCGCACCGTTTACGTCCAGACCCGCTGTTTGCTGAAGTCATGACCAAGGGCACCAATAAAGCTCTCCTTGCGGTGCGGGGCTTTGGTAAGTCATTCTCGCAGGTTACGCGGGTGGCTCCACACTGTCTGGATGTCCTCCAACAGTTACAGGAAAACCCCGTCGTACCTGACGCAGCGACACCCTAGCACTTTGTCAGACTTCGGAGAAGTCTGACAAAGTGCTAGAAAAAGAAGAAATATCTCTAAGGTTACTTTTGCTGACTTGCTGGCAGACTTAAGCATTTTTAGTATGTCAGCGGCTTTGCCGCTGTAATTAGCAGACTGCCGGGCTTCAAACAGGTGTAAACACGAATTTAGGTAATTTTTTGCAAGGCAAAAGGATCAAAGAGTATTACCCACTCTGCTAAGCCATGTGATATGATTCGTTAATTCATTTTCTTGTTCTGAATTAGGTCATGCGCAGCGCGCGCGTGACTATCTAGGATATGAACCGTTGATTTATGAGTTTTGAACGCGCTCTTGAGAGGGTTGCCAATGGCACTTGAATTGAATTACTCCACCCTGGCGGGACAGGAATCGATGCTGCGCGACAGCGTCAGATGCAAGGCTTTTCAGCAGGCGATCACGGCGGCTGTGACACCGGGATGCACGGTGCTGGACATCGGCGCGGGCACCGGTATTCTAAGTCTGTTTGCTGCCCAGGCAGGGGCCGGGCATGTCTACGCAGTAGAACAGACTCAGATTGTGGATGTCGCCCGGCGCATTATAGCGACGAATGGTTTCAGCGACCGTATCACGGTCATTCAGGGCGATATTACAAAGGTCGAACTACCTGAGAAGGTGGATGTGATTGTATCGGAGTGGTTGGGCAGTTACGCAGTGGATGAGAATCTTTTACCTGTGGTGGTGCAGGCCAGAGAGCGCTGGTTAAAACCTGGTGGACGCATGATCCCCGGGTCGGTCAAAGTCTGGATGTCACTGGCGTTTGATGAATTCCTGCAGCAGGAGGTTGATTTCTGGCGTAGCGAGCCATATGGGCTTGATCTGGAGCTGATCAGCCAAAACGCCGCGCGCCGGATGGATTGTTTCTGCAATCATATCAACCAAAAGCATCTGCTGTGCGAGCCGCAATTGATGTGGAATATCGATTGCCAAAACTGCCCGCTTGAGTTGGTTGTCCAGCCTTGGAATTTTCGCTCCCAGTTTATGGCAGAGCGTGAGGGGGAGTTCAATGTGCTGGCTGCTTGGTTCCAAGCGAATTTATTCGACGAAATCGGAGTAACCAACGGGCCTTCCGATCCTGACACGCACTGGGGACGTCAGATATTTCCAGTAGGGAAAAATCTATTTTTGAAGAGCGGATCAGAGGTGGAGGTTGACTTTACCCATGAGCCGCGCGGCACGGGGGAGTCGCGCGCACTCTGGTCGATCAAACAGGATGATTATCATTTCAACTCCGAGGGCACTACGCTCCTAGTTGATAAGTAGAGAGGAGTGATTCAGTGCATAGGCCCTGCCCATTTTTTTTGCTCGACTGAAATGTGGTTTTTTAGCATACTTGATCCATTTAGAAAAACTTTTGTTTGTTGCGAAAAATCGAAATTTTGGGTTATGGGCTTTGCCCTCATTAGTTGTCTTTGTCTCAATTGAAAAGGAATGGAACAGTGATGGATAAAACGAAATCTTCTTTTTTGGCTGGCTTGATGACCGGAGTATTGCTTGCCTGTGTTCTGGGTGCATTTGTGATTAAGCCACGAGAGAAGGGCAGCGCGAGTGGCAAGATTGTTTTAAAGCTTGGTCACGGTCTGGATGAATCGCACCCTGTCCACCAAGGCATGCTTTTTATGAAGCGAAGGCTGGAGGAGCTGACTGACGGCAGGGCGACGGTTGATGTGTACTCCGGCGGGGTGCTGGGCGGCGAGGTTGACTGTCTGGAGCAGGTGCAGAAGGGCGAGCTGGCCATGACCAAGGTCTCGACGGCTGCGATTGAAGCCTTTATCCCGGAGATGAAGGTCTTTTCAGTGCCTTTCGCCTTCCGCAACGCGGATCATTTCTGGAATACCATGCACAGCCCAGTTGGTGAGAAAATCCTGCAGCTGGGGGTGGCTCTGAATTTCAAGGGGCTCTGTTATTATGACTCTGGCGACCGCAACTTTTACTCCACCAAAGTGCCGATCCGCAGCGTGGATGATGTGAAGGGTTTGAAGGTGCGCGTTATGAACAGCCGCTCGGCCATGGATATGATCAAAGCCATGGGCGGCAGCCCCTGCCCGATTAACTGGGGAGAGCTTTACACCGCGCTCTCCCAAGGGGTGGTGGACGCGGCTGAGAACAATCCGCCCTCATTCATTACCAGCAAACACAGTGAGGTCTGCAAATACTTCACACTTTCCGGACACCAGCGCATCCCTGACATGGTGATTGTGAGCACTAAAATCTGGGATGATCTGCCAATGGATATTCGCGTGGCCATGCAGACTGCCGCGGATGAGTCGGAGATCTTTCAACGCAAGCTGTGGCAGGAGAAAACCGACGAATGTCTGAAAGAGGCGCAGGCGGCAGGGGTGGAGATCATCACCCCGGATATCGAGAGTTTCCGCATCGCCTGCGCTCCAATCCTTAAGATGGAGGAGTACGCGGATATCCGCGCGCTGTACGCTGAGATACAGGAGGTCAAGTGATGACAAACGCTTTAAAGTCCCTGCGGAACGTGAGTGTCAAAATGCTGGAGATCCTAGTGGTCGTACTGGTGGTGGGGCTGACCCTCACAGTTCTCTGGGGTGTGCTGACGCGCTACCTCTCCAAAATGATGCCCTTTATTGGCGGCCAGGCCGAGTACACGGATGAGCTGGCGCGCTTGCTTCTGATCTGGGTCTCGACCTTTGGCGCGGCACTGGCCTTTGACCGGAAAGCGCACTTGGGGGTCGATTATTTTGTGGGCAAACTGCACCCTGAGGCAGCGAGGATGGTGGCGGTTGTTATGCAGTTGACCATCATTGCTCTGGTCGTGGTGGTATTTTTGATCGGGGGGGGCGCGCTGGCCCGCGGGCAGATGCCGCAGATTCTGCCCACCATCAGCTTTATGACGCGTGGCATGGTTTATATGGCACTGCCACTCTCCGGTTTGTTTATCATTCTTTTCTCAATCGAGAACCTAGTTGAAGTTTTGCGGCAACCATCTGATTTTTTGAACACTGAAGTTGAGCCGGAGGGTTGATGGTATGGGTAGTATTGTGCTGATTTTGGTTGTTTCGTTTGTGGTGCTTCTGATGATGAACGCGCCGATAGCGATTGCGATTGCCGGGTCATCGCTGCTGGCGATTATCGCCAGCGGCGGAGACGCCGGGTTCACTGTAGCCCAACGTATGGCCAACGGGATTGATAGCTTCCCTTTGCTGGCCATCCCGTTTTTTATCTTCTCCGGCTACCTGATGGGCCGCGGCGGTTTGGCGCGGCGTCTGATTGAATTTGCGGCCCTGCTTGTGGGGCGACTCCCGGGTGGATTGGGGTATGTGAACACATTCACCTGCATGCTCTTTGGAAGCATCTCCGGTTCGGCCGCTGCGGCGGTCTCATCAGTCGGCGGGTTTATGATCCCCGAGATGAACCGTAAGGGGTATGGCCGTGATTTCAACGTGGCCGTCACTGTGACCGCCGCGACCACCGGTCTACTCATTCCGCCCTCCAACTGCATGATTGTCTACACCGTGGCCGTCGGTGGTTCAGTCTCTGTGGCCGCCATGTTCATGGCCGGTATTCTGCCAGGTATTCTGGTGGGAATCGCGATCATGGTTGTATCAGGTATTATCTCAGTCAAGCGGGGCTATGGCCGGCTGGACGCCGCGGATGAGCTGCTGGTGGCGGTCAAGGTGCGTCCTCTAGTTGTCTGCTGGCGCGCGCTCCCCAGCCTGCTGCTGATCATTGTGATTATCGGCGGTATTCTAGGCGGTATTTTCGGCGCCACCGAAGCGGCCGCTGTGGCAGTGGCTTATGCGTTTCTGCTCTCTGTGGTCATCTACCGCGAGATCCCCTGGAAAGAGCTACCTGATATCTGTTTGCAGACTGGTCTGACCACCTCTGTGGTGATGCTCCTGATCGGCGCCTCCAGTGCGATGTCATGGATCATGACCATGGCCAATATCCCGCAGACAGTCTCCGCAGCCTTGATGGGTATCTCTGAAAACCCCTACATTGTACTTCTGACAATCAACTTGCTGTTACTGGCAGTGGGCACCTTTATGGATATGACCCCCGCGCTACTGATCTTCACCCCGATCCTGCTGCCAGTGGCCCAGAAGCTAGGGATCTCCGATATTCACTTTGGCATCATTATGATCGCAAACCTCTGTATCGGACTCTGCACACCGCCGGTGGGAACCTGCCTGTTTATCGGCTGCGGAGTCGGAAAGACTACGATTGCCAATGTCACCCGTGAGGCGCTGCCATTCTTCGGCGCGATGATCGTGGCATTGATGCTTATCACTTATATTCCATGGCTCTCAATGATTATTCCCAAGCTTTGTGGCCTGGTGAAATAACAGGGTGCTTCAACAATTAATCGACAGAATGAAAGGATTATGCAATGGCTAGTATATTCAAAGCGTATGACATTAGAGGAATCTATGGTAAAGAGCTGACCGAGGAGGTTGCCTACAAGATTGGGCGCGCTTTTGTGACCCTTGTCGGTTGCCGCAAAGTGGTTGTCGCCCGCGACATCCGCCCGCACTCAGAACCATTGTTTGAAGCGCTGGCTCGGGGCATCTGCGAGCAAGGCGCGGATGTGGTCGACATTGGTTACGGCTCAACGCCGATGTCTTATTTCGCCAATGGTACCTTGGGAGCCGATGGCTCGATAATGATCACCGCTTCGCATAATCCAGCACCGTGGAATGGATTCAAGCTCTGCCGCGCCGGAGCGGAGCCAATCAGCGGGGACACTGGCATCAAGGAGATCGAGAGGATGGTGCTGGAGGATTCCTATGCGCCGCGTGCCGCCACCCCAGGGAACATCACCCAGTATGATATCCAGCCTGAGTATACCAAGCATGTGGCCGCGCTCGCTAAACTTCAGCGACCAGTTCACCTTGCAATTGATTTTGCCAATGGCATGGGCATCTGGGAGAATAAAGCGTTGGAGGGGATCATTACCTATGATGGCCTTTTCGGCGACCCGGACGGCTCTTTTCCCAACCACGAGGCTAATCCGCTCAATCTTGAGACACTGAAGGATCTGCAGCAGATGGTGCGCGAGGGTAACTACGCTTTTGGGGTCGCCTATGATGGCGACGCTGACCGCGCCGGTTTTATTGATGAGCGGGGCGAGATCATTCCCATGGATCTGACCACCGCACTGATCGCGCAGGATGTGCTTGCAACTGAAAAGGGGGCTATCTTTTATGACCTGCGCAGCAGCTGGGTTGTCAAAGAAGTAATCCAGTCCGCTGGCGGCACACCTATGATGAGCCGCGTGGGCCATGCTTTCATCAAGGCGCAGATGCGTGAGCACAATGCCCTTTTCGCTGGCGAATTGAGCGGACACTACTACTTCAAAGAGAACTTTACGGCCGAGAGTTCGGCTATGGCCGTCCTGGCGCTGGCGAATATTGTGAGCAAATCGAATCGACCACTCTCGGAGCTGGTGGCGCCTTTGAAAAAATATTTTCAGAGCGGTGAGATCAACTCCGAAGTGCAGGGTGACCCGCAGGCAATTCTGGCGCAACTCAAAGCCACGTACAGTAAAGAAGGTGGCCGCTTGCTTGAGCTGGATGGTGTCAGCGTTGAGTTTGATGACTGGTGGTTTAATGTACGCTGTTCCAACACCGAGCCTTTGGTGCGCCTCAACTTGGAGGCCAAAACTGAGGCGCGAATGGTTGAGAAACGCGATGAGATTCTGGCAGTGATACGTGATAGCCGCAAACAATTGTTTTGATAGAATAGCAAGATTTACAGGATAATACTGCTTCCAGAATTATCTCTCACAGAGTCACAAAGTTCCCAGAGTAAAAGTATATTAATCTACGCCTCTGTGAGAAATTATTTTACACTTTTATACTCATTCCACAACTCTGAGGTTGACAATCCAACTTTGCCTTTGATAAGTTAGGCGCTCCGAACAAATGGGTGTCGCTTTACAGAAAGTTTCGTATGGCCAGTAATAACAGTTTAAGTGCCAGTCTGGAAAATTATCTGGAGACTATCTATCTTCTGATTGAGGAGAACAAGGTTGCCAGATCAAAGGATATTGCTGACAGGCTGAAGATCAACCGATCCTCTGTGACCGGAGGTCTTCAAGCACTGCGCAACCGTGGGCTGATCAACTATGAGCCCTATGAATTTGTCACCCTGACTGAAGAGGGGCGCCAAATTGCAGCCAACGTGTTGCACCGCCACAATATTCTGAAAGAATTTTTCACTGAGGTACTCTCCATTGATGAGAAGGAGGCGGATGAAACCGCCTGCCGCATGGAGCATGGCATCTCCAAGAATATTATCAACCGCCTGATGGATTTCGCCAATTATTTTAAAACCTGCCCCAACGCGGGTGTGCAATGGCACGAGCACGTTGGCTACAATTGCAAAGCTGAGCTAAAGGATTTGCGCTGCTGCGCAAAATGTTTGGCGCAAACCAGCGAAGGCGCCTGCTGCGGGTTGCCAATCGACCGCTCGATACCGCAGTCATGCACCACATTGGACAAACTGAAACCAGGCGAAAAAGGGATCATTGAGAGCATCGCAGGCAGCAGTGCCATTAAACGGCGCATACGCGACATGGGTGTCACCAACGGCGCCCTGATTGAGGTTGTACGGGTGGCTCCCATGGGCAACCCGATTGAAGTCAAGGTTAAAGGCTACTACCTCTCCCTGCGCAAGGATGAGGCTGCCGATATTGTGGTAGAATCGCAGATGGACTGAGAGAAGTAGCTCTCACAGCGGCACAGAGAACTCAGAGAGTAGTAGCAGTATATTCCTCTGAACTCTTCGCAGCTCTGCGAGAGATAAAAATTGGTTGCGGCTATGCTGCGCTAGATTCTCTACGACTCGGTGAGAAACAAAGCCGTACACAAAAAAACACAAGCAAATGAAAAAGAAATATACCATAGCAATTGCGGGCAATCCCAACAGCGGCAAAACAACGTTGTTTAATAATATCACCGGCGCACGGCAGCATGTCGGCAACTATCCGGGCGTCACGGTCGATAAAAAAGAGGGAGTGCGTGAACATAACGGCATCATGCTGAACTTCGTAGATCTGCCAGGCACCTACAGCCTGACAGCCTACTCGCTCGAAGAGGTGGTCGCCCGCAATTTTATTCTCAACGAGAAGCCGGATCTGATTATTGATGTTGTTGACACCTCGAATCTGGAGCGCAACCTCTACCTTTACACCCAGTTAATCGAGCTGGGAGCTCCAATTGTGCTGGCTTTCAATATGGCTGACATGGCCAAAGAGCGTGGACTGAAGCTGGACTTGCCGCGCTTGTCCGCCCTGCTGGGAGCGCCAATTGTTGAGACAATCGGCAATAAAAACCTTGGAACCAAGGAGCTGCTGGATGCAGCCTTGGAACTCATAAACTCAAAAAATCCGCCTGTGAGGCCTGATATCCTCTTTGGCCGTCATATTGAAGTTTCAATTACCGCTGTTATCAAACAGCTCGAACCACACATGCCAGCAGCTGACAGTCGGGAAAAACGCTGGATCGCGGTCAAGCTACTGGAAAATGACCAGGAGATTATCGCCCGGATTGATCACCCAAGTGTACTGGAGGTGGTTGAAGAGCAACAGAAGCACATCCAATTTATGCTGGGCGACACCGCCGAGATGCTGATCGCCGACCACCGTTACGGATTTATCGCTGGCGCCTACCATGAGACACTGCGCTCCACCATTGAGACCCGGCGCACCAACACCGACCGCATTGATGAGATTGTGCTGCATCGCGTCTGGGGACTACCAATCTTCCTGGGATTGATGTACCTACTGTTCTGGCTGACCTTCACAGTCGGCACCCCGCCGATGGAGTGGCTCGACTCGCTTTTCAACTGGATCGGCGGCACGGTCAGCAGTTTATGGAATCCGCAAGTGCTGCCAGCTCTGCGCAGCCTTGTCACCCGCGGCATCATCGCCGGTGTTGGCGGTGTTCTTGTTTTTGTTCCGAATATCATCTTGTTGTTCGCAGCTATTTCCCTGCTCGAAGACTCTGGCTACATGTCGCGCACCGCGTTTATTATGGACAACCTGATGCACCGCATCGGATTACACGGTAAAAGCTTTATCCCGCTTTTAACGGGATTCGGTTGCACAGTCCCGGCTATCATGGCGACCCGGACGCTGGAGAGCCGACGTGACCGGCTGACCACCATGATGATTCTGCCGCTGATCAGCTGTGGAGCCCGGCTTCCGATTTACGCCCTGATAATCCCCGCATTCTTCCCGCCAGCTTGGCGCGCGCCGATCCTGTGGGCGATCTATCTAACAGGCATATTGCTGGCCATCCTGCTGGCCAGAGTACTACGCAACACCCTGCTCAAAGGCGACACCATGCCGTTTGTCATGGAACTCCCCCCCTACCGTATGCCAACCTTCAAGACCTTTTTACTGCACACCTGGGAGAAAGCCTGGCTCTATATAAAAAAAGCTGGCACTGTGATCCTAGGAGTCTCCGTCCTGCTTTGGGTGCTGACAAACTACCCTCAAAGCGAGCCTGATCCCTCACTGCCGCCTGCTGAGCAGCAGGCGGCCATGCTCGCCAACACAGTTGCGGGCAAGATCGGTCACGCCATGGAGCCAGCCATTAAACCACTAGGCTTTGACTGGCGACTCGGCACTGCTATGATTGGCGCTTTTGCCGCCAAAGAGGTGTTTGTGGCCCAGCTCGGGATTGTCTTTGCTGCTGGTGATGTGGATGAAGACACCCTGCCGCTGCGTGAGAAGCTGGCTGCGGCCTACTCGCCACTGCAAGGGATCTGCATTATGCTTTTCATGTTGATCGCCACACCCTGTATGGCCACGGTCGCCATCACCGGGCGTGAGAGTAAATCCTGGGGCTGGGCGTTCTTGCAACTGGGAGGGCTGACCGCGCTAGCCTATATACTCACCTTGATCGTCTATCAAGTTGGAAGGTTATTTCTTTAATAACTCCTAATCTTAGTGTTAAAAACATTAACTTTTTGAACCCCTCACAAAATAAAAGGATTTTCTATGGATTTTGCTATTATCGGTAATTGTAAGTCTGCTGCGTTAATTGACAGCTCAGGAACAATCAACTGGCTCTGTCTGCCTGAATTTGACTCGCCGTCGGTCTTTGGATCACTACTCGACAAAAACAAAGGAGGGTGCTTTGGGATCAAGGTTGACCCCTCTTTCAAAATCGAGCAGCGATATATCCCCAATACAAATATTGTTGAAACAACATTCAGCGGCGACAGCGGAACACTGCAAGTGGTTGATTTCATGCCCCGCTACAAGTCGGATGATCGAGTGTACAACTGCCCGCCTGAGGTGATCCGTATTGTCCGGCTGCTTGCGGGAAAACCCCGTCTGTCGATTGTCTATCAACCGTGTTTAGGTTACGCCGAACATCCGACCAACACCTTTGCCAAAGGCGACTTCATAAAAAGCACGGTAAGCAACGGCTCCTATGAATCGGTTTATCTATATACCAACGCCGATTTCAATGATGTGCTCCAGGGCCACGAGTTCGCACTGACTGGCGACCTCTATTTTGATATCAGCTACCACCAGAAGCTGCTGCCGCTCAGCCTCGAACGCGTTCATCTGGAGTTTGAAAGAACCAAAGTCTATTGGCTTGAATGGATTAATCGCTCACTGAACCTGACCGCCTATGTGGATGAGGTGCGCCGCAGTGCCCTGGTTCTCAAGCTGCTGACCTTTCAAGAGAGCGGCGCAATTCTGGCCGCTGTCACCACATCGCTGCCCGAGACAATCGGCGAGGAGCGCAACTGGGACTACCGTTTCTGTTGGATCCGCGATGCCTCAATGATTCTGCGCGTGATGGCCAAAATCGGCCACTTCAATACAGCCCATAATTTCTTTGATTACATCATGCGTGTGATTCCATTCAAAGACGAAAAGGTGCAGATCATGTATGGCATACGCGGTAAAAAAGATCTGACCGAACACACGCTGGAGTGGCTTGAAGGGTATCAGAACTCTAAGCCAGTGCGTGTTGGTAATGCAGCCTACACCCAGAAGCAGAATGACATTTACGGTGTTCTGCTGGATGCCATCTTACGATTTACACAAACATTCAAAAGCGATGTTGCCACTATTGAGCGCCTGTGGACCATTACCCGCACGCTGGTGCGAACAGTCTCTGAACGCTGGCAAGAACCGGATGTGGGCATCTGGGAGTTTCGAGGCAACACCGCTCATTTTGTGTTTTCAAAGGTTCTCTGCTGGGTGGCTCTTGACCGTGGTATAAAAATCGCTGACGAACTCATGTGTATCGACCGCTATCCGGATTGGATCACCATCCGAAACAATATCAAAGCGGATGTTCTTGCAAAAGGATGGAACGCAGAGGTCGGCTCGTTCACCCAGGCATACGACAATCAATTTGTCGATGCGGCCAACCTGCTGATCGCTGATTTTGGATTTGTGGAATTTGACGATCCCCGCTATATTTCAACGGTAAAGGTCACCCGTCAAAAACTCTGCCGCAATGGTTTGATGTATCGCTATAAAAACGAGGATGATTTTGGGCTGCCGCAATCCAGCTTCACGGTCTGCTCATTCTGGATGGTCAAAGCGCTCTGGAATATCGGCCAGCAGAGCGAAGCGCGGGAGATGTTTGAGCAACTGCTCAGCTATCGCAACCATCTCGGATTGATGAGCGAAGATCTGGACTTTGAAACCAAAGAGCAATTGGGTAACTTTCCACAGGGCTACTCCCATCTGGCCTTAATCGACTGCGCATTATCTCTCTGCGAAGGCGATTTTGATGATGAATCCGTGCTGGTTGATTTAATCGAAAACATACAAAGACAAGAGGAGCTATAATGGCACGCACAATTATAATATCCAATCGACTCCCAGTATCAATTGCTGTTTCTCCAGATGATCAGATCAACATCAATGAAAACATCGGCGGACTCGCCACTGGACTAAAATCAGTTCACGCCGAAGAAGACAGCCTCTGGATTGGGTGGAGCGGGATTGAAGCGGAGAAGCTCACCCCAACCAACAAAAAAAAGATCGATGCCGCACTGAGAAAAAAATATCGTTGTCTCCCGGTTTATCTTACGCAAAATCAGATTGATAACTTCTACTACGGATACTGTAACAAAACAATCTGGCCGCTCTTTCATTACTTCCCGAACATGACCACCTGGGAGCATGATCACTGGACCGCTTACAACAAGGTCAACCAGATATTCTATGATGCGGTGGCGAGTCAGCTCGCTGAGGATGACATCATCTGGGTGCATGACTATCAATTGATGCTACTGCCCGCAATGATCAGAAAGCGCCACCCCCACGTCAAAATCGGCTTCTTCCTGCACATCCCCTTCCCCTCGTTTGAGATGTTCCGGCTGCTTCCCCGGCGCGAGGAAATACTCTCTGGAATCCTAGGGGCCGACCTGATTGGATTTCACACCTACGACTATGTGCGTCACTTTTTCAGCAGTGCCCGCCGCTTGCTGGGTTACGAAAATGAATTCGGAAAAATTCAACTGGGCAACCGGCTGATAAAGGTAGATGCCTTTCCAATGGGTATCGATTACGAGCGCTACAACCAATCAGGCGAAGTTGGGGCAATCTGTGAAGGGACCGCCAAGCTGCTTGAGGAGACCAGCGGCCGCCAGGTCGTTCTCTCCGTTGATCGGCTGGACTACACCAAAGGAATTCCGGAAAGGATTCGCGCCTTTGCCCACTTTCTGGAAACCAATCCCGATTATCGCGGCAAAGTTAATTTAATTGTAATTGCCGCGCCCTCCCGTACGCAAGTCGATGCTTATAGCGACCTAAAAAGGGAGGTCGAAGAATTGGTCAGCGAGGTAAACGGCAAACAGGGTCAGATTGGCTGGATGCCTGTCTGGTTCTTTTATCAAAGTTTTACATTTGCAGAGCTGGCCGCTCTCTACCGCGGCTCGGATGTCATGCTAGTCACACCCCTGCGCGACGGCATGAATCTGGTGGTCAAAGAGTATATCGCCTGCCGCAAAGACTATCGGGGCGTGGTGATTCTCAGCGAGACCGCTGGCGCCAGCTCCGAGTTGAGCGAAACTCTCGCAGTCAACCCCAATGATATGAATGCCATCGCCGCCGCGATCAAAGAGGCCCTTGAAATGCCGGTTAAACAGCAGATTCGCCGGAACAAAATCTTACACAACCGCTTGAAACGCTATACCGTAAAGTACTGGGCCGATGATTTTATGCACAAACTGCAGGAACATACCTGCCAAATGCCCCACTCCGAGGTAGCCCTGATCAAATCAGAGGATTATGACAAGGTTGCTAGCCGCTATCGGAAGGCTCAGCACCGACTGCTGATTTTTGATTATGACGGCACACTCGCCCCCCTGCGCTCTCTGCCGGAGCAGGCCAAACCCACCCCGGAACTTCTCAGACTTTTAAGGAAACTGGCCCAAGATCCACAAACCACGGTGCTGATCTGTAGCGGACGAAAAAAATCCGATCTGGATCGCTGGTTCAAAAAACTTCCAATTGATCTCTCAGCCGAACATGGAATCTGGATCCGACCCGCCAAAGGCGAGTGGCACCAGCACCTGACATTGAACGATGCCTGGAAGGCCCAGATCCGCCCGGTGATGGAGTCCTATGTGGACCGCACCCCGAAATCCTTCATCGAAGAAAAAACAATGGGGCTGGCTTGGCACTACCGACTCTGTGAACCGGATCAAGCCCATGTCCGGCTCAATGAACTACGTGATACATTGATGGAGTATATTCAAAATGAGAAGCTCAGCCTACTCGACGGCAGCAAGGTTCTCGAAGTGCGTGATTTAAATGCCAGCAAAGGCAATATCGTCAACATGTGGCTTCAGAAAGAAAACTGGGACTTTGTATTGTGCGCTGGCGATGATGTGACCGATGAGGAAATGTTCGCGGTTCTGCCCGCAGGCTCCTGCTCCATCAAGGTCGGCTCCGATGCCTCCGCCGCCGACTATCACGTCAAAGACTGCGCATCTATGTTAGAATTGCTAGCCCGCTTTTAGATTGAAGTTGCAGTAGTTCAACACGTCTTGAGCCGGATACACCCAGATGCCAGCTACTACCGCGTTGTACCACCAGTCGCGCGCCGCTGCCAACATTTTCACCTCTAAAGGAACTTTCTGCCATCCGGCGTTGACGGCGAGCGGTAAAAGCCTTATGATAAGGACGTTTTCGATTGAGAAGGGAAAACCGGTCAGGTGGACAGATGAGGACGCGCCTGCCCGTAGAACTACAAAGGGCTGAATATGCAGGTAAAACAGACACTGCACAAGTATATTCTGAAAAACAAATCTTCATATAATACTAACACATAAACGGATCACATCCTTAAACACTGTTTTTGAAAGTGCAATTGAAAAAGCGGGGCCTATTTTAATTGTCACAGCCGCAGGAGGAATGTTCGGGTTAGTCATCAAAGAGACTGGTATCGGCTTGGCGGCAGGTGAATTCTTTTTGGCAACCAAGTTTTAGCTGACAAACAGTCTGCACTGGAGATGTTGCGCCGCGAATCAGAGTTGAACTTTAAAAGAATGTTTGTCGATTCGACATGCGTCAAGACGAAGTAACAGTACATAATTTTTGCATTTAACTCAATCAAAAGTTTAATGCTTAACTAGCAATTGATTTACACCCCAAAGGATCCACCATGTCGCTTCTCTTGTCACGCCTAAACTATGTGTCAATTAATTTTCCGGAAATTATGCCAAATATACGGTCCGGATCAGTAAGTCTGAACCTGATCATTCGCGTACCACCCGCAGTCGCCCGTATAGCGAAAGATTTCCTTGTCTCGCACCTTATCTCACACCTTGTCAAGCCAGACTAAGGGCAAGACAAAGTTCGCGACAAAGAATCATCACTCTCCACTCCGCGCGCGGATCTGAAAACTTAAGCGGACAATACATGCAATGCCGCTTCCAGGTAGAGCCCCCGGTTACCCGAGAGACTCCCCCACAGACCCGGACGAGCGCAATTAACGCATCCGGTTCCTCCCACATACGT
>JBAYXX010000069.1:0-22472 GCA_041673345.1 Kiritimatiellia bacterium
AAAACACCTTTTGACAACTACGGAGCTGCCCATAACCAGAATTGCCTTTGATCTAGGGTTCTGCGCTTCTCAGCATTTTTCAGGTCATTTTAAACGCGCCTTTGGCGTCACGCCAACAGCGTGGCGCAAACAGAACAAATAGTGCGCAAATACGCGAGTTTTGCTTTTTTGACAGAATAAAGATTTATACGGCATTGTAACAAAATACAATCAATTATATCACGATGCAGCGCATCTATATGTGTCAGTGATAGAGAGTCCAGCTCTTGTTCAAAGATGCATTTACAGAAAGCATAAAGAGTCGATACAGTCTTCAGGCTTTGGGCATACCGCTCAAGCGCCTTCGACATCAAACTACAACCGACGAAACTGTGCGACCCGCCTTCCAGTTGTTCGGTGTGGCATGCGATAGCGGATTACGATTAAAACTCCGCCTTTGGGAATCGTCGACCAGCATCGTCGCCGCCGTCGTCAACCAAAGGCGAAGCCGAACTGCCGTCGGTCCGGTTTCCAACCGGACATGTCCGATTGGAAATCGGACCTACGCTGCCCCCACGCCAAAGGCGCGCCTTTTTCACTTTAGAACTTTAGAACTCTCGAACTTTAGAACTTCTCCAGGCTTCCAGCTTGAATGAAAATGTTTTCTGCAAGCAAGATGCTTGCACTACTCCATTATCACTTTTACAGTAATGTCTCAAAAACCCGCTTTGGAGCAGCCTTCCGTCTTCGCGCTGCGCAGCTACGCCGGACACGGAAAGGCTGGACAACAAACCTTACGCAACAGCGGGCTCTTAACCGCTAATTGTTCAGTCAGCGCGAAAAACTCTCGCATATTGATAAACTGTAACTTGGTTGCCTGCCTGTGCGTCGCACGCAGGTGGCGACTAGCTGCTTTAGTGTTTAACAAACTCGGCCATAATTGATTTGCAATATTGCGATAGACCCAGGACATCCGCACCCATGGCTAGGAAACGGTAGCCCAATGCGATCAGCTGATCAAGGTTGGCAGGCGAAGCCACAGTGCCGGCAAATTTACCGTGGGCCAGGGCTGCTTCAGCCACGCGCTGGCGTGCATTCAGCAGTTGCGGGTGATCCCACTGGCCCGGCACACCGATCCCATGGCTAAAATCGCCTGGTCCAAAGAAAAGCATATCAATTCCCGGCAACGCGGCAATGGCATCCAGTTCAGCCAACGGCTCAGGGTCTTCAATCTGCACAATCACAAAGCGCTGTTGGTTCGCCTGCTTCAGGTATTCCACAAAATCAATATTACAGTAGGCGCCATCCGCATTGCCGCCATCCACCGGACGTCGTCCAATCGGATGAAAGCGGGTCATGCGCACCACTGCCTTCGCATCAGCCAAGCTCATCACATGCGGCACCATGATGCCGGCTGCATCCAACTCCAATGGACGGATATGGTCGCTGTAGCTGCCCCGGGCCACGCGCACCAGCACATCGGTATCGTGGGCCTTGGCAGCCCAAACTCCCCGCTCGATCACCGCCAAATCATTGGGCACGTGTTCCATGTCCAGCCACAGGCAGTCAAAGCCCGTCATTGCCGCAATTTCCACTGCGCGCGCATCGGCCAGGTTAAGTTTGAAACAACTCGCGATCTCTCCCGCGCGTAGTTTAGCCAGCGTTTTACTGGGACGCATACTCTGCATAATTATCTCACTCTTTCTTTTCATCTTGTTAATTTAAATATCAGACACAGGCTTGCCGAAGCAGTACGCGAATAGGTCGGCATCCTTCATTTTCACCAGCAGTTGTACACTTTTGCCCACTAGGGCGCTAACATCGCTGCCGGACTTCCACGCGACAATGGCATCAACTTCGTCGCCGTAAAGCGGCAGCATGTCGTCGAGCGTAAAGCCAGCGAAGGCTTTTCCTTGCACATCCTGTATCTCAATCTGGAGCGCCCCGGCAGCGGAGGTGGCGTAGTTAAGGTGTAGCGCCTTGCCTGTGAAGCGGAACGGCTTGGTCACAAACTTGCCACCAGCAGCATCAGCATGCATCGAGGCGAAGCCCTGCTTGCGCACCGTGACCCGGCGCAGGCGGTTGTCGGCATGGCGGTAATGCTCGCTGATATACATGGACCATTCATCCGGCGCGGTCACGACAATGCCGTAGGCGGGCATAATATTACGATCCGTCCAGTTCTGGCGGTCCGGTCCAGGGCGCACCCATGCCTCCAGAAAGTTCCGGTCCCAATGTACACCGTCGCGGCTGCTCATGAAAACCGCATCCGAGACACCGGATACTTTGTGCGCCGTGATCTTCTTCCGCTGCGGAAGGAATCGCATGGGAAAGCTCAGCAGCAGATGCGGCGCGGTGGGGCATGGGAGCGTTGCAGAGGTATAGAAATGCTCAACCGCCACATTTGCGGCGTACTTGTTCGTGACCGGCACTGACCACGACATAAAGTCGGGGGAGAATGAACTTTGGATAGCACGTACGCCTTTCTCTATGCAGCGGCTATAACAGACGTATCGCCCGCCCGTAATGTCCCAAAAAGCGATATTTTGTGAGTCGAACGCGCCAGAGGTCATAACCGGCTCAGGCTGCAGTTGGTGCCAATGCACACCGTCAGCTGAGGCAAAGGCAAACGGCCCACCAGCTCTCTCCGAGGTCTTATCCTTGCGGGCATCCTTCACACCGCCAAGCGCTTTGAAACGCGCGTCGATTTGAGCGGCAGGATTGGTATCAAGAAAAACGGCAAAGTTGTGCGCGCTGCGTCCTTCCAAAATTACGTTGTTATCCTTGGTACCACCGACCTCAACCAGGCCGAGCTTGGGTCTCGTGAAATGAATGCCATCCGTACTCTCAGCCAGGCAGGTGACCTGCCGCTCATCGGTGTCGTTTTTCAAAACCGCCGATCCACGATAGTAGAGCAGCACCCTGCCACCATCCTGAACAGCGGAAACGTAAGCGCCGGATTCCCCTTCCCACGGCTGATCCATGACGAGTACAACCTCGCGCTTGATTGGCGTGTGCAGTTTCAGAGCGGTTCCGTTGGCCTGCTGAACCAGGCCGGCATCAACGAACAATTCCCAACGCGAGCCGATATCGACCACGGCTGGCCAAGCGTTAAGCAACAGCAGCACAACAAGAGCGTATGCCAACAAAGTTTTTTTCTTCATAGGTTTTTTCTTAGGGTATATCGGTTAAATAGCTGAATATAGGCCGGATCATTACAGCAGAATCACGGTTCCCGACGGCGGGGGCGGCGTATATAGCCAATAGGATTCAATATCGTCAACCCAATACACGGTAGAGCTGTTCCCGGACGCGAAATGCAATTGATAGAGTTCTGCGGGAACCGAACCCCAAAGCCTATTCGGGAGGAGCGGCCCCCCGTTAATACTAACCTTTGCTTCCTGCCGCCTTGGAGACCACACAAGCTCAATAGGAACCCACGCATTCTTCGGAAAGCTACCCGCCGTGGGGATCGGCACATATGAGGATGTCGCGTCGTCGTACTCGCGATAGGAGGCATCACTCCAGATCATATTATAGGTAAGACAGTTTGTGCTGTCCCAAGTGGGCGTGGAGGTGCGGAGTCCATGTCCGGGAAGCCCAGCACCGCCCCACCACAGACGAAAGCGGGTGTGAATCTCCTGTGTGTTCGGATTGATTGCCCCGCCTGCAAACGCACAGCCGAGGTCTAACCCTCCGGTTAGTCGACTCAACTCAACATAGTTGCTTCCGCTGTAAGCAGCCGTGGGCCCACCAACTACAGACAGATCGCCCGTGCAGACTTTCGTCGCACCCCAAACACTCTGATAGGTCCCGATATCAGGCATGGTCGCATACGGAACAGCTCCATTGGTGGCGTTCTCAAAACTGTCCTTAAAAAGCATAAATTTGTTCTGACGACTGCCGTCGTATCCCGTGGAATCTACGTAAAACCGACCATTATCCTGTGGCGCTCCACCTTTTAATGTGCAAATCTCTACATCGCCAGCCAACCCGGAGAGAGGAAGTGTTTTCTTTACACCGTCAATGGTGAGGTCAAAGGTCTCACCCCAGACCGCATAGTCGATCTCCCATTTCTGCCATGTATTGGCCAACCAACGCAGCGTGCTGTTAACCCATACCGGTTTCGGGCTCGCGAGTTTGGATGCGTTCACAACGCCATAATCACTGCCGGTGCCTGCTTGAACCATAGTGACATTCGCACGTAACTCACCAAGTGAGCCAGAGAGTATAAGCTGGAAGCTCGAAGAGTCAGCATCGCCGGGAATCCAGATCATGGCCTCGACATGGATCACATCCCCGGTTGTATTTTGAATATCGGCCCATTTAGCAATGGTTGTAGCGCCATTCCTATTACGCACAACGCGCAAATAATTTGTGCCCTGGGGCGTGGCGGCGGGGTGTGCGGCATCTCCGTGATAATCCGTCACCTGCACCGTTGTATTTGGCGACTCGCTGATAGTCCACGTTCCAACGGCAGGTTTTGTCGGGTCATAGTCGCCACTCGTGTCGGGAAACGCGGCATGGCTCACACCTAGTGCCGTCTCAAAATCGTCAAAAAACAGTGTCTCACCGGTTGTCTTGTTGATCACCGTCACAGCCTGCGCATTGATCGCCAACAGCATAACTGCCAATATTCCCAATACACTTATTCTGTATGATATTTTCATTTTATGTTTCCTTCCTTACGTAATCAGGTAAAAGAATCTTTGAATCAGCCTCTTTCAAGGCTACACGCCTTTACTGAGTAATTTCCGCAGAGCGGAAACCAAAACTGTACAGGCGCGTCCCGGCTGCGCCTAGATGGAAGCGAAGCCGTATATTGCGTCCGGTCGGCAGCATGTTGCCGCCACGCCATGTAATTGGTACTGCTATCCCGTCCTCAGCCGAGGCCAGGCAGTCGCTCAGGCCGAAGCCTTCAAGCGGCTCGCCTGTGGCTGCATCCAGAACCTCTACTGCGAAAGCGCCCGCTTTCCCAGCTGTCCCGGTGATGTTCGCTGTCAGCCCTTTGTGAACTCCCTCTGGCGACTGGATCGGGATCGTCGTAACCGTTGCCTGCTCACAACCTCCTTGCGGCGTATAATAAGTCCACCCGTTCACACGGATCAAGGCCAGCCCGATCTCGGTCAGGTTATGTTTAAAACCATCCGTGCCCTCACGCGCGCCGGCAGTGCCGCGGTAATAAACGCGAACGGTATCGCCGTCGAGCATGGGGGACATCTGGAAGATGTAGCCCGAGTCCCAGGCTCCCGGTGGTCCGATTGGAAGTACCCGCTCCCCGTTTTTCACCCGCGTGAAATTGAACCCATCACGGCTGACAGCCAAGCCCACATCAGTCAAAGGCCGCCCCTGGGCACCTGGCCAATAGAAACAGAAATACAGGCCTTCGGTTAGCTGCACACTTGACGCATAAATCTCATCTTCACCTTTGCCTGCAACGGAATCCATGTATACCTGACCGCGCATCGCATAATGCTTACCAGTCTTGCCAATATCCCCGATTCCAACTCCTGCAGGCCGTTTAGTGTAAGGCTCGTCAGGATCAAGAAGGTGCTCCATGCCGGACCAGTGCATCAGATCCCGGCTCCAGATTACCCCCCAGGAACGCCCGGTTTCGGTGTAAACACGGCTGTAGATCCTGATCGGCCGCTCGGGGTCTGTAGCGTTATAAAAATTAGGCATGGCCCTCTCCCGCATCGCATCCGTGGCGGTGGTCGGAATCCGTTCTCCCCAACTCTTTGCATCTGGAGAGTACTCCAGCCAGTAAGTGCCGCGCTGTTCCGTTGAAAACCCTAGCCGCACATATTTTTTCTGGGGGTCAGAGTGCTCCGGGTTTTCATAATATGCGGGGGGATCGTTCTCTGGTTTCCCTCTCCAGTATTGCAAGGCACGCGTTGGTGTCTCATCTGCTGGGGGAAGCCCCTCGGGGCGTTTGTCCGTCTTCTCGAAATGTATACCGTCACGGCTGACCGCAACTCCGAACCTCGGTGTGCCGTCATCCAACCCGCCCTGGGGTGACGAATACCCCATCACATAAATGTTCCCGTGTTTCCGCACTGAAGCGCCCCAGACAACGGTGTTGCTGCCGCGGGGGGACAAGGATGGCTCTGAACTAGGTTTCTTCATTTGATTGAGGACAAAATCTGCATCAGAGGTTCGGCTGACCTCAAGCGAGTCCAGAAACAGAACTTCGCGATCCTCTGCAACCGAGAGCGAAGGGACCGCGAGACGATCAAAGATCACACTGTTATACCCGCCGCCAGCGGCTGCATAGAACAGCAGCCCGACATCTCCGGCATCTGCTGGCGCAAGCTTCTCAGCATTCACTGGGAGGCATGGCGCGTTGAAAGGTCCGCGGCACTCTTGCACCTGCCCAAAAGCATCTCCCATCCAGCGTGCGCTGTAGGCCCAACGCCGGGTGGTGTTCTGCCACATGGTCGAGACCACCCCATGCGGGTCACGAAAAAGCACCGGCCAGCCCAGTTGCTCAATTTGAGGAAAAATCCGGCCGTTGCCTCTCTGGCCCCACATCCCGCGACGGAAGACCTCGATTTCCTCGGCCTTGACCAGGGCATCCGTCCGCCACCCGTCCGCTGTACGCGTCGCGTAACCAATGGATGCGCCGCCACCTGCACGCAGTCCAGGTTTTTCACCGATATCCAGGGGAATACGCCGCAACCCTTCGTGCAGAAAGGTGACCAGCGGACGTCCATCGACAACCATAATGGAGGGATGAAATGTGTATTCCCGGGCGGCCCGCTCGGCTGGCAGCCACTCACCCGCGGGTGTGCGTTGTGCCACCCAGATGGCGAAGTCACGCCTGAACGCCAGCCACACCGAGCCATCCGTTGCCAGGTCCATGACAGCGTCCTGGCTCTCGCGCTGCGACATGGGCACACGTCCACCAGAGCGCAGCATCTCCTGCATTCCCGCTCCCAAACCGCCTGCCGCCTCGGCCTTCTCACCAGATACCGGAAGGTAGTAGACTGTGTCGTTTATCGAGTAACTAACCGCCACATCTCCCTTGGAGTCGCGAATAATATCTCCAGGACGGGATCTTTCCGCCAGCTTCCGAGGTGCAGTCCACGCCCCTTTCTCGCGAAGCTTCTCTAGGTTGCCTTTCACGATTTCAGCTTGAATGTGCCACAGTCCTTCAGGAGTATGCCAAACCACGTGCAGGCTCCCTTTGCCATCAACCACCATGCTCGCACGTGACGGGCTGCCCTGCCACGGGATAATGGCTTGATCACCCTCGCCAATCAACTCCATAGTCGCAAGGTCACCGCCCCTCGGCCGGTATTGGTTAGAGGTATTCCTGGTACCTGTAGCAAGGAAAATCTTCAATCCGGCTTGCTCGGCCAGTACAAACCAATTGCCTTCAGCATCCCGAACAATTTGGCGCCCGTTCCAAGGCAGGGCATCAAAACCAGATAAGACCCGCAGCTCATTTTTGTATTCCGTCCTGACCGTCACCTGAAAGTCATTCGTGTCCAAGGTGCTGGTCCTGGACTTGTCGTCGCGCGTAGTCTCTGTCTTGACCGACAAAGGCGCACCTGTTCCTGGCATGCGCAAAACAAAGGTATCCCACATACTCTCGTAATCGGATGGATTATCAGGCACGGGCGGCATGTTTGTGTGGCTGGCGTACTCTCCATACCCACCGGCCAACGCGCCGTGCGCTGCCAGCGTTAGTGCCAGCACCCACCATGATGTCTGCCGTGTTAAAAACATTCTTGTCATGTCAATCCTTTTGCTAACCAAACTTATAATTTCTTTTCTATAATTTCTTTTCCTATAATTTATTTTCCTAATTTGTTTCAATAGTATAGCTTAATTGCGAGGAGAAAAATACAATGCAAAAAGAAATGTAATTTCATTGTATTGCCATTAGCCTATCTTCGAAGCGTGTTCTGTAGTTGACCTTGGCTTCAGGTGTAAGCCTAAGAGCTATGGCAGAGTCCTCACGAGGCGGAAGCCAAGGCCGTTAGCCCGACTTGACGGGCCGATGCCCAGGCGATACGCTGAAGAGCAATACGTTGGAACATTACGCCAGCCACCGCCGCGCTGCATACGAGACGAACCCGATTCAGGCCCGGCAGGATCGGAACCGCCCACCAGCTTGCTCACCTGCCAGTCTAAGCACAACTCCATCACATTCCCGTGCGTGTCGTATAGCCCCCATGCATTCGGCTGATAAAAACCCACGACGGCTGTCCCGTTCGTCGGTGTGCAGCCCACCCCGGGTTCGGTCACGCCGCCGATAAAGCCCCCGTTGAACTTGTATCGCCCCAGCGCATCCAACCACGTATTTGTTACCGCGCTCGCCCCGCTTACGTCCGCCAACGCATCCCCATCATTAAAGACGGTCGTGGTTCCCGCCCGGCACAGGTACTCCCACTGCGCCTCGGTTGGCAGGTCGAAGTCCATTAACCCCGTCTGCGCGCGCAGCAGCCCCACGAAGCTAGCTGGCAGAACCGCACTACCTGTTCCCGGCCAATTGACCGCCGGAACGCTGTCCGTCGCCCCCCGAACATCGTTGTATGAAACCATCTCCACCGGACGGGTCATATAGTACTCTGCATTGTTGAAGTTGCTCGGCTTCGTCCCCTCCCCCATGATCAGCTCCCACTGCCGCTGTGTCACTTGGAACACCCCTGTGTAGAAGTCCTTTGTCAGCGTTGTGGAGAGCGAACCCCCCATCTTGTACGCCCCTTTAGAAATGCGCCGCAGGACAAGCTTGTCGGTCTTATATGTGTCGTTGGTCGTTACGCCGGTCCAAACCACGGATTGAATGACCACCTCGTCGTTGGTCACCGGATTACGCGCCCATGCACCCCAAAGGCCGTTAGTGAGATCCGACTCATAGACATACTCGGTCTGTCTCGCCTCCCCCGCCGTCTTGGTTAGATCCACGATCATGTAGAGCGGCACCGAAGTCGGGGTGAGAGCTACGCGGAAATCAGGAACAACCCCGTTGTTGGTATAAGCGGTCATTGTTGGATCCCAGACGATACGCCGAGCACCCCAAGAAACGCTAAAAAGGTCGCCGGATAACGAACTCAACGGCAGTTCCAGCAGAGCTGAGCCGTTATACGCCTTGATGCCGATATCCATCAACTGATCCGGTTCACAGGTCAGCACATAGTCAATGTCTACCAGCCGGCTCCAGGGCCACCTTTGTTGAACCATCACTCTGTCGACTGTCGGATCAGCCGCTTTAGCGATTACCGACACAAATATTGCCAGCATTCCAATCAAGACTTTCTTCATTTTCATTTTGATCTCCTTCTTATCGTTATTTGGGCGCTCAGAATCACGCCGTGTTTAATCAATTAAAGGTAGCGCAAAGCACCGCCACACATCAGCCACATCCCGCGTGTACCCGTGATCATCGCTTTACCTGCCTGCTATTGCTTTATGATTGTCGTTGCAAACGTTTGCTCGCCGACCTTTGCACGCATAGCGGGCTGGCCGAAGCGGTACGCGAAGAGGTCGGCGTCCTTCAACTCGAAGTGCAGGCTGATCGTCCTGCCAGCCAGTGCCTTTAATTCGGCTCCGCCCCTCCAGACCACCGGCAGTTCGATGTCGTCGCCATAAAGCGGCTTGCATGCCGCCAGCGAAAAACCAGGGATCGCTACGCCCGCCTCATCGCGGATTTCACAGCGAATGCTTCCCGCAGCCGAGGTTGAAACATTGAGCAACAGCATGGCATCGCCCCACTCCGCCCCATCGGGCAAAGCAGCCATAGTCTTGCCTAAGGTCAGCTTGTTACTTAGAACCCTGCCAGTATCACCCTCCATGTCAAAATAGACACCAGTGTCGATCTCGGGCTTAACAACCCCGCTAATGCCCTGCTGACTGGCGGCGGCAATCTCCGCCGCACTCAGTACGCGCCCGATCACCGTGATGTCATCAGCCAAACCGAGAAACGGCTCGTTGACCGTGGAAGCCGGCGGATAGTCCTCCCCAAACCGCAGATCGCCCAGCGCAGGCCGCAATACGCCCGCTCCCGGCGCTCCTCCGCGTCCACACTCTACGCCGTTCACGTACACGATGATCACGCCGTCATCATAAGTGGCCGCAACGTGCATGCGGCCCAGGCTAATTGTCTTCCAGCTCGGCACTACTGCGGCGGGAACATTTATTGCCACACCGTCGTACCAGAAACGCACCGCCGTGCCGTCCGCAAAACCGCCCCCCGCCATCAGATCAAAGATTAGCTTTCTTTCGCCTGGGGTGTTAGCCCCACCCGCGTAAGCGGAAAACAGGCGGCGATGACCGGTCGGCATGCCGTAGCAAGTGACCGCAAATGTGACTCTCGTACCGAGATTGGAGGTGCCGGGCAAGGTGAACACCGACGGGTCTCTGACCCAAAGCGCCCGCGCGCCCGACAGCAAATTTGTAGTGACAGACAATGCGCCGTACAGCTCTGCGGGACACGGCGCAGGGTTAGCGGGAGCAATGAACTTCAACGGTCGCGTCGTGACTGTACCACCCGCCATGTCGGCCCGCACAGAGACAAAGCCATCCAGCCGCATCGTCATCCTGCGCAGCCGGTTGGGTGTGGTCGAATAGTAGTTTTCGGTCGAATAAAGCGACAGCTCGCGCAAAGCGCCCGGAAACTCCGGCGCGGTTTCGACCACCCCCCAGGCGATCATGTTATTGCGGTTTACCCAACGCTCGTGCTGAAGCCCTGGCCGCAGAAACGCCTCCTCCCAGCGCTTGAAGAGCACTCCGTCGCGGCTCGTCATAAAGATGCCATCCGAAAGGCCGCTCGCGCTACTCGTATCATAGGGCGTTGTCCTGCTCGAAACAAAGCGCATCGGGAACCCGACATACATCTGCGGGGCCCGCGGATAGGGCTGAATCGCGTTGGTATACAGGTGCTCTGTCTTGGTCCCCTCGTCGTACGCCAGCCACTGCGGCTTCGTCCAATTGACGAAATCGGTCGATGCGCAGGTCATAATGGCTCGCACATTGTTCATGAAATGACGGTGATATTCCATGTACAGACCTCTTTCCGCATCCCAGAACGCCAGGTTCTGTGAATCAAACCTGCCTTCGGTGATAACCGGCGTGGAACGCAGCTTGCTCCAGTGCAAGCCGTCCGGAGAGACGAACGCGATCAGCCCCTTTCTTCCGTCGCGGCCCAGAGCTTTATACCGCTGCTCCGCCGGGCAGGCGGGGTTGGTGTCGCGAAAAGGCGCAAAGTTGTGGCTGCCGACCCCCTCCCATACGATGTTGTTGGCTTTCGAGCCGTTAAACGCGATTAGGCCGAGCTCTGGCTTACGCCACACGATCCCGTCATCGCTCTCTGCGTAGCAGGTCACCTCAGCGTGCTTATTTTCACCCGAGTTCGCACCCCGATAGTACATACGATACAGATTGCCATCCTTAAATACCGTGTGATAACAGCAAACGCTGCCCTCCCACGGTTTATCATGCACAATCGCCACCTCGCGCAGTTTGGGTGCATGCAGTGTTAACCGCGCATTGCTCAGCTCGGCAATCTGATTCATGTCCCACATGAGTTCCAGCTGGGTGCCCAGTGGCTTGGACGTTTTGCCAACCGCCCAAGAAGTCAACGCGCAATAAGAGATGCAAACTAAACTCAACCTCCCGCACAAATAAATCACTATTTTCATCATTATAACCTTATTTGCTTTTTTATGTCCAATCCACGATCTTCTTGCAGTTATGTTTAAAGAATAACACGATGTCTCTTTGTATGATACAATGAAAAAAGAAATGTAATTTCGTTGTATTCTCTGCTTTACTAATTTCACTAGAACATCTACACTTCAAGTACGGGTAAAGCTACAGAGCGTGTGGGACATAAACAAGATTTATCAGTTACCTACCGTTGCACCCCTGAACAAGGTGTCTTTGATCTAGCAGAAGCAGGGTTGCCAGAGGTGCCAGTGCTCGGCTTCAGTCGCTACGGGCGTTCGATCGCATCCATTGAGGCGCATCGTCATGCGGATTGTCTGGAGATAGGACTCTGCCTGCGCGGGGCGCTTACTCTGCTAAACAACGGGCAGGAGCATAGAATCATGCCGAGCGACCTTTACATCAACAAGCCCGAGGACCTTCACTGTCTGACAACCCATCCAAAAAACACTATGATTTACTGGCTCCTGATTCGTGCTCCTTTCAAAAACAAACCTTTCCTGCGCCTGACATTTAATGAGGCCAGTGAAATCTGGAATCGCCTGAACCGGCTTCCGTGCCACATAATTGCCAAAACCGACACAGTTAAAAATGCTTTCAGAGAGCTGTTCAAATATCATGGGCAGGAAAAAGGTGTCTGGCGGACAGTAGGGCTGACCAACATGTGCACCTTAATTCTGATGGAGATCATCAATGTGTCGACGTATAAAAACCCAGTCACCGACACACTACGTCTAGAACAACTCGTGGATTCTATAAAAAAGAATCCTGAACAGACTATCACGATTGATCAGCTTGCCAGAGAAGCGCGCCTTTCCTCGACTCTTCTGATAGACCAGTTCAAACAGATAACCGGTCTGCCACCCTGTCAGTTTCAACTCGCTTGCCGCATGGAGAGGGCAAAACACCTTTTGACAACTACGGAGCTGCCCATAACCAGAATTGCCTTTGATCTAGGGTTCTGCGCTTCTCAGCATTTTTCAGGTCATTTTAAACGCGCCTTCGGCATCACGCCAACCGCGTGGCGCAGGCAGACGCTCCGGGCTGAATAAGCGGCTGAATCCGCGCAGGGCGCGGAGTGGAGAAGTGCTAAAGTTCGAGAGTTCTAGAGTTCTAAAGTGAAAAGGGCACGCCTTTGCAGAGGGGCAACGTAGGTCCGATTTCCAATCGGACTGTCCGGTTGGAAACCGGACCTACAGATGTTCACCTTCGCTTGACTAGGATTATGATTCAGTTCGTGAAAAATGCGCTCTGGGATGTACTACCGTATCCGCCGTAGCCTTGTCGAAGGAGGGTAAAGTAATTAGTTGACACAGGTGTTTGTTCGTCAAAGGCACGTCAAAAGATTTCATTATCTTTGTTTGGCTCATCCGTCTTCAGTCTTCGCTAAAGCTACGCCCGACAAGTCGTCCCGCAACCTGGCTTCGCCCGCAAGCAGGGCTACGACGTGGCATGGCGGAACTACGCCGGACAAGTTTCACCAACCCTACACGTTTCCACTTTAATGACGCTTGCAGATCAAGCGACTGGTACAAATGCGCTATGCTGTTCTTGAGCAAAAAATCTTTGAGGTGAAAAACGGGATGTGAAAAATAGGCATAGTTCCGTTTACGGGACAAAGGCTGATGGGACGCTATTGGCTTGGCCGCTCACCTGTATGCGCGAGTGGCGGCGCTCCGGGGTAATGGGATAAATATTAATGCGGCACTGTGGCAAAGCCCGATCGACCATATCATAGTCGCAGTAGAAACCCGCCTTCTCCAACAGTGGTATAATCCAGCCGGGACAGTGGTCACAATAACGCGGGAAAACACCGGCATCGTTATCCATAGCCTTGCTCAGACTCGGACAGCGACGCATGGTAATCTCCAGACGCTCTGGATAGAGATCGCATGAAAGATCACAATTTTCCTCTACTGCAATGCGATCCCAATAGGCCTTCATTCCGGCAAGGCCCTCTTTTCGAAAAGGTTCCAAGCAGCTCAGCTCCTGCTGTTTCGAGATCTCGAGGTAATACTGCCCCAGCGCATCCCCGCCCTCTCGATCCAGAAATTTAAAAACCTCGTTGTAAAACCGTACAAACTGATCACTCGGTATCATACGCTCACACCCCCTGCCGATCTCTCCTCACCCTTTTCACACTCGTCACTGCAACCACTTGGTGGTTGTATTTTAACCCCTCCACTGCAACCACTTGGTGGTCGTATTTTACCCTCGTGATTGCGACCACTTGGCGGTTGTATTTTAACCTCATGATTGCGACCACTAAGTGGTCGCAATAAAATCCTCTGCACGCAGCTGCCATCGCCTGTAATCTCTGTGACGGCCTCAAAAGGTGTCCCTTCGCACCACGCCTCGTTCAACAACACCGTCTGGTCACAGAAAAACTCCGATGGTTTCAACCCTAGCTTATGCAGGTGCGCAACTGCCGGACACTGCCGGACCTGCATGACCACCATATCATCTTTCACCCCTAACGAATAATCGGCGCCCTCGCGCTCCATGAAATACTGCCAATGCTCGATCAACTCGCTCCAGTCGCCCGCCTTCAGTTTTTCGTAGATAGAACGATAGACATTATGAGCCGTGGCACGAAACAAATCGCGCAGGGCTTCCTGTCCATAGCGACTGCCAATATACTCCACGGTGGCATTCATGTTAGCATGAAAGTCCATATGCAGCTCACCTTGTTCCTGATAACGTAACATTTGGTCACTCCTAAATAACTGATATTTCGTTCTTTCTTAGAGATGGTTACAAGATTTACATGATCTTTATGCCCGTTTTTTATCTCTCACAGAGTCACAGAGAACACAGAGAGCAAAAACACGTTACTCTGAGAACTCTGTGACTCTGTGAGAGCTAATTTATCCAGTAAATCCTGTTAATCCTGTAATCCTGTCAAAAAAAATCTTCTCAGTCCAGCTCCTGCCGAAACTCTTTCAAACAGTCCTCGATCTCGCGTTTACGCACATCAGTCAAAGCATCCATATCCTGCATCAGCGCCAACTCTGATGAGCAGAGGCCCAGGCACTTCAAGGCATACTTTTGGCCGACCCAGACTGTTTCGAGATTAGGACCATACACGCCGTGAAAGAGTTGGATAAACCGGTTCTGGATCTGAACGGCCTCTGCAACATCAGCAACCTCCACCGCCCGTGCAATGCCGGTCATAAGTTTCGATCCCAGCGCACCCATACCGCAGAGCATTCCGTCACACCCAATTAGCAGCGCTTCATCCACCGCCCACTCCTGTCCCTCCAGTAAAACAGCCTTGGCCCCCATCTCCTGCTTCAGCAGGATCAGCTCACGCCGCAACCACATGTTGCTAGCCGAGTTCTTAATCCCCTTCAGGTTTGGATGCGCTAGAATCTCTTTGAATTGTGCCAACGACAGATCAACCCCATTAGCAGGTGGACAGTGATAATAATATACAGGACGATCGGCGGCCTTCAATACCGTTAAAATATCCCGCACTGGATCACACTCTGCAGCACCCTTTGGCAGCATAAAAACATAGCTGTCAAAAGCAAAAGCCGAAGCCCTTTTCATATTATCCATGGCCTGATCCATGTCAGGTGCCGTAATGCCAACCAGCAGCTCCGTACGACCGGCAACCGCCTTAACACTCTCCGCAATCAGCTGATCCCGGAACTCATCCGAAAACTTTGCCCACTCACCCATCGACCCCAGGATAAATATTCCGTCAATTCCATGAAGGATATTGCGGTCAAAGATCTTGTTCAATCCCGCAATATCCAAACTGCCATCTGCTGTCAGCGGCGTTATCGACGCTGAATATACTTTTTTTCTCTGGTTATCTTTCAAGTTTATGTTTCCTTGTCTTTTTATAAATTACCCCAAGCACCCTGCTTGGTTTTAGTTAAAGTAGCCCAAGCATCCTGCTTGGTATTAATTTCGGACATGATTGTCGCTCCCTGCGGTCACTGCCACCACAAGGGTGGCCTTACTGTGTTTTCCATGATTAACAACCACTGAACTCAATCATGTTAATCCTGTAATCCTGTCAAAAAACGACGTTTATGGCTATACTGACTACTAATCCTTGAAGTATCCGTTCAGATAAACATCTGTCATCTCTCCGATAATTGCCCCAAGCACCGAGGTACACCTGAAACGAAGTTGTGTGGTCTTGATCGTTTTGTCGGAGATCTCAATTTTATGCAGTTGAGCCACAGTTGTATTCTCGCCCTGCTCCCAGACTTTTTTCCATCCATCCCCTGTTTTAGCTTCAACAATCAACCGGTAAGGGGTGCGTACTGTGAAACGTTCAACACCGAGCGCAGCCAGCAACGGAGCGCAGAATGACGCCTGCGGCAAGGTCAGAGTAACGGTTCGGTCCTCGCCCCCTTGAAGACGAAGGCCCTTTCCGAGTGAAGATGTGTAGACTTCAGCATGACCAGCCGCTGCGCTCCAAATACCCAGCGTAGTTTCGAGTCGTTCGAATGGGCCAGTTGCTGCCTTTTTAAAAAGCAGTGAGAGCTGTTGGACAGGAAGAGTTTTAGGTGCATCTTCGTACAGCCACGAGACCGGCACACGCGTGATGCGTGAATGCGCCAGTCCGGACATTGCGCAGTAACCGAGCAGCACAACGTCATCCACTGGATGAATTGCAATGTAACAGTAGCGGCCCTTTGGATTGCCTTCCAGCACTTTAACACACTGCCACGTTTTACCGTCGTCTTTCGAAATAGCGGTACTGAGCGGCACACGTCGACTTTTCAGACCAGCATGGATGTTGGCATGGTCATTCCAAACCAGCAGCAGATCACCGGTTGAAGGCAGACGCTTGATCGATGCAGGCGAAACGGGTGATTTGATGCCTGATGCCACCGGCGCACTCCAGGTATCGCCTCCGTCCGATGAATAAGAGAGATACTGGCACCCAGCGTTTGTGCGGATGAACATCATCACGCGCCCGTCTTTCAACTCAATCACGCCCGGCTCCTGCGTTGTGACGCGCTTGCCCGCCGCATCGAATGTCTTTTGCGCGCTCTTGCTGCGCTGCCAACTCTTGCCGTTGTCATCCGACAGATAGCACATCAACGTCCCTTGCCAATCCGCTTTGGGTGCGCCCTTAGGCCAATGCAGGCAGACAGGCGCCACCAACCGACCGTCCTCAAGTTGAATCACGCGGTCGTTATTCAGCACATAGTAACCCACCTCATCCGTGATACACATAACCGGCTCTCCCCACGTTGCCCCTTCATCTTTTGAAAGCCTCATCACAGGGCGGCAATCCTGCCCGCTATTCTTGAGCAGGTAAAAGAGTGCGATATTATTGTTCTGCAAGCGGAGCAAGCTCACGGACATCACATTCATGCCACCCTCATTTTTCACGATAACCTGATCTTCCTTGGTCCACGTCCTGCCGCCATCGGATGAGGTTCTACCCGCCAGATGGGCGGCGGAATGATCGCCACCGCCACCCGTAAAATGAGTATAAACGAAAAGGACGCGCCCGTCTTTCAGTGTTACAAATGCCCCCTCACTGTTGCGCGGATTATCCTCGGAGGGGGGCAGCTCGAGGGTGCGTTCGGGCAGGTCCACGCCCCTCGTAATCGACACCAGCAGCAAAATGGCTAAGCATGTTGCAGCCAAACCGTACGCTCTTTTTAATCTTGTTTTAATCATCATCATCTTAATCCTTCTTCGAAGATCGTCGCCCAACATCGTCGCCCGTTATCGTCAATAATTATAACAGAGTTAACAGCAAAAAAACGTTCACAAAAGCAGAATTCTATTTTTGTGTTATTTATGCACGTTTGTTTGCAAACCTTTAAGTCCGACAAATTGCTAGTATCCCACAGAGATGCAGGTGTTTTAGGAAAGTCTTATATTTTCAAAACGTTGAGCCGCGCTTGCGCGGCTTCAAGCGGTATGGCGCGACGACTTGTTCGGGCTCACATGTTCTTCATTTTACGTTCGCCGGAAGATCGCCCTTCCCCAGCCACGCATCGGCCATGCGACGGCCCACCTGCAACTTGGCGGACTTGTTGAAATGCAGGCGATCGTAGAGTTGGGGACGAAGGTCGAGCGTGTCGATGTAGCGGAACGTAGAATCTGACGCGGCCAACCCCGATTGCTGCTGGCGGACGATGTCGCATTTAGCCCCGGCGGCGGCGATGCCACCCGCCAGAACCTTCATGTGCTCGGCATGCGGGAGATCCTTCCGCAGATTCTGGGCGAGCAGGCGCAGCCGCTCACCCGAGACTTGGGCTTCAGCGGCTGAGTCGCTCTCCCCCTGGATGTACAGGAGAGCCGCAATATCGAAAGCCACGTCTTGCGGCAGGGCCGAAATGGCTTGACGCACGGTTTCCAAGACATGCCCGTACATTTCACCATGCTTTAGCCAATGGCTATTCCCTCCGCCACCACGGCTGGCCTTGATGATCATGATGTTGGTCACCCCAGCTGCCGCCAGCCGTCGCCCAAAGCCGATTTCCGGCCCCCAGAATAGCGGGTTTGCCCCCTCCCCCTGCTGTGCTCTCAGCCCGCAAATCCTGCCACCAGAGTCTCCGTACAACACCGAAGGGCCGTCACCGGCACGGGTGGAACGGTTGCGCCAGAAGAATGGAATTGTAATATCCAACGGATCCTCTCCTGGTGATATGTCCTTCTCACCAGGATCGGCTGTCGTGCCGAGACTGTTTGACTGGCCAGTGAGCACGAAGATCACGAGTCGCTTGGCGATGACGACAGAGGGCTGGGCATTCCCCGCCGATTGGGGTCCCGCTCCCATGGCAATGCCGGGGCACATGCAGGCGACTCCGGTTGCCAAAATAACGCTGGCAATGCTCACACTTATCCGCTGTAACATCTCTCTTCTCCTCATAAAACAATACATTCGAAATACGGAAGGACTGGCCTCCAGCTAGTACAAAAGCCCCCTTCGCTGTTGTGCTGGTTCCCCTCTGAGGGTGGCAGTTCAAGAGTGCGTTAGGGAATCACCTTCAATGGGGGAAGCTGCCTGTCAAACCAGCTATCCAATGCATCCTGAGCGTTCGGTGCCGCCGCAATCCAGTCGAGATCATGCCCCTGCACAATCTGGCGCAACACTACGGCCCCCGCCTGCTGCGGTTGTGTCAACTCCGGACAGATCAAAGCCGGATCAACACCCACCGCCGTCCAGGCGGAGCCACCAAAAGGCAAGGACCAGTTGACAACCCATGACACCTGACGGATAAAGTGCTCGTCATCATCAATCGTCAACAGATCTGGGCCGAGCGAAACAAATGCTAGATGAGGTTTGCTGGTACGGAGTTCCTTGTGCTCCTTGACACTGGCATCCAGCGAGATTGAATTTTCGCCCAGAGGAATGATCGTTACCTCAGTGCCGGGAAAACGCCGCAACACCATTGCCCGCACAGGGGAGACGAGTTGCGCCGGTGCGGCAATTGTGACCGGCTGCCCCGCCCTCAACCTCGCTATGAGTGTATTACAGACCGGCTGCTCCGGCAGCACATCGGCAAGCGAGACTGAACGTCCAGCAATAGTCTCCGCCACCTGCTCAGCCATGCGCTTATGTCCAGCCATCGAAGGATGAATGGTCTCACTCATCAGCAAACGCCATGCGTGGGGATCAGCTGACTTCAACGCGCTCCATTCAGCATAAATGTCGGTCACCGGACCCTTGAGTTCCGCACCCATCCGGCAGATGATCTCAGCAAACTCGCCCAGACGCTGCGGCAGACGGGCTGGTGATGCCTCAGGATATACCGGATTCTGTGTACACAGAATCACCTCCGCGCCGGCATCGCGACACTTGCCGACCATTGTTTTCAGGTTACCGGCAAAGCTGACTTTCCGAGCGGCATCTTGTTCGGGAGTGACCGTACCGTAAGCAAGATCGTTCATCCCGAACATAATGACTACCAGATGCGGCTTGCGGTCAAGCACATCCTTCTGCATACGTGCCAACCCATGGACAGTTGTCTGAGAACTGATGCCCGCGTTGACCACAGTCACATCCGCTTTCGGATAAAGCCGGTTCAACGCGATCTTGAGCATCTCCGGCCAGGCCCGCCGATTTCCGCTATGATAATAGATTCCGGTGATGCTGTCTCCAAAGCAGACCACACGCACCGGCTCACGCGCCTCGGAGAGCAGCCGCGCTGTTCTTAAAGGTTCAGACGGCTGCGCATAAAGCGACAGACAAACGACAGATAAACTGATAACACCTATCACCGTTGACAAATTAACGATTTTTTTCATTGTTTTTCCTCCCCCTCATTGAATTAAAAGTATCGTTCCGATGGGAGGTGGACCGTTACGCACACTCAAGACACCCGTCCCTGTGATGAACGGTTTCCCGCTGTCATAAATTCCCGGCGATTTCGCCACGCCGTTCACGACCAGCGCATTGACCGTCGCCGCGCCGCTGAAGTTCAGATTCAGGAGCCCGCCCTCCGCCACGGTCAACGTCGCGTTCGTGCTGAGCGAATCCGCGCTGCCGAGTGTCAGCATCGCACCCGAGGCCGTGATCAACAGGTTCGTCGCGTTCGCAAAACCGTTATTTGCCGCCAGTGTGCCGTCCGCCACCGTCACACCACCGGTGAATGTGTTGGAACCGGAGAGCGTCAGCGTGCCGGTGCCCTCTTTAGCTAGACCGCCCGGCCCGAACAGAGTCCCGCTTAGCGTCACCGTCTTGTTGGCCGTATCGAGAACCGTCGCTCCTCCCGCGCTGGTCAGCGTAAAATTGAGCGAGGAGACCCAGTTACCCGTCGCGTGAATCGCGACACCGCCCAGATTGACTGTGCCCTGTAAATTGGTGGTGGAAACGATCCCGCCCACACCCAAATAGATGCCACCCCCTTGAAGGTTCAGCGTCTCCTCTGGTGTCGACAACTTGAACATGGGGGTCGTAACCTCTCCACCGGTCATGACGAAAGACGCGCCTCCTCGCCGTTTGGATTCCCAACCCGCAGTGTATGGAAACCCCAGCGCGACCCCGTGCGGACTGTTCGAGGGCAAGGTCAGCTTGCCGGCACGCATGAAATAGGTGAAGGGAGGCATCCAATCGTCCGCATACCGCGTAAGCAACACGTAGCCGGTACTCGACAGCGTGATCTCCGCGCCATCATGGACGATTTGCTTGACCGGGTAATAATTGGCAGGATTGGAGAAGAAGCGCACGGCGGTCATACGGCAGTTCGTGGCGAACGTGACCGTGGCGTCAAACAGGTTGGAAGGCGTGCCGACATTCGGGCGGGAGAGTGCGGCCATGCAGAAAAAGAAGTCCGTGATATCTGTCGTGCCGTCAAATACCAGATTCCCCATGACGCTGACCGAAGGAGCAGCCCCTGAGGCATTCGCGGGGAACCCTTTCTTAACGACAACAGTGCCGTTGCCGAAAATTCCCAATGCTGAGGCACTGCCGTTAGCGCGGTCGATTGCCACATCCAGAGTCAAGGTCCGTCCGGGTCCCACGACCAGGCAACCGTCATTGTCTGCGGGCGCGTAAAGATACATCGTCCCGCTGCCGGTCACCGTCACCGACCGTTGCGTTCCCTGCGGGTTGTACACAAGGCAGGTCAGCGTCACATCCTGATCGCCCAAGTCGACCGGTTGCTCGGCATTGGAGATGTCCGCCACTGCATTCAGTCCGTTCGGAATATCGCCACTCCAGTTCGCGGGATTGAACCAAGATGAGTCTTCCCCCGCGCCAGTCCACTGGGTCGCGAGCGCGACCGAACCTAAGCCGCTCGTGATGAAACTACCCGACCCAGTTTTGTAGCGCCCCGGCTGTAATGAGACCCCGTTGGTTACGACCGAATGGGCTAACAGCACGTTGTAGTTGTTACCAAAGGTGGCAGGGAAGTCGACAGCGCCGCCGGGATCCACCTCCAAGTCGAGCGGCAACGTGAAAATGGACGTAAGGCCATGCACTCTGAACGTACCGCCGTTACAGATCTTGACATGCCATGGCTCGGTCGACCCGCCATAGCTTTCGTAAAGGATGTTCGCGCCGAAGGTGATATAACTGTTGCTGATTGTCAGTCCACCCGCAACGAAATTAGTCGTTCCGGCAACGGAATTGACATTCATGCCAGCCGCTCCGCTTTTAATCAGATGGCTGCTCGGCCCAGTCATGGACAGTCCTTTCTGGAAAGACACTGCTAAGGGGTAGCTGTCGATCGTGTTAGTCCCTTCAATCAGAAGCGGCGCGTTTAACGCACCTCCCGCAGCCACTCGCAGAGTTCCTCCGGAAAGCCGCAATACCGCGTAATCCCCGCCTGTCGAGATCGCGCCATTGCACTGCATCGTGGCGCCGTCCGTCAGATGAAGGGTTGCCGGCCGGTTAAGGATTGAATTTCCCAGCCTAAACTGTTTGCTCAAAACCGCGTTCCCTCCGGCGATCCAGAGTGTGCCCGCATTGATATAGAACCACCCTGCAGCCGTCAGGTCACCAGGCACATAGAAGATACCGCTTCCGTCCTTAACACAGACGCCGGATAACGCGATATCCGGTATGAACTCGAGAACGCTTGTCCCGCCTACCGTTAAGTAGATGGTATCGAGTCCGGCCCCGGCAGCCCCCGTAACCGTCAGGCTCCTTGAAGGAACAGGCGAAAAATCGATTTTATTGAGCTTCACGATGGCATTGGTGTCTATATGAAGCTCTTCCGCCGCAGCCACGAAGGCTTTATCCGTGAGCCCCGCAGTCGTTCCGGGATAGCCGGAACTCTTATCCCAGTTTGCGACTGTGGTCCAGTTACTGTCACCTCCGCCACCGTCCCACGTGTAATCCACCGCGTTCGCTGTAAACGCGCATATTGTTCCGCATACCACTGCCTTAGAAC
>JBAYXX010000070.1:0-22309 GCA_041673345.1 Kiritimatiellia bacterium
TATGAATGCTAATATAACCCAGCTATTGATTTTATTTCTCTTCATAACAAATGCCTCGAGACTATTTACATATAAAAGCTATATTGATTTCATTTTTGCCCACTCCAAATATCAATACTGAATGGCATATTGAACAGCATGACACTTCCTTTCATTGTTACGATCATACCGTTAGGTGATAAATGATTCATTCGCCGGTTCCAGTTGCAGATGAGTTTTTTTACCCCATAGGAAACAATAACTTTAAAAACTGTTGATTTGATTCGAGCCTTTCGTTAGCGTTTTTCAACAATTCTTTGCATCTTTCACGTGCCATTTCAAACTCTTTGACATCTATCTCATACATTTTTTTTTCAATGTTATACTCTTCAGTATCTTTTTTTATTAGTTTTAATCTAGCAAAGGATTGTTCAACTGCATTTGATAACGCCATAACGTGTTGGTCAATGTAAGTACGAACGATCATAACGTCATTAGTATCTTTGATAAAGGGCACCCCCTTTGACCAAGTTGTGGACGAAAAATGTTTCCGTGCAGGGATGGAAAAAAATTCGCTTTCGGATATATATCCAAACATTCCTGGTTTAGTATCAAGTTTAAAACTGTATAACAAGTTGGCGTTATAAAGGTTTGTTGGCAAAGTCCATTCATCGTACGTGGTATTTTTAATCCAGAAAAACTGGTCTGCATACCGTGATGGTGCTATGATTTTGAACAAAATACCATCTATAGATTTAGCGGATGATGACAACTCAACAGAAAATAAAGGAACTGTCACTCCTCCTGCAAGTTGTCGCGTTGTTTCATATCCAACCACTGCCGCAACAATATTGGAAGCCAAAAATGAGGTTAGATAATTTGATGGAGATAACTTTTGTTCCGCGCCCGCTGCTACGCCACGTGTGGCAATCTCGGAATCATTAATATGATAAATTCCGTTGTAAAAATGAGAGATTAATCCGTATGCACTCGCAATTCTAGGGATTACATCGTCGACATGAATTCCTGATAAATCTATTGTCCGTTTTATTTTGTATTCTGGGATCTGGTTGTCAGAGAACGGATCCATTCCTGTATCTGACAAATCAACCATCCGTTTTTCATTGCTTTTAGATCCACTGCTTGCCAATGCCACGGAAATAGTCTGCTCCATTGGGGGATAGGCGGTTTTGTACCATTTAAAAAACGAATCTAATGCTTCTGTCAAGGTACAACCATTCAGGACATACGGATTGGGTAGGTTAGAAACAGATGCTTCTTCCTCGGTTGGATTGAGTATTCTGTGTTCACTTCCATTTGAATAATTTGATACCAAAAAAAACAAAATAATCACAAATTTATAGGGAACCAATGGTTTTTTTTTCATATAAACTCCGACGTTAATTATTTAACGTTAACCGAACGAATATCGGTCCTTATATCCTTAGATGGCGGCCCCTTGAAAACAACCTCAATTCTATTTGAGTCTTTTATGGTTTTTTCAATCAGAGCAGCTAAAACCCGTACCGTCACATCCCTTACGCAGCGGCCTTCTTTTTTGTATTTTTTCGAATACGCGAGCCATGTTGGCTCTATTGTTACCGCCCATATAGTTTTATTTTCACTAACATTCATGCCAAGGCCAGCGACAATTTGCGCAGCAAAAGCTTTGCGGATATCATCTGGCAGTTCTAATGGGATTTCAGCAAGCTTTGGCTTTGCCCACAATCCAAGCGTATACTTGATAAAATGATGATAATACGACGCACCATCTCCTTGTCCTGAAAACTCTTGCCACTCGGGGCATCCAAAAGTATGAAATTCTCTAGGGGCTATTTGCACAAGCCTTTCCCATTCTATTAACCCCAAAAAATCCCACTTGTTAATCGCATCATTTTTCAGGAACAGATACAGCCCCGGACCGTCTTGTTCCTCGATCGGATCCCTGTTTATCCAACGTCCAAGTTCAGGACTGTAATAGCGCTCTCCGTAATAATACAATCCCGTTTCAGGATCATAGTATTTTGTGGCATGCCTGAAATGAAAGCGGTCAAAGAGGTCACCCCGTTCAAGCAGGCAACGGGAATGTCCCAAGCTGGTTATGGAAACCACTGCTAAAACAAACAACATGCTCTTAATTTTCATAATTTCAGTCCTCATTAATGAAAGAACCATAATGAATTAAACAACCTAGCACTAATATAAACCACAGGCTACATTAATAATGGTAACAAAACAACACAATAATATTTTAATATTTTTTATTTTTCGGGCTATGCACACCCGACAGCGGGATCTGATCAACAAGATTGAACGCCGCTTGCAGGGTTCGCAGATGATTGAGCGCAAGCACGCGCCAGGCTGGCTGTGGGCAAATGTGAAAAGTGTCGGCGATTGGGCGAAAAGCTCTGAAAAACCCGCTGACTTAAAGGGGCGCACCCTGACTGCCTGGGCAAAGGAGCAAGCTACATTGAGCCTACAGCACCATCTTGACGAACTGGATGCCAGGTTGAACGTCAATGCAGAGGTGTTGGTGGAAAATGATGATGATGAACTGCGGCTGCTGATCAATGGCGTTGCGGTGGTTGAGCTCTTTGACAAACCGGAGACCTCTTTTATTGCAGCGCAGTGGCGGCAATTTGCGCGGACCACCAATATTACCGATAAATTTGACGGCAAAAAACTGCTGGCCAAGATTCTCTCACTGCGCTCCACCGAGGATGAGGCACTGAAAAACTCCATCATTGCCATCGATCAGGAGCTGCAACTGCTGGACACCCAAATCGCCGCTGCGGAGGAGCAGATTAATGAAATTATTTTTCAGCTCTACAGATTAACACCGGAAGAGATTGCGCTGGTCAGAGGATCGGCGTGAGGTCCAGATCACTGGACATAGGAACAAAACGGTTGCACTTTTTTGAAAACCACCAGTCTTCGCCTGCGGCTACGCCATGGCACAGCAAAGAACTTAGCGCAGCGTAGCCGCCTGCGTGCTACGCACAGGCAGGCAACCAAATTCTTTTTTTAGACAGGATTACAGGATTAACAGGATTTACTTGATAAATTATCTCTCACAGAGTCGCAGAGTTCTCAGAGTTGTTTCAGAGTTTCCCCAGCAAAGTCTCAAAGGCGCAAAGCTGGTGCTCGGCGTTCCCAGGTTTCCACATTTTTCACCTCTAAAATTTTTTACCTTAAAAATATTTATCGCAGAGCAGCGAAGAGTTCAGAGGTATATACTGCCACTACTCTCTGTGTTCTCTGTGCCTCTGTGAGAGATAAAAAACGTGTTGTTTGTCAATAGCGCGGCTGTTCGATTCAGGTTATTCCATGATTAGCTGCCAGTTTCTTTCAGAACGGAATGGAATAAGGAGGCGTTAGGTCGGTCTCTGAAAAGTAGCATAGGCGTCTCGCCTGTGAATTACACAGCCAACACAGGCGGGACGCCTGTGCTACTTTGCGAAGCGAGAGTTTAGCGCAACACGAACTGCAAGTGTTGTGCTAAACGAGCCGTACAATAGGCATAAACGCGCCAACCCGGCTGTCACGGCCCGCGGCTACAGTGCTGCGCAACAACGTAGGTCCGATTTCCAATCGGACAAGTCCGGTTAGAAACCGGACCTACAGAAGTTCGGCTGCGCATTATTAAGGTAAGAAAATCGGAGGTAAAAAAATGAGGCAGTGCGGTTTTTTTTAAGGTGAAAAATCTTAGAGGTGAAAAATGGGATGCGGAAAGTGGGATGTAATTTCCGTCCACCGCATAGCGGCGGACATCCTGAAAGCAACACAGTATATCCGCCGCTATGCGGTGGATGATTGCAAAACAAGCCGCAATAAGGCCCGATAAACAACTTTTCGGAAAGACCCAATTAATTGTTCTTTCTAGTCGCCTAAGCGACTACAGGGGCTTTATTGAGCGCGGTGTGCGGCCCGCGTTATCCGCTGCATCAATATCGGCACCTCTGGAAACAAGGAACTGTTTCTTCAGAATGCTTTTTTATGAGGGTGGCGGTTGACAAGCTCATTGAAAAGTGCAAAAATAATTATATTTAAAATTCAGTAAAATAGTTAAAGGCTAAGCAATGAACGTTATGATCAACGAGAAAAGCGACACCTTTCCTTCGTCCAGATTGCGCTACGGAGTTCTCTTTGTCTTTATCGCTGGATTTGCCGTGCTGGGGTGGATTACAGGGCGCATCTACAAAGTGGCGCCACCTATCCCGGGACAGGTCACCAACGAGCTGGGCACCGTGATATTCACGGGCCAGGACATTCGGGACGGCCAACAGGTTTTCCTCAAATACGGTCTTATGCAAAACGGCAGCATTTGGGGGCATGGGGCCTATCTGGGGCCGGATTTTACGGCGGAATATCTGCACACGTTAGTCCTTGACACTGGCACCTTCCTGGCTGAACAGCACTTTAAACGACCCGCCGCGGATGTGGCGCCTGAGCAACGGGATATGCTCAAGGGAGCTGTGCGCGGCCTGCTGGGAAAAAATCGCTATGACAGCACAACTGGCGTACTGCTGTTCACCCCGCCTGAAGAGTCTTGCTACCGCGAGCAAATAGCGTACTGGGAAAACTACTTTATTGATCCGGCGCAGAACTGGGGACTACCACCGAAAACAATCAAAGAACCGGAGGAACTTCGCCAACTAACGGCCTTCTTTGCTTGGACCGCTTGGGCTGCGGCAGCACAGATACCGGGCACGAAACACTCCTATACCGGCAACTTTCCCTATGACCCGGAGTTGGGCAACGGCCCGTCCGCCGACGCCGTGCTCTGGAGCGCGCTGAGCTTGATCGCACTCCTCGGCGGTATTGCCGCGGTTCTTTTTGCATTCGGAAGATTCAAGAACATGGGGTGGCATGGCCGTGACCGACATGTCCATCCAGCGCTTCTCGACACCCCCATGTTGCCAAGTCAGCGGGCAACGCTGAAGTTTTTCGCAGCAGTCGCCGTGCTCTTCCTGCTGCAAACGCTGTTGGGCGGCGCCACCGCGCACTATCGCTCCGCGCCTGGATCCTTCTACGGTTTTGATCTGTCCACGATACTGCCGAGCAACCTAGCGCGCACATGGCATCTTCAGCTGGCCATCTTTTGGATCGCCACAGCCTATGTCGGAGGGGGCTTGTTCCTAGCCTCAGCCTTGGGCGGACGTGAGCCGCGGGGCCAAAAAGTCGGAATTAATCTCTTGTTCGCCGCACTCATGATCGTAATCTTCGGCAGTTTGGCCGGAGAGCTACTCGGGCTACGACAGTTTTTCGGAAGGGCTTGGTTCTGGCTCGGCCATCAGGGATGGGAATACTTGGAGCTGGGCCGTTTGTGGCAAATCCTGCTTGTGATCGGATTTGCCCTCTGGGCGGTGTTGCTCGTGCGTGGCGTGGGCGCAGTGCGCAAAGATCCACGACAGCGTGAGATGGCCTTGCTCTTCTTGGGCGCGGCTTTCACGATCCCGATCTTTTATCTGCCGGCCTTTATGTTCGGCCAGGCCACCCACTTCACCATTGTCGATACTTGGCGGTTCTGGATCATCCATCTTTGGGTAGAAGGGTTCTTCGAGTTGTTCGCCACCGTGATGGTTGCGACGATCTTCTTCAAGCTGGATATGGTCTCGCGGCGCACCGCCACGCGCGTGATCTATCTTGACGCGATCTTATTTTTGGGCGGCGGCATCATCGGCACTGGCCACCATTGGTACTGGACCGGCCAGACAACCTTCTCCATGGCGCTGTCCGCTGTCTTCTCCGCACTGGAGATTGTGCCGTTAGTCCTGCTGGCATTGGAGGCTGGCGACTTTGTCCGCCTATCCCGGCAGGAGTGCGACATCTGCCACAAGCCAATGAACCTGCCCCATAAATGGACCTTTTATTTCCTAATGTCGGTAGGTGTGTGGAATTTCATCGGGGCAGGGGTCTTCGGGTTTCTCATTAACCTGCCAGTTGTGAGTTATTACGAGGCGGGAACGAACCTGACCGCCAACCACGGACATGCCGCGCTGATGGGTGTGTTTGGTCTGCTGGCAGTGGCATTGCTGGTGTTTGTTCTGCGCCAAACGGCCACGGAGCGCGATTGGGTGCGCATCGAAAAATTTGTCCGTGTTTCATTTTGGGGGCTGAACATCGGATTGGCCGGAATGGTGTTGCTGAGCCTTTTTCCGACGGGCGTCATGCAACTGCACGATGTGATCACAAACGGCTATTGGCACGCGCGAAGCGCGGCATTTCAAACACAACCCAGCATTGTTTTCTTGTCGTGGCTGAGGATGCCAGCTGATATGATCTTTATCATGTTCGGTGCTTTGCCGCTTCTCATAGCGACTGTTCTGACCTGTCGCTCCGCGCGAACGGCCTTGTAACGCAAGTGCAAACTTTGTCGCATTATGTCGGAGTGAAATATCTGACATAGCACGTAATATACACTATCGATAGAATCTAGTTCAGCGTTAAAAAATAATTTTTTAACGCTGAACTCCCGGATAGAGAGTGGGGCTAATGTTTCAGTGGCAATTGTAGCTCGTTATGCCACTGCATACGGCAAGCGTCTTGAAATTCAGGTTATTCCATGATTAGCTGCAAGTTTCTTTCAGAATGGAACGGAATAAGCAGGCGTTACGTCGGTCTCTGCAAAATAGCACAGGCGTCCCGCCTGTGAATTACACAGCCAGTTATTTTTGAGTATTTAACTGAAATCCACTCTTGACGTACTGAAAGGAGCCAAGTATCATTTCGCGGCATGAATCTTATTAACCGTGATACTGACTATGCTGTGCGGGCTTTGCGACACATGGCGCAAAAATCCGATGAAATTTTATCTGTGGCTGAACTGCATGCCGAACTGGGTATTCCACGAGCTTATTTAAGAGGTATCCTGCAAAAACTGGCGCGCGCTGATATTCTGCGCTCGCATAGGGGGCAGCGCGGTGGGTTTCAACTAAACCAACAACCAGCGACCATCCTGCTGATTGATCTTATGGAACTGTTTCAGGGTGAAGTCAGTTTAACCCAGTGCATGTTCCACGGTGAAGCCTGCCCGAACCGCGCCGTCTGCCCTTTGCGCGCGACAATTAAAGAGATCGAAGAGATGGTGGCGACCAAGCTGCGCCACATAACTATCGCCACGCTCGGCGCCCACCCCTGAATCACACGGTGGCCGACGATTTAAGGCCTTTGTTCCCGAATAGCGGCGACGATGCTGGTCGGCGATTGGGAACATGCGGGGAATCGTCAACCAGCATCGTCGCACATCATCGTCAACCGATGCCGCTCATAGAGCGGCTACTACACGAACGGCAAGGCTTGCGCGCGACCTGCAAGCTTCATCCTCCTTCGCCAAGGCTACGGCGGACACGGTAGAAGCAACCCTACAACCAGGGCGCGCTTTTCACATTTAACCTAACAGACTACCGCCTAAATGCGTAACAGCCTAAGCGCACTATGGTACGCTACTAAACATTTTTAATAAGTTACCCCATCGTTTTTTCGCAGCGCGCTGCGCGGCCGGCTTGCCTGTGACTTCAAGTGGGTTATGGGTTCTGCATGTGTTTTTTTCTCTTTGTCACGAGTTTTGTTTGCCGATCCTTTTCGCCCCTGTAAAATAAAATAAAAAAACTATTGCACGATATGACACCACAATGATATCATATCTTTCGTTGGGGTATCAGACCCCCGACAAGCAGTAATTTTCGCATGGTTATTTATTATGTAAATTTTTTTGCAGACACGACTATCACAGCGTGATACGGCAGTCTTCCATTAAGAGAGATTGACACCAGTATTCAACCTGCGTAGAAACGCCATGAAAAAAAACGAACACAATCCGTTAACAAAAGAGATACCAATGAAAAAACAGATGCTGAAGAACGGTCACGTGGACCGCCGCGCCTTGGCGCTATGCCTAGCCGCTTGCATATTGACGGGCGCACTTGTGCGTGCCGTACTTCCTGAAGGGCGCAGCGTGGACATCCATCTGGATGGAGGCGATGTGCAACTAACTCTGCCGGGCATTGGGAATGCCCCTTACGCTATTCAGGTCAAAACCTCCCTGACGGACGCCTGGGAGCCTCTGGGGACAGTCATCGGAGCGGATGGCGTAACAATGTTCCCGGTTACTCTTGACTCACCGTCGGCCTTCTTCCGTGTCCTGTTTCCGCAGCCGACCCTCGTTGCGGGTGAGCCGGCGTTACTGGCGGCCTCGGGTGGATCCACCGTCTATGTCATCGGCCAGTTTTTCTATGCGGGTGACCAGATCTTCGTAGATGGTTTGCTCCTGAGCGATGTGACGTTTATAAGTTCAACCTTGCTCAGCGGCACACTGCCGGATCTGTCAACCGGCCTTCACGATATTGAGGTGATCGAATACCGCAATGGAGACAGCCTGCCGTTGGCAAGCTTGCCTAAGGCCCTTGAGGTTGCGCCATCGCTGGCGCGTACCCTGCAGGCTCCGCCTGCATGGCCGCCCGCTGGCCCAGCGCCCGCGTTTGTAAAGGGGAACGGCCACATCACCATCCTGAAAAGCCGTGGCGACGACGATTGCGATGGAACAGATGATGGCGTTTACGCATCTGCTCATTTAGATACATGGGGAGATCCGCATGAAAAGATCGCTGCGAACGCTCCCGCACCGGGTGTCATGCTCGCTTCGGATCTCGCTCCCCACTCCCGTAGACCTCGCGGCTTGTTTCCTCGACGTCATACTCATAATCACGGAGTTCATACTCGTAACAGCACACCCCCGACTCATATCACCATTCTCAAAAGCCATAGCATCGGCGAAGACAATGATTGTGACGGCGGCGACGACGATGACGACGACGATATCCTGGGCGTTCTTCTGCACTCGGGCGAAGTCGAACAGCAGGTCGCTGACCTCGCCGTTCCCGGACGCGGCCTTGATTTTCTCTGGATGCGCACCTACCGCTCCCGCACCGGCGTTGCCACGGCCCAAGGCAATCGCTGGAGCCACAGCTACGATGTGCGTTGCGTTCAAAGCAGCAACGGAATCGATCTCTATGACGGCACGGGCCGCAAGGATACCTTCCGCCTTCAAGCGAACGGCACGTACACGTGCCCCGAGTTTTTCCGAGAGGGAACGCTGAATACGGATACAGGTGCCTTCCGCCTCACTTTCGCTGATACCGGCTATTGGGAATTCAATCCGTTCGATAGCGCATCCCCCACCAGCGGAAAGCTCGCTCAAATCGTAGATCGCCATGACAACACGATGACGCTGAGTTACGACGGTTCAGGTCGGCTTACCACGATTGTCGACGATCTGGATCGCACCTATACCGTTGCCTATAACCCAGCCGGAGAGATTGCCTCCGTTTCGGATTTCTCAGGCCGCACAGTCACTTACGCTTATTACAGCGCGGGCGATCCGAATGGACGTTCCGGCGATCTCAAATCCGTGACCTCTCCTGTCGTAACCAACACATCGACTGGCAACAATTTCCCCAGCGGCAAGACCACCACCTACACCTACATCACGGCTCCTGCGCCAGAGGCCAGTGGCTTGCTCCTCTCAATCACCGACGCGCTCGATCAGACCACGGTGCATTGTGTTTACGATCTCGACTCGGCCTCCCCCACCTTTGCGCGCTGTGTATCCGTTCAACGTGGCACGGATGCCCCCACCTGCATCACCTACCTCCCGCAGACGCCCGCGCCGGGCAACCGTTTCGCAGCCCTGCGCTGCATCGTTAACGACCCTGAAGGCAACGTCTCGGAGCACGACTTTGATAGCCGCAACCGCTGCGTCGCGCTGCGCGAATATACTGGACGCGCCGAGTCAGGCCAAGCCGTGACCGCCACCGCAAACCGTCCCATGGGCAAACTGCGAGCAGCCGATCCCGACCGTTTTGAATCGAGCTGGAGTTGGAACAATGATTCGCTTTGCACCGTCTGGCAGCGTCCGCTGACCAACCGCATCGAATGGGTTTATCAAGCCGATCTTGACTCTGCCACGCCACCGCGCCAGCGCGGTAATCTGCGTGTGGAACGTCGCATCGCTCATGGCGGTCTGGATGACGATGACGATGGCCTCAGCACCAGCCTCGTGAGCAGTTTCGAGCACGACCCGCGCTTCGGCTCCGATCCGACGCTCAGAGGCTGGGACGGCACGTACAAGGGGCATGCACAAGTTTCCCGTGGAAACGTCGAGGTTTGTGACAGCCGCGATAACGATTGCAGCGGTTTCGTCACCCGCGTTACCAACCCGCGCGGTTTCGAGACGCACTGTATTTATGATGACAACGGCAACCTTGCCACGCTCACGCAGCACGGCATTGTTCGTGATGTCACACCGCCTGTCATGGCCCGTATCGATTTTGAACACAATGCCTACGGCCAGTTGACCGCTTGCGTCCGCGCGGAGGACGGAGCAGGTCGCCGTCGCCGCGACGAATACACCTACTACGCCAGTGGTGCGCAGCGCGGCTACTTGCAAACCTGCATCGTGGATGCCGATGCCACCGGGCAGAATCTCACCACGAGTTTAGAATATGACGCACGCGGCAACCTGACCCGTTGCGTAGACCCACGCGGAACACCTACAGAGATTGAGGTCAATGCCCTCAATCAGATCGTGTCCAAACAGACCCAAGGCGGATCCTTTGGCACTAATTTGCGATCATATGTTTACGATGCCAACAACAACCTCGTGCAGGTGGATGTGGAGAACCGAGCCCCTGACGGCACGTTGAATTCAGCCAATCCTTATTGGACCACAACCCTTGCGTACGATGCCCTAAACCGCCCGATCCAGACGGCGCAAGAAATCTCGCCGAGTGGCCAGTCGAACATCATGACCAATCAGTTTGTCTACGATGCCAACGACCGCTTAACGCTACAGCGCCTACCCGAAGCGGTCAGCGGAGCGGATCCTGACAACGTGATCGCCTTTGCCAGCGACGAGCGTGGTCTCCTGTACAGTCGCGCCTGCGCCCCTGGTTCTGGCCTCAGTACCGTCGATTTCTACGACTATGATGGCAACGGCAATCTCCGCAAGGTTCGCGAGGCTGCGGTCGGTATGGTTAGCGAAACTACCTGCGTCTATGATGGATTTGATCGCCCCATCCAGACCGTCGATGCAATGGGCAACGTCTCGACCTGCCTCTATGATGGCTGCGACAACCGGACTTACACGAGGACAGACGGCGAACTCGTCGATCTGCCCGGCGGCGCACTCAACCTGACTCTCGCGGAAAGCACCTTCACCTACGACCCGCTCAATCGGTTGACGAGAAAGTCCTCCTTCTTTTTCGACCTGGCCACCGGTGCGCCGATCAGCGACGGCGTTGCTCAAACCGACTGGAGCTACGCACCGAACGGTCAACTGCTGACGCTCACGGATGATAACGGACACACCTCCGCCCGCACCTACGACCGCGTCGGACGGCTGACCTCGGTCATAGATCCCAAGGGTAATGTGATCGCCAAGACATACGACGAAAACGGAAATCCTTTGACGGTGCAGACCGCCGATCTCTCGGATGTCAGCGCGGGGAGTCAGCTCTTCACACAGACCTTGACGTATGATGCGCTTGATCGTTGTGTCAGCGTTACGGACAATGTCGGCAATACCGTTTCAAATGCGTACGACTCGTCACACAATCTCGTCAGCATAATCGATGCCCTCGGCAACGAGAGCGTGTGTACGGTGGATGGCCTCGGGCGCGTCACCGGCATCACGCATTACAGCGGTTCACAAGCCGACGGCCTTATTCTCAGCACCTCGCACAGCGCGTATCGTAACAACCGCCTCGTCAGTTCGACCGATGGCAATGGCAACACCACGACATTTGTCTACGATGCTTGCGACCGTTGCATAGCCATCACTCACCCCGATGACACCAGCGAAACGCGAGGCTGGAGTGCGCACGGCAATCTGGCGTGGTACACGGATGCCAACGGCACCACGGTGACCAATAACCACAACTCGGCGTCCCGTCTCGTCGGCAAAGAGGTTATTTTGGCGGCAGGAATCAGCACCGATACCACCTTCGAGACCCTCGCTTATGACGGCCTTGGACACCTGGTCGCGGCGGCCAACGACACCTCCGCGTTTAGCTTCGCCTATGATTCGCTCGGCAACCGGACCCAAAGTGCGCAGGACGGATTGGTCACGACCAGCACCTACGACGGCACAGGCAATCGACTGACCCTGACCTGCCCCGACGGGCGCGGCATTTTCACGACCTACGATGCACTCGGTCTGCCCACCGCCGTCAGTACACAGGCCACAGCCTCGGACAGCCCCGTCGCAGTGGCGACTTTCGCGTATGACGGACCTGGGCGTTTCGCCAAGATCGCCCGCAACAACGCCATCAATACCCGTATCTTCTGGAACGGCGAGCAAAACACCCCGAACGCCGCCAATGATTTCGGCTGGCAGCAGGTGGCCCGCATCAACCATGCACGGGCCGGCGGCGGACAGGTCGTTGACCAACGCAACAGTGGCTATGACCGCAACCAGAACCAGAACCTGCGCGTGATGACCGCCCCGTGGACCAGCGGCGGAGTGCTGACGGAAAACAGCTATGCGTATGACGGCCTCAACCGTCTGACGCGCGGCACCCGAAGCTTCAGTCCGGCGGGCGACAGCGTCCAGAGCTACATTCTTGATCCCAACGGCAACCGCCTGCAGATGACCAACAATGGCCTCGCGGAAGCCTATGTGATGGACAACACGATACCGCCCGGCGACGCCCAGATGAACCAGTACACGGTTACGCCCTCTGGATCGTTTACCTACGATGCCAACGGCAACCGGATCTCCAGCACAAGCGCGACGGGACAGCGAGTTTATCACTACGACTACGCCAACCGACTCGTGAAAGTGGATGAACTCGTTGCGGGCAGTGCCCCCACGACGGTTGTCAGCTACCGTTATAGTCCGGTCGTGATAGACCGCCGCATGGAAAAAAGCACGCCAAATCTTTTGGCAGGCGGCACTGGCACCACCACCAACACCTACCTTTATGACTACGGCACGGACAATGACTGCGACGGAGTCGATGACGATTGTGATTCTGCAACAGGAGGCAACCTCCTGCAAACCTACGTGGACGGCGTGCTTCAGCGCTCATTCTTCGTCCCACACGCCTTAGAAAAATTCGGCGCACTGGCCTCAGTCAGCGGCGGAGCGGTTCTGTTCCACCATTACGACGAGCAGGGCAGTCTGCTGGCACTCACCGACGCCAAGGGAGATGTTGTCGAGCGCTTTGACTACGACGATTACGGCGCCCCGATCTTCTTCGATGCCGCTGGCAGTCCGCGACCCAGTGCGACCGCACCGCTCACCGACGTGCTACAGCTATTTCAAGGCATGACTTGGAATCCCGAGACGGGTCTGTACGGTGGCGGCGACACCCCTTCACCTTACATGAATAAAGGCGAGTTGATTGACGCCATCGCCAAAGACGCGGGGCTCAGCGTATGTCGTTATTTTAATCCCAAAACCGGGCGCACCCTCACGAGGGCCGACGATGGCGGCGATGCTCCCTACCTGCCCAGCATGAACAAAGCAGAGTTGATTGATGCCATGGCCAAAGTGGCGGCGTTCAGTCAGGCTCGTTATACCGCCCCCAGCGGCAGGAGTGGCAAGGCGCCGAGGCACGACTTGAGCCGCTCCAGCAAATCCAACAGCCTCTATGAATTTGGCTTATCTAGGCGGCGCTCGCAGCTCAAGAAGGGCAACCCCGTAGAGCTCATCGGGTCTGGCAAGTGGAGTATCAGCGAGCGAGCCGCACGCACTGGCCGCAACCCTCAGACAGGCAAGGAAATCAAAATCGCCGCCAAAAAGGCCGCGAAGTTCAAGGCGGGTAAAGCGCTGGCTGATGTTGTGAAGTAGTGCACAATGTTATTGTAAGGAACGCGCCAGCTGAGTGATTGGCAAGTTATAGACAAGAATAAAAAGCAGCTTCTCGTTTAACCGAGTCTCGACGGCGGAAACGACCGCGTGGAGTGGGCGTCCACGCCGCGTGGGCCGTGGACGAATACATTGAAGGGCTGGCGAATATCGAACAATTCGCGTCCGTTTAGACGTTGGCGAGTTTCGGGATTTCGAACCCTTTGCGGTTCGGGTCTTTCAGCAACGCATTGGCCGCTTCCGCATGGGTACCGACGTGCAGCTCTGTTTTGGGGTCGAACGTCAGCAGCGGACCAACAGTATAGCTGTTGCCATCTTCGGGAATACCGACCCCCCCGCTCATGATATCGTGCAGCTTCCCGAAATGCTCGCAGGCCTCTTTGTTATCGCCGAACTTTCCGGCCTTCATATTAAACGGAACCTGCTCGCCCAGCCGATAGGAGTTGTTCATCAGATGCCCGAGAACGCAGGCATTGTGCGCATCGACGGCGTTCCCGTTCGCCATCTTTGGATCGTTCGCGCGAATAGCAGCAATAAAGCTCCCGAAGCCTCCACCCGGAGTCACTTTGCCCGGCTCAACCTTGAGAGCCACGCCCTCTTGACTCCCTTTGGCATAGTACTGGTTGCGAATGATCCGGCCGCCGTCCTCGAAGTAGTACTCGTTTTCAACCTGCGTCTGGTAACCTTCGTACTTTACGTTGCGGACATTGAAAAAGACCTGCTGGCCGTTCGGATATTCGGCCATCGCGAACATGGTGTTGGGAGTCACCCCCTGGTCCTTCCACAAGAACCGCCCACCAATCGCCATCGCTTTGACGGGATGCGTCTGGTCATCGTCAAGAGCCCAGCGCGCGATATCGAGCTGGTGAGTTCCTTGGTTGTTTAGGTCCCCGTTACCTGTCTGCCAGAACCAGTGCCAGTTATAATGCACGAGGTTGCGATGAAACACGGAGAGTTCGGCAGGACCCCGCCACAGGTCCCAGTCCAGGTTCGACGGCGGCGCTTCCTCTGATTTGAACCCGATGCTGGCGCGCGCTTTGCAGCAATACCCGTAAGCTATTTTCAGGCGGCCGAACTTGCCGGCTTTGATCGCATCGTGCAGACCGGAAATCCGCGCATTGCTGCGGCTCTGTGTGCCGTGCTGGACAACAACGCCATATTTTTTCTGCGCCTCAACGGCAATCCTGCCCTCGACAATGTCGTGACTCATCGGCTTCTCGACGTAAACGTGCTTGCCGGCTTGCGCGCCCCAGATGGTCATCAAGGCATGCCAGTGATTGGGAGTGGCGATTGAAATGGCATCAACATTCTTATCCTCCAGAATGCGACGGAAATCCGCGACGCCCTGCGGCTTTTGCAACCCTTGGCTTTTTACCTCGACATCCTTCAACCGTTGCTCCAATACGCTTTTGTCTGGATCAGCCAGATACGCGATCTCGACATTTTTTTGTTTGAGATACCCGTCAATATGGCTCACCCCGCGGCCTTTCACACCGACGACGGCAACACGAATCTTATCATTGGCGCCCAGAACGCGCCCCGATGCCTTCGTGCCGCTGAACAACACGGTTGAGCCAGCAACAGCGACTGAGGTAGATTGCAGAAAACGGCGACGTGTAAACTGAGACATGTTGAGACCTTTCTTTTTTGTTTAAAACGGGCTGATCAATGACTTTTTACTGAGTAACTACTCATATACCCGCCAGTGGCGTACGCCTGAAGGAACTAGCACCAGCCAACTCCATCTGTATTAAAAGTGAAGTACAGTTTAACACCCTCCTCCCACGAAACGCAATAGCAAAAATTATTTTGTTAACTTTCGCTAAATTGTAATATGAAATGCGACAAACTTCATTATAAGTGTCGTAGCCGCTCTACTTGTCGGGCATAGTTCCGCTTGCGGGACGACGCCTGATGAGCGGCATGTGCTGGCTGAAGGTCGGTTTCGCAGTCGACAGGTGCTACCATGCAACTCGGAGTCGGTGTCGGAATCGGCATCGGGGTCGTTTTTTACGCGTTTTTCGATACCGATTCCGATAGCGACCCCGACCCCGGACAATAGACCAGCTTTGTCGCTGACGTTCGGCTTAACCTATGTGTCGCTCATAGAGCGACTACTACACTAAACGCCTATAAACGTTCGATAAACAACTTTTTGGCTTGTGCTAATATTCAGCTGTTCCATTCACCATCAAAAAATATCTTACAATCGCACTTCCTTAAAAGACCGGAATCATGTATATTGTTAGCACTTCAGTTTTATGGGGGATTAGCTCAGTTGGTTAGAGCGCCTGCTTCACACGCAGGAAGTCGATGGTTCGAGTCCATTATCTCCCACCATAAATCTTCTTGTAATCAATGATTTACCTAGTGTTCTCAGAAGAGAATCTTTATTGCACTCCCACCTGTGCTACAAACACTTGTTATGGTACATAGCCTAACGAGTGCTCGACCCTCCGAACCCTCCGAAATGTGTACCATGCGTCCCTGTGATATAGACACACGCAAACCAATCTGGATATACAGACCCGAACACCATAAAACAAAACACGAAGGCAAGCCAAGAATTATAGCAATTGGTCAACGTGCTCAAACAACAACCACAAAGCCTAGGGTCGCATGTGGGCCACCTTGTTTGACGTGCTAGTAAAACTCCACACAGGTTAAATGACGGTTACAAAGTAAGCCCACCAGATTACTATAATCCATCAAGACAGTTGCTGTAATTTCATCAAACTTGCTTGTCATTTTGCTGGATTTTTGTTTAAATTTTGCCTACCATGAGGTTACTATTTTAAAACAGCTGGTTTGTCAACAACCAGTCTTACCGTATAACAGGAATTTTCATGGCAAAGAAGACGAACGATAAGAAGCAGGAAAGCTTTGAAGAGACACTATGGGATACAGCTAACCAGCTTCGTGGCAGTATCGAATCATCCGAATATAAGCATGTGGTGCTCAGTCTGATCTTCCTCACCACAACAAATTGATTTGTGGCGCAGTTTGCCGAGTGAGACCCAGAACATAGATTTTATCTCAATCGAATGAGACTAATTATGAAATTAACTGAAGCAAAACTTGAACAAACGATCACTTGGTGAATGATGAATGCTGAGTTACAAATTATGAAGGAAAGTAAAATTAAAGATAGATTATTTGCATTTAAAGAAGCTGGCGGTTGTTTGATGCTGAAATCTTATAATTTTTAGGTTTGACAAATATTCCAAAATGGAATATGCAGGGGGTGTTTGATGTGGAAAATAGAAAAAACTACCGGCTTTGAAAGCTGTTTTAAGAAGTTTAGCAGGATATACAAACGTTTCGCAAAAAGATGAAGCAGATTAAGAAAAGGGTGATGCTATGAATACGAAATACAAGAATGTAGTGGATCTTATTAAATCAAATTCGACACCACTCCCTATTTCCAAGGTTCACCCATGAGCCAGCTGAAGTGCTTGAACAGCGCGGCTGAATTTGTTCAGGCAACCGAGAAGCAGGAACAGTGGTATATGTACACTGTCAGACGCTTGAAGCTGGCCTATGACATCTGTTGTGGCAGTGATGCCTTCTCCCAGTCAGAGCGGGATCATATCCATTTCTATCTGGCAATCAGATCCATTATCTTCGGACCCTTGTTGACCGATATAACAATCGTGAAGATGATGACCTGTGGCGGGAGAATATTGTTAAAGACTTCACCAGTGAGATTATGGATATGCTCAACACCTCTTCTTCTAAGGCGGGAATGGGATATCGCGATGCATATGTTAGAAGTTGGCCTTCAGGGCATCTCAATTTAAATTTAGTCATAATTTTACTCTTTACCACAGTTGCTTGCTTTGGAATTCCTTCTGTAGCTTTCGCCCCATTGGCGAATTAACAGGGGTTAGGGTATCACATTTACATAGATGGCAAACTTTCCCACGTGTGGTGAGTCTCCACATCGTATATAACAATCCAGGGATAACCCAGCACAGCCAGAGAATAATTTCTAAAACGAAATATCCTTTTGTGTGGCTTGTTCCGTTTGTGTAGCTGCCACAGTTTGAACAAATGTAGCGGCTTGTGGTTGGTTTAATTTGCTTTGTGGCTGGGGCTGGCTGTTCTATTGGTGTATCCGGAATAATTATTGACTGGTCGCAGTAGGGGCATTTTCCAGTTTGGCCCGCCATCTCTTTGGAGAACTCTATTGTTTTTTTGCAACTTGGGCAGACCAGGTGTATAACACTCGTTGGAGCTCCTTTATTAGTTTGTTGACCGGAAGCCTGTTGTCGGACACTACTAACCTCAACTAGCTCGTTATCCAAGTTTTTATTGCCCTCAGAAGATGATTTTGGTGAACCGAAAGGGTTTTTGTATGTGGTCCAGATCTTATCTCCAACAGCACATATTTCCGTGTCATCGGAAATGACATTTTGAACTCGTAATTCTTGTAAACTTGACCACAGATCAGGACCATTCACGCCACCAAACTCATCAAGCCAGTAATACTCTTTTTCGTTGTCCACTTTTTTTATTACCCCTTCTTTGGGAAACAACATGATCAGCAAACTTCTCACGACAAATAGTCATAATAATTGGCTGCGGCTCTATGCTGGTTATTCAAACCGGTTCACAGGGCGATGGCAATACGGCATTTTGCCGCTCTTGAAATAATAGTCCTGATGATAGAGTTCCGCTGGATAAAAGATGGAGAGCGGTTTCAACTCAGTCACAACCTTATATCGCCTGGCTTTTAACTGCCCGATCAGCGTCTCAACCATTTTTTTCTGCTCCTCGTCCGCATAAAAAACCGCCGATTTGTACTGTTCGCCCTTGTCCGGGCCTTGGCGATCCACCTGCGTGGGATCATGAATTTCAAAAAACCTCTTTGCGATGGCTGCATAGTTGATCCGTGCTGGATCATAGAGCACCTCAACTGCCTCAATGTGTCCGCTTTGTCCGCTGCAGACCTCATCATAAGTAGGGTTTTCCTTACGACCGCCGGTGTAGCCGCTGATCACCGCGATCACCCCCGGCATCTGCTGTAGATAATACTCCACCCCCCAGAAACAGCCGCCAGCAAAGACCGCTCTTTTAAAGTGGCCGCCAGCAGCCTCCTGGCTGATAAAATCCATGGAGATTGAGTTGACGCAGTGGCGTATGTTCGCTGATGTCAACCGCTCACCCACAAAAACATGTCCCAGATGGCCACCGCAATTGTCACACAAGATCTCGGTTCGTCGTCCGTCCGCATCCGGCGCCTGCTTGACAGCGCCGTACACTGCGTCATCGAAAGCAGGCCAGCCGCAGGCGCTATCAAATTTATTCTCCGAACGGTAGAGTGCCGCCCCGCAGCGCCGACAGGTATAAAACCCGCTCTCAAAAAATTTATCGTATTTGCCGGTGCGCGGAGGCTCCGTGCCTTTGGCCACAATCACACGCTCTTCCGCTTTTGTCAGCTCACTCCACTCTCTTTTCATAGTCACCTCCGCATTCGCCAGCATCACTGTCGACATCATTACCATAAACACAAATCGTGTTTTCATTGATCAAACCTCTATGTTGCTTGCCTATAACTTCAAGTGGTTTAAGGTGTTCTCCATGTGTTTTTCCTCTTTGCCGCGACTCCGACTCTGATGCCGCTGACTTCTGACCCCTAGGTATCAACCGCACTCAATTCACACAAAAGTGCATCACCCGCAGGGCGTTGCGTCCGGGGCTCTTCCCCTCCACCATACGCACTGTGAGCGTGTGTTTTCCAGGCTTCAAATCATTTGCGAACATCACAGTATAGGGATAGTGCAGCCCCTGACTATATTTTTTAAACAGATCAATTTGTTTGAAATCGCTACCGTCAATGGAGCATTCACACACGCCAGCGTCCGGTCCGGCGGTGATAAACGCGCCGGCCGCGCGGCCCTCGAAATCCAAACGGAACTCCGCGCCGATTCCCTCTGCGCAGAGTGTGTCACAGCTGGTGAAGCGGGCGCGCTTGCTACCTTTCAGAGCTTCCCACTCGGGCACCTTGATCATGCAGCCGTATTTCAGCTTGGCTGTATGAACATCCACAAAATGACCGTTAAAGTAGCTCAGCTCATCAAGCGGCTCCGGCAGAGGATGCGCCGCAGCCTTGGCCTCTGGAGTGAGTGGTGTTTTCCAAGCGCGGTCGAAGAGTTCATCGACCATGGCAGCGGCAATGGCATTGCCAAAGGGCGCGGGGTGCACGCCTCCGAATTTTTTCCAAGTCAGTACGCCATTCTTGATCTGCATCGCCACTTCATTCGCCAGGTTAACCGTTGGAATCGCATACCGCTCCGCCACTTGGGAGTGCGCCCTAAGCGTCAGAGGAACCACCCCCTTTTGCAGCTCACCCATGATAAATTCATTCACAAAGAAGGTCATCACAATGTCCATCTCTGGATTGGCCAAGCGCGCTTGGCGCACCACTCCCTCCATGCCGCGGATGGCCTCCTGCTCAGCATGTCCAGCATCCTGATCATCATTGACCGCAAATTCAACAAAAAGCAGATCCGCCTGACCCTGGCTGAGTACATCGCGCTGCAGACGGAACGCGCCGGTGGTAGAACAGGTGGAGCCAATCCCTGCCGCAATAAAAGTAAACTCTGTTTTCGGAAAGCGTTTTTCAAGAATTTCACAGACCATGGGAAGATAGCCCTTCATTTCCGTGATGGAGCCGCCCAGGAAAGCGACGACCGCCTTGCCTCCCACTTCAAATTTGAGGCGAGTGTTGTCAAGCGAGCCACGTAAAATCACATTATCCCCATAAGGGGCCGCTGTCACGCCGAGAGCTAAAGAGAAAAGAAACATGGCTTTCAGTATTTTTCCGATCATTTGTATTTTCCTCTATTATTTAAACAATAGCGAAATAATATCAGAATGGAGCAAAAGTACAAAACAAAAACGCAAAAATAAATCACCAAAATTGCCAACTGCCTTTGTTTTATGATACTCTTCGCGCTTATAAATTTAAAGGAGAAATCTCATGGCACTTGGTGTAGGTATTGTCGGTCTTCCGAATGTTGGCAAATCAACCCTGTTTAACGCTCTCACCCGCGCTCAGAACGCGGAGTCGGCTAACTATCCGTTCTGCACCATTGAATCCAATAAAGCCTCGGTTCCGATGTCGGATATACGGCTTGATCAATTGGCTGTGATCGCTAAGCCGCGGAAGGTCATCAAAGCCACCGTTGATTTTGTCGACATTGCCGGTCTGGTGCGCGGTGCCAGCAAAGGTGAGGGGCTGGGCAACAAATTCTTGGCCAATATCCGGGAAGCCGATGCCATTCTGCATGTGGTACGCAGCTTTGCTGATGACGATGTGGTGCATGTGGAGGGCGAAATCGACCCGATCCGCGACATTGAGATTATCGAAACCGAGCTGCTGCTGGCCGATATGCAGTCACTGGAAAAACGCATTGAGCGCATCGCCAAACAGGCCCGTGCTGATAAGGATCTGCGCAAAGATCTGGAAGCCATGGGGCAGTTGCTGGCGCATGTCAACGCTGGCAACCCCATCCGCGCCTATCAGTGGGGCAAAGATGACGCCATCGCGGTGACGATAAGGGAGTCGCAGTTTTTAACCAACAAGCCGGTGATCTACTGTGCCAATGTGGGCGAGAAAGATCTGGAAACACCCAGCCAGCATGTCAAAAAAATTCAACAATACGCCGCTGACAAGGGTTGTGATGTGATCCTTGTAAGCGCCAAGATGGAATCCGAACTGGCAGGGCTCTCGGATCAGGAGCGCTGTGATTTTCTCACAGCCTACGGGCTGACCGAGAGCGGTCTGGAGCAGACCGCACGCATGGCCTATCACACCCTGGGGCTGGCCAGCTACTTTACCGCAGGCCCCTTGGAGGTGCGTGCTTGGACCTTCCACCGCGGATGGAAGGCACCAAAATGCGCCGGCGTCATCCACACCGATTTTGAGCGCGGCTTTATCAGGGCTGAGGTGATCGCCTTTGACACCTACCTGCGGCACAATGGCGAAGCGGGCGCCAAAGCCGCTGGGCTGATGCGGGTTGAGGGCAAGGAGTATGAGGTGCAGGATGGCGATGTCATGCACTTCCTCTTCAACGTCTAAAGCAGCTTTTCGCCGCAACCAAATAAGTTTGTGTGATTTGTGAAAGGTCTTCGCTCTCATTGAGAAGTTGCAATGAAGGCTATAAGAAAGTAGCACGGGCGTCCCGCCTGTGTTTGGCATGTAATTCACAGCCGAGGCGGCTGTGCTACTTTTTCACTCGTTGAGAGAATAGCAACTAATGCGCTAAACCTTATACCTCTTCTTGCGCTGCGCGTAGCGCGGCAAAGCCCGCGCAGCGTTTCTCAACATCCAGACCACTGGACATAGGCGCGAAAACCTTAACGTTTTCGGCCTTTTTTTTCACAATATTGTTCAAAATGTAGTTGCGTTTTACGCGCGCGCGTGATATAATACGCGCCATGAATGAAAGTCAA
>JBAYXX010000071.1:0-22245 GCA_041673345.1 Kiritimatiellia bacterium
GTAAAAAACATGCACCAAAACGCAACTATCTTACATAAAAACTTGGAAAGAGAAAACAAATAAACAAAATTAAAGCTTGACTCAGTATTTTAGTAAGTGCGTTACAGGTTCTCTTACATTAAATTAAACCTCAAGTCAACCTCTTCTGCTCAAAACAAAATACATCTTAATTCGTTGGTTACTCCTGGTCAAGCATAGAGATTGATCATCTTAGAATTAACTGCATGCCATCAGCAAAAAACAGTAAAACCGTATTATTCACCCTTTTCAGTCGCCATCTTTCATCCGGCAGATTGCCGGCATTGAACAACGCTTGCACCTGACCCGTGACCGAGGCCACAGCATAACTCTTGCGACGGTTCAGCTGATCGAGATCAACCACCTGCAATTGCACCCCGGAGAGATCGGCATCGCCGGTGATCACGAGCTGGTCGGAGGCTCCCTCCAAGGTTAGATCCAGAGTGTAGGTTCCTGACAAGGTGAGGTCGTTACCGATTGACAGCACTTGCGTACCTATAACGTTCTCACCTGCTGGTGAGAAGCCGCTCAAGGAACCATTGACCACCACGCCGGCACCATCTACCACATTAGAGGATGTAAAGCCGTTGAGATCAAGGGTAGTGCCTTCTTCAAGCGTCACTGAGCTGCCGGGCAGCAGCGCATCGTCGCAGCCGAACTCGAGGGTGCCTGTGCTGACCAGCGTGCCGCCGCTAAAGGTGCAGGGTGCACCCAGTGTCAGCGAGCCTGCGCCCAGCTTTGTCAACCCGCCGCTGACGTTTGGAGCGAGGGTCACCGCTCCGAGCGTTGCCAGCGTGAGCGAGCCGCCGCCGCGCAAGGTGGCAATCAGAGTGTCGTTGGCCGCATAACCACTGCCCGCACTCGTAACCATGATATTGGTCACTTGGCCGCAGCTCGGGCTACCATCCTCAAGATCAACCAGCGCAATCGCTGTGGCACCGATCCCGGAGCCGCCGGTGACGATTACCGTCGGAGGACCGATGTAACCAGCGCCGCTGCTGGTCAGTTCGATGTCAGCCACACCGTGACCCTGCGGCGCTACCAGCGCCTGCTCCAGCGATGCGTCGTAGCCATCGGTATCGATCCGCGCTCCGCCAGCAAAGACGTGGGCAGCTGTTAGCCCGCTCATCATCATGCTGTTGTGGGCGGCTTTGAGCAACCCGCCGTTAAAGTTAAAGTGTGTAGGGGTGGTGACGGACTTAGTATAAGCGTTGTGCAGCGTCAACTCGCCGTCATTGAGATTGAAAGCACAGATCGTGTTGCCATCTCTATTTGCCATAAGGATTCTTTTTTTCGCAAATGGCCCGCTGTCAAACATCCTGGCATTCGGCCCCAACATATTCACCTGGGCGGTTATATCACTGCTAACATTGTATGCCAGAATGATAGCCTCTGTGCCAAGAGTTCCAGGGCTTGCCATAGTTCCTCCAAAAAGATTTAATGCACCTTCACCTTTGCCCCAGGCAACCAGCACACACCACCCTTCGATCATTACTTCGCCACCAAACAAGTCCAGTACGCTGCTGTTGCCAAAACTACCACCACTACTATTGCCGACGGTAATCTCGCCACTGGCCAGTGTTCCGCCTGTGATGCGGTGATATCCATAACCGCCGGTACCGCCAATAACATAAAAGGCAGTACCCGATATATTGGTGCTGATACTCAGCGTGCCTGAACGCTGGATGACCGCGCCGGCTGCATCCTGGCCCATACCGACAAGCATCTTGCCGCCTTTTCGTTCAGGTGCTGGCGTGGCTTGAATAACTAAGTTATTGTCGATCTCAACAATACAGCGGTCACCAGCTTTCATACCAGCCCTAAATTCACCGTTGTCAACCACCTCAGCCGCGCCATTCAACCAGAGTCTGACAGGAGTTACAGAGCCTCCCCGCATCTCAAAATTGTTGCCGATCAGATGTGTGGCGTTCGAAAGCTCGGCCAGCGTCAAGGTCCCATCACTGACAACCATATTTCCAGCCACATTCAGCTGGCCATTGAGCGTCACCGCCCCCTTGCCGCTCTTGCTCAACCCTGTTCCAGACACGCTCTCAACGGTCTGGGCATTAACGGTCAGTGCATTGGTGGAACGATTTATCACTCCAAAATTCTCATATCCCGAACTGATTTGCAGTGTGCTGTCACCTGCCACCTGACCAATTGTCAGAGCTGCAGCATCCTCTGCAATATTAATTACATAGCTCTGCAGCGTTTGACCAGCCATGGCCACGACAGCGGGTGTGTCGCTGGCCTGGGTTAAGCTGACAATGCTCGCCCCGCTCGGGCTTTCCAGCGTGATCGGCCCCTCGACTCCATCGGTGCTGATCTGCACATTTAGAGAGCTGTTATCAGGGATCACCGAATTCGGGCCGCGCGCCGCGATACCGGTACTCAAAGCGTAAACACCGCGTGTTTCATCATAGGTTGCCACAGCGCTGCCGTTGACCACTGCCCATGGTATCAACCCATTCTCCAGGAGCGGCGGTGTGGTAAAGAAAATCCGACTACGGCCGCTGCCCTCCTCGCCCAGCCCTTGGCCCACGAAATTGACTGAGCCATTGCCTGAGTTTGCGATTGACGCGAAGGTCAGTGTTGATGTGCACCCTTCGGCAGCCTGCGAAACCTTGATTGCCCCAGCGTAATCAGCGACCGTCAACGCACCTAAGCTCTCGCTATAATCTGTGCTGGCAGCGCTGTCGTGCGTGAATTCAATCGCACCGCCTTTAAGGGTGATAGCTGCGGCATCATTGACGCGATCTAAAAGATTAGCTGCGGCGGTATTGGAGATGCAGAGCGTACCGCCCTCAATTGCAATTGATGCAGTTGACATCAGCGCGCCGTTTGCACCGCACAGCGCCAACGCACCCTGCTTGAGCGTGGTTTTTCCTGTGAAAGCGTTACCGTTGCTCAAACGCCACACGCCAGTGCCATCCTTAACCAAGGCGGTGGTGTTGGCTGTTGTACCGATCACGCCGGCGATCTCACCTGCCCCGGCTGCGGAGCCGGTCAATGTCAATGTCTTGCCGGCAGCACTGGCCACTAAATCTTCGGTCAGGGTCAAATCGCCGGAGCCAGAGTGATCCAGTGCTACGTTGTTTGAAAACTCGATTATGCGGTCGGTGATCTCGCCGGCGCCGGTATAGATCAAGCTGGCGTTGAGCCCAGTCAGTAAGATTCGATCGCCCTGCCCGACATTGCTGTCAATCGAACCGCGGTTGCCGATTTGAGAGACACTGAGCTTGCCGGAGGTGCTGCTGATAACCATATCAGAGGCCATGGTGTTGAGACAGTCGAGCACCAGTGTACCGCCGCCGTAGCTATGATACATCTCTAGCCCGCCACTACTTGTCAGCGGGGCTTGAATAGTCAGGGTTGAGTCGTTTTTGATATAAAGCCGCGCGGGTTCGCCTGCCACACCGCAGCCTAATCTAAGTGTTCCGGCACCTTCAATCAAACCATTGCCTTCATGCCAGATGGAGTAGCGTTCATCACCATTATTCAAAAAAAGCTCCGCTCCTGCCGAGAGTATGAGATGGGATTCGCCTGGATTTGCGTGCTGCGTATAGTTGTACAACTTCGTTAGCTAAATTGTAATATGAAATGCGACAACACATTGGACAAAAAAAATGTCCCATGCAACAATACCCCTCAACAAAAATCCTTCAAAAAATTGGAGAAAGGAAAAGCCACATTGAACAGCTGAATCATAGCCGCCTGTCTGCGTGCGACGCACAGGCAGGTAACCAATTTTTTGCCACTGAGACACTGAGGCACAAAGGTTGCGCTAGGTTGTTTTTGAGTAGAAAAAAGAGGGGTAGTAAAAATCTACTGCAGCGAGGTAAATGAGGGTAAGAAAATGGGGGGTAAGAAAATTTGGTAGCGCGATAATTTTTAACTACGAATAACGCGAATGACACGAATGTTTTTAAAAGTGATCTTGTGATAAGGGTATTTCAAGCGATTAGCGACCCCGCGGCATGTCACGCCGTAGTCGCGAAGCGCGAAGGCGGAAGCAGGGATGAAATACCCTTATCCTTTCGCGGAGATTCGCGGGCCAAAAAACAGCTGCACTCCCATTTCGTGTTTTTCGTGCTTTTCGTGGTTCATGTTGCTTTGTGCTTTCCAAACCTTTCGTCTGCCAGGGAAATATTCGAAGGAGAAATGGAGTGCTGTCAAGCACAATGAAGTTTGTCGCATTTAACGTTGCAATCCAGCACCCTTTGACAACATGTTTTTAAGGACAAAAATTTGTCTTACCCTTCGCTTCAGGGCCTACTGTGCGGCGGAGGTAAAAACCTCCTACCCACAATTTAAGCCGAAAAATTATTTTTATCCTTTGATCCGCTCTCTTTGATTGTTATAATGATCAGCTAATTAATCCTTTTACAGAGAAAAATCCCTTTCTAATTAGCCATATTAGACAGGCACATAGGTGAATTATGAACGAAGATCTACAACTGTTGCTTGAAAAAATTCAGAGTGACGGTGTTGACAAGGCCAAAGAGGAAGCGGACGTGCTCCTGAAAAACGCAAAAAAGCAGAGTGCGTCGATCATCGCTTCAGCTAAAGACGCTGCGGAAAAATTTAAGGCTGATGCTCAACGCGAGGCCGATGCCAGTGCGACGCGGGCGGAGGAGACCATCCGCCAGTCAGCCCGCGATGTGTTGCTGGATGTTGAAAAATCTTTGACTACCCTGCTGGAAAAGCTCCTGTTAGAAGATGTGAACCAGGCTTTCAGCAGTGAAGAGCTGGTGGTCTCTCTGATCCAGGAGGCGGTAACAGCCTACATCAACGGCGGCAGCATCGAAATTGAGGTCGCGGAGAAAATGGTTGCGGCGTTACAGGCCAAGCTGATTGGTGAAGCTGCCCAAGGTGTCACGGTAGTCACTAACTCAACCACAGGCTCTGGTTTCCGATTGAAGCTGGCAGATGGACGCATTGAGCACGATTTCACCGGCCCGGCGGTCACCGCCGCTATTGCACGGCAGTTACGCCCCGGCCTGGTAGCCCTCCTACAATCATGAGCCGATTTTACCTTATAGCATCACTGCCCGCTCTGGAGCTGAACGCGTCCGCACCGATCACCTACGCGGAGTTCCTGCAGAGCTGCATACTTTGGCTCAGCGCGAAAGAGTGCGCTGTTGTGGAAGCCCTGCTCTATGGAAAGAGCAGTGATCATCCCTTTGTGGCGGCATTGATGAACAAAGAGACGATCCTGCGCAATGCGCTGGTCAGGATCCGAGCCCGCGCCTCAGGACAGGACGCGACTCTTTACACCCGCGATGCCCACGGCTGCGATTTGAAACTTGAATCAGAGGTGGAGGATGCGGTCAGCCACGCCAACCCTTTGCAGAAAGAGCGCAATCTTGATCGTATCCGCTGGAATATTATTCAAGAGCTGGGCGGGGTGGATCCACTTAGCATCCGCACAATTTTCGCGTATGCCGCGCAACTGGCAATTGTCACCCGCTGGAGCGCGCGGAGCACAGACGCCGGACAAAAAACATTTGAGGAACTGAGCGAAGTTCCCGTTACGCTGTGAGTAACAGCCCGCAGCAGAAAATATTACTATGGAAACAACTGGAAAAATAGTCGGTGTGAACGGCAACATGATCAGCGTGGCCTTTGAAGGGGCGGTCGCTCAAAACGAAGTGGGCTATGCCCTTGTCGGCAACAACGAAGGTACCCAGCGCCTGATGAGCGAGGTAGTCCGAATTCGTGGACGCGTCGCGGACATGCAGGTTTTTGAAGACACACGCGACCTGCAAATTGATGATGTCGTTGAATTCTCCGGCAATATGTTAACTGCCGAGCTTGGTCCAGGTCTGCTCAAGCAGATCTATGATGGACTGCAGAACCCCCTACCGCGGCTGGCTGAGCAGTGCGGCTTTTTCCTTCAGCGCGGCACCTACCTACCTGCGCTCGACCGCGATAGTAAGTGGATGTTCACGCCGGTTGCCGCGCCGGGCGACCGTCTGACTGCCGGAGAGACGATCGGCTCTGTTCCTGAAGGAATTTTTCAACATCGCATTATGGTCCCCTTTGCGCTGGGTGGAGTTTACACAGTCAAATCAGTCGCGGCCGCTGGCTCCTTTACGGTGGAACACGAGGTGGCAGTTCTGACCGACAGCAATGGCAATGATCTGCCAATGACTATGATGCAGCGCTGGCCGGTAAAACTTCCGATCACCTGTTTTGAAGAGCGGCTGCGACCGACCGCAACCATGTCAACCCGTGTACGCACGGTTGACACCTTCTTTCCTGTGGCTCTCGGAGGGACCTACTGCATTCCCGGCCCCTTTGGCGCTGGTAAAACCGTGCTGCAGCAGACAACCTCACGTTACGCGGATGTGGACATTGTGGTGATTGTGGCCTGTGGCGAGCGAGCAGGCGAGGTGGTGGAGACACTGCGCGAATTTCCTGAACTCAAGGATCCCCGTACCGGCAAATCACTGATGGACCGCACCATTATCATCTGCAACACCTCCTCCATGCCGGTGGCCGCCCGTGAGGCTTCGGTCTACACGGGTGTCACGCTGGCGAGTTACTACCGCCAGATGGGATTGAATGTTTTGATGATGGCCGACTCGACCTCGCGTTGGGCGCAGGCGTTACGCGAACTCTCCGGGCGGCTGGAAGAGATTCCCGGTGAAGAGGCGTTCCCCGCTTATCTGGAGTCGCTAATCGCCAACTTCTATGAGCGGGCCGGCCTGGTGCTGCTCAAAGATGGCTCCAAAGGCTCTGTCACCATTGGCGGCACGGTCTCGCCGGCTGGCGGCAACTTTGACGAGCCAGTCACACAGGCCACACTCAAAGTGGTGGGCGCGTTTCACGGACTCTCACGGGCCCGTTCGGATGCCCGCCGCTTTCCGGCCATTGACCCGCTCGACAGCTGGAGCAAATATACCAGCGTGATCGAAAACGAGCGAGTTGAGAAACTGCGCTCCATTCTACGCGCTGGCAATGATGTGGCCCAAATGATGAAGGTGGTTGGCGAAGAGGGCACCAGCATCGACGACTTCATGAACTACTTGAAGAGCGAGTTTTTGGATGCAGCCTACATGCAGCAGGATGCTTATAATGACGTGGATGCCGCTACCCCGATTGAGCGTCAGCGCGAGATGTTTGATCTGGCTGAAAAGGCGATGCTCAGCCGCTACTCCTACAGCGAAAAAGCTGAGGCGCGTAAGTTCTTCCAAGGCATCGTTCAAGATTTTATTGACTGGAACCAAACCCTGTCCAATGTGCCGGAGTACACTCAAAGGCGTGATGCGATAGCTAAGAAAATCGAGGAGGCAGCCGTTCATGCATAAAATTTACCACACCATTGATAACCTGGCTGGAAGCGTCATCACCCTGCGAGCTGATAATGTCAAATACGGTGAGCTGGCTGAGGTGACCTCGCGCACCGGCACCTCACTGGCGCAGGTGATCAAACTTCATGGCGCCCATGTCACGCTGCAGGTCTTCGCCGGCGCACGCGGCATCGCCACAGATGCCAGAGTGCGGTTTCTGGAAACCCCAATGAGAGTTCCCTTCTCATACGCACTGCTTGGGCGCGCCTTCACCGGCTCCGCCCAACCGCGCGACAAAGGACCGGAGCTGGTCAATAACATGATCGACATTGGCACCCCTTCCGTCAATCCAGCCAAGCGCATCATTCCGCGCAACATGGTGCGCACCAACATCCCGATGATCGATGTTTTCAACTCCCTGGTTGAATCGCAAAAACTGCCGATTTTCGCCCGCGCGGGCGAACCCTACAACGAACTGCTGGCGCGTATCGCGCTGCAGGCCGAAGTGGATATTATTGTTCTCGGCGGCATGGGTCTGAAGTACGACGACTACCTTTACTTCCGCGACACCCTGGATGAGAGCGGCGCGCTCTCGCGCACTGTAATGTTTGTGCACACCGCCGCCGACCCGATTGTGGAGTGTATGCTGGTGCCCGACATTGCGCTGGCAACTGCGGAAAAATTCGCGCTGGATGGTAAAAAAGTCCTGGTATTGCTGACAGACATGACCAGCTTTGCAGATGCCCTCAAAGAGATTGCCATCACCATGGAGCAGATCCCCTCCAACCGCGGCTATCCCGGCGACCTCTACTCCCAGCTGGCATCACGCTATGAGAAAGCGGTTGACTTTGAAGGAGCGGGCTCGATCACGATTCTGGCGGTGACCACCATGCCCGGTGATGACGTGACCCACCCGGTGCCTGATAACACCGGATACATCACCGAAGGGCAGTTCTACCTGCGGAACGGACGGATTGAACCCTTTGGTTCACTCAGCCGGCTAAAACAGCAGGTCAACAGCCACACCCGCGAAGACCACCGCACAATCATGGATGCCATGATCAAACTGTATGCCTCCTTCAAAGAGACCCAGGAGAAGCAGAGCATGGGCTTCAGGATGAGCGACTGGGACAACAAGCTGCTCCAATACGGCGAACGCTTTGAGGCGGAGATGATGGCACTCACGGTCAACATACCGCTTGAGAAGGCTTTGGATCTCGGCTGGCAGATACTCTCCGATTGCTTTGCCTCCAATGAAGTTGGAATTCCCACCAAACTGATTGAGAAGTTCTGGCCCAAGCAAGCTGGTTAAAAGTGCATATCACAACACGCCGCGGCTGCTGGTCTGATAAAACTCTATCAGTCTGGCAATCTCCGGAGTCTCATTCATCTCGTATTTGATCTTATCCAGCGCCTGTGTGCGGTTGAGTCCCTCCCGGTAAAGCAGACGGTAGGCCTCTTTCAACGCCACCCGCACCTCTGGACCATAACCACGGCGTTTCAATCCCACGATATTCGGTCCCAGAACTTTTGCATCCTCATAGGAGGCATCGGTCAGCATGAACGGTGCGCAATCCTGACGCACCTTGGAGCCGCCGGCGATCATGGAGTGCGCTCCGATACGGCAGAACTGATGCACAGCCACCAGCCCCCCTAGGATTGCATAATCTTCAACCAAAACTTCACCTGCCAGTGTGCCGAGATTGGAGATGATCACATGCTCACCAACTGTACAGCCGTGCGCGATATGGCAATACGCCATGATCAGACAGTCCGCGCCCACTTTCGTGATCTCGCCGGGCTTGGTGCCCAAATGCACGGTGGTGTACTCCCGCAGCACAGTTCGATCACCCACCTCCGCATAGGTAATGTCGCCATCCACATATTTCAGATCCTGGGATTTCATGCCGATGCAGGCAAAGGGGAAAACCTCACACTGCTCGCCAAGAGTTGTGTGCCCCTCGATATTGGCATGCTGTCGAACAACGGTGCCAGCGCCGATCTTAACATACGGGCCGATCATCGCGTAAGCGCCAACCTGAACATCCTCGGCAAGCTGCGCATTAGGGTCGATAATTGCGGTGGGGTGAATATGAGACATAACTTAAAGCTCCTTTTTTCAATTAAGCAGTGAGTGTTTTACAAGTTTTTGGGTAACAGATAGAGCGCAATACAGGTGCAAAGCACAACTGGCAGCCAGACCAGCAAATGTGGATAAAACGCAGGCGAACGATCCATCGTCTCAGCAAAGATAGTGCCAAGGTAAAAACCCATGGCAATCAATAGACTTAGCGCGATTCCAATGGTTGACTCCTTGCGGTGGGAGCGGATCCCCAGCGGAATGCCGATGAGAACAAAGACAAAAGCCGCTGACGCATAGACAAACCGCAAATGCAGATTCGTGCGATAAATGCTGTAGACTTTGGCCAACGATTCCGCTGCCATGCCACACTGATTTTTCTTAATCTCTTTAAGGCGTGCCAGCAGCTCTTTAAAGCTGAAGTCACTCTGCTTACGCAGATGTGTTCGCCTTTTCAGGGCGTCTTTCATGACATGGGTGTATCGGTCAGCGGTCGCGATTCCCGGCCGATCATATTCAACTGGATCTATCCTGACCTTATATAAATTAAGAATGATGTCGTCGCCTTCGGTTTGTATCAGGGTTTTCTCAGCTTTAATCTCGCGCGTCACAGCGGTGTGGCTGTGGTCGAAAATCAGCACATCATAGATCCAATTTCCATCCTTCGAGGCAAACCAAATCGTCATGTCAGGGAAATCCGTAATAAACTTGCCAGGCTCGAGCAGGTCAATACCCACATCCACCGTGATCGCGGCGAGAATATCACCCTTGATGTCATGTGCGCGTGTCACCACTTCGTTGTTAATATAAACGCCAAACAAAGTGCAGACCAAAGAAAAAACCACGGGCCATTTGATGGCCCAGAGCATGTTGATCCCGCAGGCGCGCATCGCCGCAATCTCGCTGTCCGCCGAAAGGCGACCAAAGACCAGCAACGAACTGACCAGCAGCGCGATAGGAATCGTTAGATAGAGTGTCTCTGGAAACCCAACCAAAAGAAACAATCCCACTGCTTTCGCAGGCAACCCTTGGATCATCAACTGCACAATTTTAACCAGCATGGCGATACTCATGACAAACGATAGTACGAGCCATGACAAGAAAGCTGCGGCTAAAAAGGATTTAAAAATATAACGATCAATAATCTTCACTGCCACCTCACAACCCAAAGATTAATGCTTGTTCCTGTAAAAATCATTATCATCAGAATCCTTAATAAAATTAAAAACTCAATAATACTAAATTTAGAGCCGGACGGCAATTGAATCAAATCCTTATTTACAATGGCAGCTTGGCAACTGCGAAAAAAAAGACCGCAAAGAAACCATGGTTTCTATGCGGCCTTTTTTTATTCATCAAAAAATATGATTCTTTTATTTGATGTATTTAGCCTTATCCGCATTGGTGCCTGCGCCGCGGATGTAGATCTCAACCCGACGGTTCTCAGGGTTGCCGTTCACCAGATCCGGCTGAGCTTTAGGGCGGCTGAAACCGTAACCAACGGCCGTCATACGTTCCGAACTAATACCTTTACCGGCCATGTACGAGAGTACTGCCTGGGCACGCCGCTCGGAGAGATCCTGATTATACTTTTGGCTGGAACGCGCACGGCGATCAGCATGGCCCTCAATCAGCGCGGTGGAATCGCTCTTGAGTGTCAGGACGCGCACAATCTCATTCAGATCGTTAAAGTACTCTGGCTTGATAATGGTTGTATCGTAATCGAAGTTGATGTTCAATTCGAAAAGCATCAGGTCATCCGAAGGATCAAGAGGGTTGGTCTTGTCGTCCAGAACCTCATGCCCATCGGAAACACCACCGCCGTCGGTGTCGCGATTCAGCGGGTCGGTCTTGTATTTGTGTACTTCATCGCCATCTGAGAGACCGTCAAAATCAGTATCCGGATTGAGCGGATCAGTCTTATAGATCAGATACTCTTCGCCGTCGGTCAAACCATCGCCATCGGTATCTTTATTGAACGGATCGGTTCCAAGCTTGGCTTCTAAAGCGTCATTCAAACCATCACCGTCAGAATCTTTATCAACATCCGCCAGCACAGCGGCACCCGCCATATTGCCGGAACCGCTGCCAGTACCGCCAAAGCGATAAGCAACTCCCAGATCAAAGGTATACATCATCGCGCAGTGCTGGTCGATCGACATGAACGAACCCGCGTCGGCACGCAGTGACCATCTGTCGGTCAGATGATAGAAAAAGCCGGCGCCAACACGTGGCCCCCAGACAATGTGTTTGTCACCTTCACAGAAGACTCTGTTTTTCGCCCGGTAATTCCCCATACCAACAGAGAGAAAGGGATCAAACCTCTCAAAACGATCAAAGTGATACAATCCATCCAAAAAGAATCCATTCACATTCTGCGCCGAGACACCACTACCAGTGATGTTTGGAGCCCAAGAAACACCGGCTTCCGTACTCCAGCTCTCGGTTAGATCGTAACCTAGGCGCAAGACCATATTAAAGCCTTCATCAACCGGCTGACCTCCTTGGAAAAACATCATCCCCGCACCGGGACTGACATACCAACGGGAACTCTGGTTTACCTCCGACAAAGGCACCTTACCCTCCTCCTGCGCCATAACAGGAGCGATAGCAAGCGTTAACAACATAGTTAGCGATAAACAAGCAACATTTTTCATGAACTAAATCCTTTCTTTAATAAGTTCAACACAAGACTACTAAAAAAACTTACAACTTGCAACAACAAATAAGCAACATTACAAAAAAGTAATCAAAAACTAAAGCAGCTTGTCTCCGTAACCAAATAAAGGGATGTGATCTGCGATACTTTTCGACCTTATTGAAAAGTGTGTGGTTAGGAGTCCGCCTGTCCTGAGCATGCCGAAGTGGCTGCTTTAGTAATTACATGTTTGTCTTGCCCTTCGGTAAGCGACTAAATCCGCGCCAACCGCGGTCACGGGCCGCGGCTACCGTGCTTCGCACAAACGTAGGTCCGATTTCCAATCGGACATGTCCGGTTGGAAACCGGACCTACTGGAGTTCGGCTTCGCCTTCGGTTTACGATGGCGGCGACGATGCTGGTTGACGATTTTAAAGGGCGGAGTTTTAATCATAATCCGTTATCGCATGCCGCGACGAACAACTGGAAGGCGGGTCGCCCGCCATCATCGGCCAGCATCGGGTGTAGTAGCCGCTCTATGAGCGGCATGTGTCGCTCATCAGGCGTCGTCCCGCAAGCGGAACTATGCCCGACACGTAGAGCGACTACTACACTAAACCCCGATAAACGTTCGACAGACAACTTTTTGGAAAGAACAATTAATTGTTTTTTACAACAAGAGTTGAGAGAATGATAAAATTATGACAAAGTCCGGTGGCCTCTTACCTGTAACTCAGGGTCGGGGTCGCTATCAGAATCGGTATCGAAAAGTAAAAGAGAGCAATTATGAGAGCACGTAAGTTCAAAACCTGGAGGCTTTTAACTGGTTTGGCCTTACTGCCACTCTGCGTGGCCGCAACCCTGGCACTGCTGGAGGCGATAAGTTCAGCTAGCAGATCCAGCTCGGTTTTCTCGGTTGAAACCATCGCTCTGGCAGGCGGTTACGCACTATGGCTGGTGCTCTGGTTTTTTCTGCCACGTCCAGCGAAAACCTATATTCTGGGCCATGAGTTGACCCATGCGCTCTGGGCACTGCTGTTTGGCGCCAAAGTCAGTAAGCTCAACGTCTCCCGCAAAGGGGGGAGTGTATCACTCACCAAAACCAACCTCTGGATTATCCTCTCCCCCTACTTCTTCCCGTTTTACACCTTTGTCGTGATTGCGCTCTGGCTGCTGACAAGGAGCTTTGTTACACCCGTACCATTCAAACCGCTCTGGTTCTTTCTGATTGGATTCACCTGGAGCTTTCACGCCTGCTTCACACTGAACAGCCTTTTGGTCAAGCAGCCCGACATCCAGATCTACGGACGCGTCTTTTCCTACACGATCATCTATCTGATTAATCTACTCCTGATCGCTGCCTGGCTGATCTTCGCCACCGCAGCCACGGCGGCGGGCATCTACGCATCCTTTGCAACGCACACCACTATCTTCTATACAATGCTCTATCAGCAGGCCGTGTGGATTTTTGCCAAAGCAGTCAAAGTGGCGAAGGCGTGGTTTGATTAGTGAGCCAATGATCTGTTTGCGCAAGCACGCACAGCAGCTCCCATTATGGCTGCGCCCTGTTCAGAAGACACGCTAAAGCGTGAAATACATACTGCTCGTAGGCCCGATTTCCAATCGGACATGTCCGGTTGGAAACCGGACCTACGTTGCCCCCCGCGCCAACGGCGCGGCCTCTTTACTCGCGCACTTTTCCTGTCCACTCCCTGCCACTCCCCCCAGCTCCCTAACCCTTAGCCAGCTATTGCACATACCGGCGTTCAACACGGTTGCCGATTGAGCAGATGATCTCATAGGGATGGGTGTTTTTCAACTCGGCCCAGGATTCAATCGTGACACAGTTGGACTCTGTGGAGCCCAGGCAGGTCACGTCATCGCCGATCTGCGCATCAGGCACCTCGGCCAGCGAGACATTGGTGTAATCCATGGAAACGCGCCCGATAATGGGGCAGAGTTTGTCGCGGATAATCACATGGCCCTGATTGGAGAGTGAGAGCGGCAAACCATCGGCATAGCCAGCTGAGATTGTACCAACACTAGTTTGCTCCTTCAATTTAAAGCTCTGCCCATACCCGATGGTTGTGCCTGCAGCCATGAGGCGAATGGCAGTCAGGCGAGTTTTAAGAGTGATTACCGGGTGGATCTCAAGCGAGCGGTTTCCCTGCGCATCAAAGGCGCCATGCAGGTTGATCCCGGTGCGCACCAGGTTAAAGGGACTCTGATAGGACTCAGGAAAGTTGTTGATCGCGTCGCTGTTGGCGATATGAGCATACTTAAAATGAATCTTCCGAGTGCTCAGCTGTCGCACCAGTGCTTTAAAGTTATTGATCTGGGTCTGACTAACTGGCGACGCCTTATCGTAGGCCATGGGAAAGTGCGAAAAGATCCCCTCACAGATCAAGTCGGGCAGCCCGTGCGCCTGCACAATTGTGTCGAAGGCATCTTCAAGGATGATACCAAGCCGGCCCATGCCTGTGTCGATCTTGAAATGAACAATGGCAAACTTGCGCAGCTTTTTTGCCATATGATTGATTAGACGCGCGCTCTCCAGGCTGGTAACCGGGATAGTGATGCCAGCCTCAATCATCGGCTCAATCTCCTCTGGCAATATGCTGCTCAAAATATGCACCGAGCGCTCCAGCGACAGCAGCTGAAGCGCCTCAAAAGGCTCCGCCACGCCGAACCGCATGGCTCCGGCATTTTTGAGTGTTTCGGCAATCGGCAGAACGCCCAATCCGTAAGAGTTCGCCTTCAAAACCGCCATGACCTCACACGGCGCAACTCGACTGGCCACAGCATTGTAGTTATGGGTCAGGTGACTTTTGCTGATTTCCAGCCAGACTCTGCGTGGGATATCTCTCATGTGTATATAATAGAACAGGGCGGGGATAAACTGCAATCAATTAACACCCATCGGCTGGCCAGCAACCTGCTGGCTCCCAGCGTATTAAGGTTGAAACTGCAACCGGAACTTTCGGCTCAAGACTTTACTGCCTTTTTCGTTTTCAGCTTCGACAGTGAACGAACCCGTGTGCGAAGGTTTTACGCGCGCGAAAAACACGCCGTCAGGTGCCATGGATACCTCCTGATTTTTATTGATCTTCAAGCGTGTTCCTGGCTCGGCCCAGCCGTTGATGTCGATTGTGCAGTTGTTGGCCATGACGGAGTGTTCGGACGGGTATGTTTGAAGAATAATGCGGGGTGAGGTATCAAAGGCCAGCGTTTCTTCAATCGCCTGGCGTCTGGCGGCATAGAGTGTTTGCGGATCATGGCTAAAGTCAGTGTATGTTGACACCACTTGAGAAGCAATTTCAAGACTACGCTGTCTGGGCTTGATCAGCTTCGCTGCCCGTGGGCTTAGAGTAGCCAAAAGCTGACGGGTCTTGTCTTCTAACAACCACAGGCATTCATAGTCTTGCAGCCCGTTGCGCATCTGCTCCCATCGCAGTGAATTGAGCAAACCATCCCGCTTCGGATACACGTGCCATCCATCACCACGATGTTTTCCAGGCGCGTTCCACGGGTCGTCGGTCCACGCGTTCAAACCCCAGTGAAGGTAGCCCTTCAAATCGTAACGGTAATTGAGCCAGTGCATCAGCCTCGTCTCAATCAATGGCACATCCACGGTCTTGTTCATCAGCGAGCCGCCCTGAAAGATTCCGACCGTGTAAAACCAGATCTCATTGCCAAGGCGTTGGGCATTCTCGAAAGCGCCCTGCCAGGTGGATAGATGGTCAAGCTTGGGAACCCAGACCTCTAGGCGATCCAGGCAGTGGGGCGTTTCGATTGCGTCGATCCGGCGGAGTTCGGGTGCGTGGCGGTGGACAAAGTCGGAGGCCTGTTGCCAGCTTGTCACGTTATGGTTGGCGGGCTCGTCACAAATATGGAAGAGTGTCTTGTCGAGCCACTTTTTCTCGCGCAAATGATTGACAAAAGCTGGCAGAAACTTGGTCAGGAACTCTTCACCGCCGATTTTTTTAGTCTTGCCGCCGATCTTCTCATAGACTGTGAAAAACTCGCGTATCTTGATCTCGAGACTCGACCAGCCGCCCGGAACATGGTTGGCCACGAAACCGGTTTCCATCGCATCCATGCGCCCGGTATCCCAGAACACCTGCGCGAATTGGTCAAACTCTGAAAAGTCGTAGCTGTACTGGCCTTTCTCATCCATTGTGGTCTTGATCAACGAGAGGCCGATCCTGAAAGTGTTCTGACGGTGCTCTACCATGTTCTTCGCGTAAGCTCGCAGGATTTGCCAGTAGCGCTCCGACTGCGTGGATTCGACATCATGGAATTTTTTAAACTGGTGGGTGGAGAACCATTCGGCGACCAGCATGTGCCGCTGGTCGGGAAGCGTCAGAGGATATACCGTGAGCGTGACAGGCAATGAGGCGGCAGCCTCTCCAGCGCTGACCGTCAAGCTGCCGCGGTATTCTCCTGGCTCCGCAGCCTCAGGAATGCGCAGCGTCAGGTAAATGGCTTTCAGTGCGCCGTTGGTTACGCCGCATTGCCGCTCTTCAGAGAGGCAATCGGGAAATCGCGCCGGGGCTGGTCGCGTGAGATCACTTTTCCGCAGCTTAGGCGTGTTTGTCAGCACGAGGATATCCGTAACAAAATTCCAAGTGAGGTTTTCGGCGGGAATTTGAGCGGTGCTCCCATCCCGCTTCAACGGTTGTAACGCTGCGGTGAGTTTGGAAAGGTCCTGTCCCGCCCGCACAACACATTGCGCTGATATAGTCTCATTCCGCAGGCCGAACACGTTGATTTCTTTGCTCTGACTTTGTCTGTTGGTAAAGCCGTATCCATCCTCAAACACGCGCACAGCATCGCTGACAACGAAAAGCTCCAGCGGTGGCGCGTCAGCTTTGGACGAAATGCCACTGATGGATAAGACAGCCGCTACGTGCAGGATCAAAGAAACATTCAGCCGATGAAATAAAAACATGTTGTTACTCTCCTGTAAAAAATTCATTGTTAGTATAGCAGAAAGACGGTCCCGCGCAGAAAAAACCGTTGTAATCCAGCATTTTTTTCACCGAAGGAGAATCAAAAACCCTGCTCGGAGCTTCATGTACAACGTCGAAGTGCCGTCGGTATTGGATTCAACTTTGATTTTGACGCCATCCGGGGACAGGAAATCAATCTCATCAGGGAATGTGCCGACAGCCGTCCAATTGCGTGCGGCGCCCTGCGCGAGCGACGGTGCCAACCCGAGTGTGCCTTGCTCCAGAGTAAAGCCGCCCGTAAAATCGTTGAGCGCGCTGCCGAGCGCGAGTACGCCCGCACCGCGCTTGATCACACGGCCCCTCGCGACGAGCGGATCGTCCAACACGAAAGTTTTTCCTGCAGGCACATCGATGACGAGCGTCGCCTGCGGTGCCACCGTGAGCGCGCGCGCGGCGGGTGTCGTGGCCGTCGTCACACCGGCGATGAGCCCGTATACGCCGCCGTCCGCCCCCGAAAGCGTCGCGTCGCCTTCGACCGCGATTGTAAACGTATTCGCCTCGGCACCGAACGAAACCGTCTCCCACGCGCCGAGCGCGAAGGTGACGCCGCCGCCCACGCGCAGCACGGCGGAACCGGTGGCATCCGACTTCGCGGACGCGAACGAAACAACGCCCGTTCCCGTGAGTGTCTGGTCGGCGTTCGCCGAAAAAGGCGCCTGCACGTCCAAAACTCCGTCCACGCCATGCGTGCCCGCCGTCCGCCAGCCGTAACACCCGCCCTTTACGGTCAACTTGCCGCCGCCCATCACGGTTACGGCGCAATACTCCGTCTGATTGAAGTTCTGATCTTCGAACGTCACGTCGCCGCCGGGCAGAATTCTGAGGACCGCCCGGCGGCCGTTGCTCTGCCCCTTGCCCACGGTGCGATATTTATCCGCCTTGAATTGGCCGAGAGAAGATATGCCGCCGATCCAAGTGGGCCCGGCCGCAAGCATCGTGCCGGAGACGGTCAAGCCGCCCGCGAACGAAATGTAGTTGTTGTTCATGGCAGCGGTCCAGAATAAATCGCCGCCGGTGATGGCCGTTTCGAACACGAGCGGCAGCGGCGCCGACGCGCGCACCGGGATGCTGCCGAAACTGGTGGTCGTGGTGGTGATGGTAAAGGGCTTGCCGCGCACGGTGAACTGGCCTGTCACGCCTACCGCCGTCTCGAGGCGCGTGATGGCGAGATCGTCGATATCGTTCGTGACAATCGTGTTGGCGAATCCACCCAGATAGACCGCCTTGCCGCTCGGATTCACTCCGCTATCCCAATTGGCGGCGGCACTCCAAAAGCCGCTCTCCGCGCCCGTCCAGTACTGGCTGCCGGCAGGTGTCCACGCAGCCACGCCTTTCGTGAGATAGACGACACTGCCGCTTTTCGCGAGCTGCCAGCCCGCCGCCGCCGCATCGTCAGCGAGCGTGAAATGCGCGAGTGAAAGGTTCGCGCCCGTCACCACGGGGTAGATATTTGTCTCCACAGTTCCAGATGCCACCGTCACTGCGATCGTCGCATCCGCGGCGATATCGGGTGACTTCACAAGTTCGAGCGAATTTGCGTTGCAGCCCGCCTCGATCATGAGCGTCGCACCCTCGCCGAGCGAGAAATCCTCCGCGCCGAGCGCGTAGCCGAGCGGCGTCGTGAACGATGCGGTAGAACCCGCCTCGACCGAAAGCGAGCGGAACGCGAGCGATGCGGTCGTGTAGGACGGCAAGGTGGCCGCGAAGGCGCCGCCGCCGCGCACGGCGAGTTCAGCACCGGTTTGGAGATAGAATTTCTGCAGCGTGATCGTGTGAGCCCCGGTCGTAAACGGATCGGCGGTGTCGACCGTAAGCAAACCCGTCACGTTCCAATACGCCGTACCCACAGATGACCAGTCACCGAACGCGCCGAGCGTGAACGGATGCCGTAAATTTACGGTGCTGCTGTCGCCGATGTTAGCACCCGAGCCGAGCCACATCCCGGCGAAGTCGGCCTCGAACGTATGTTTGTTCGAAAGAGTGAACAACGAGGTATACAGACGACCGTCTCCGCTAAGGCAGCCGTTAGTCTCAACGGCGAACGTCGAGCCCACGGCGTTAGTCACATAGATAGCACCGTCGAACGCGAGTGCCAAACCATCGGTTTCGAACGGCGAAAAGCCGATGCCCGTCGACTGCGCCCGGAAAACCGCGTTGGAAGTCGCCGGCAGCAGTTCCGCGCGCGCATGTTTGCCGGCGCAGATCAACTCCCCGCCCGTGAAGGAAACAGCTGTGCAGCCAGTAAAATCGGGCGCGGTGGTGATGAACCGGCAGGTGCCGCCGGAAATCGAAAAGATGCAGTTCTTGAGCATACACTGCGTTTCGAGCGCACCGCCGCGGATGTCGAGCATTGTCGAGGCTCTGTCACATACAAGATACGAGCTGAAATCCACGGTAACGGATCCGGAAAGGAGCGCGAGTTTGCCGTAAACCGAAAGATTCTTGTTGGCAACGCTGATCTCCGGCCCGTCGCAGATCAGTTCGCGGTTGATGCCCAGGAGAAATGCAGCCGAAGTGCCCGCCGCGTCGATTCGGTACGCGCCTCTGAGCGTCACCGGGTAGAAGTAACCGACTTCGGAACCGGTATACGACTCAATGAAAATGCGCGTCAGGGCGATGTCCTCCGTCAGCGTTACTTCGCATGTCGTTCTTTTTAAAAAACTAGCCTTGTCGTCGGCCGTGCGCGGATAGTCGACACCTGTCAAACCGTCAGGATTCGACCAATTGGCCGCATCGCTCCAGTTGCCGGCAATGCCGCCCACCCACTTATATTCGTTCTCGGCCCGGAGCGTTCCGCTCCACAAACCCGCCATCACGAGCAGGGAATAAATAAAGGGATTCAGCTTCATAGTTTTCTCCTCTTTTCGTTAGCATTCAAGGGTTTTCGGTCGCAGCGGGCAGACCAGACGGGCGGACAGGTACATGCGCGCTGCCCGTAGAACCATGGAGTGTCGGATTTTTACGGACATGCTTTTCACCGTAGGCGCGCGGGGAAAGCCCCGTCGCCAGGCAGTTCGCCGCCGCGAGGCCCACCGCCTGGCCCGTCACGGCGCAGGTCGATTGCACCCGCATCGAGCCGAGTGCGCGGTGCGACATCGACGCGCACCGGCCACACATGAAGAGGTTCGGCACGTTCACGGAATAGAGCGAACGATAGGGAATGTCGTAAATCGGAGGTTCGGGGCGGTGATAGTCGCCGTTCGGGTGGAAGCTGCCGCCCGAGTCATGCGTGGTGATCGGATAGCCGCCGTAGCCGATTGCGTCAGGGAACTTCCGCCCTTCCATTTGGTCCTTTTCGGTGAGGATGTAGTCGCCCATGAGGCGACGACCTTCACGCCGCGCGTTCGTCCACGGAATTCCGAGCATCACCCAGTTTTCGCCTTCGGCGCGGTTATCGGCCCGGTTCTTGCACCAGTCCCAGTATGAGACAGACATCCGGATGAGGTAGTCGCGCGCGTATTCGGGATCGTCCACGTCGTCGATCGCGTGGGGATGTTCGAGCGCGGCACCGTTGAATTTGCTCACACGCTTACGCCACCACTTCTCCGGCACAAGATCAGCCCACGCTGGCACCTTGAACGGTTGTAGGCGATCCGTCTTCACGCCACGGAACGCCGCACGGTAGCCGAGTTTAGAACCGAGCCCGGAAAAGAGCGAACCGCTCATCGTGCGCTCGCTCGCTTCTTCGGGTGCATAGGGCTCGTCAAATTCACTTTTCGACTCGCTGCCGAAGCGGTACTTCGCGTCGGCGAAAAAGCCGAGCCAGCCGTCGCCTGTCGCGTCAACGAAAATTTTGCCATACCAGCCAGTCCGCGCGCCCGTAAGCGTGTCGATGCCGCGAACGGACTGGATCGCGCCGTCCTTCGCCGTCTTTGCGGAGGTGATGCGCGTGTTGCTGACCACCGTGAGAAGCGTTTCGCGCCGCGCGAGCTCTGCGTACGCATCTGACCAGTCGCCGTGGTGGATCGTCGCTTTGAGTGCCAGCATTTCCGCGTCGATGCCGCCCTCCTGGTGTTCGGGGCGGTACGTTCCCGCGCCGCGCGGCGGGATGCGGAATTCGCTCGAGGCATTGCCCCCGAGAACGGGACGGTCGTGGACGAGCAGTGTGCGCGCTCCGGCGCGGGCGGACTGGATCGCCGCCGTCGTTCCTGCAGGTCCCGCTCCCACGACCACCACCTCGTATTCGCCGCCGCTTTGCTCCGGCGCGATTCCGGAGAATTTCACCCGCGCTTCCTCGCATGCCGCCGCCTCATCTGGTGGCGCGTAGGCACTGTCCGTCGTCAAAAACACCGCGTCGCACCGCCCAAACCAGCCGGAAAGGTCGACGAGTTTGACTTCTGGTTCGCCGACCGCGAGTTCGAACGCGCCCGCTTGCTGCCAAAACCAGCCCTTCTTGCCCAAGTTGCCGAGCGTGCCGGAACGCTGGCCTCCGATTTCGAGCGCGAACGTGCCCGGGGAATGTTCGGGTATCCAGTCGCGTGTGCGCACCCATGCGCGCCAGGTGCCAGCGCACGGAATCACGACTCGCGTGGAGGCCGTCGCCACGGGATTGGTGACACCCGGCGCGAGCAGATAGGCGGAACCCATCTTACCCACGAACTGGGTGTCAATCACCCAGCCGCCGTAATCGGAGAATTCCTCCGCCTCGAGCCACAAATAGCCCTTCACATGTTCCGTCGCCGTTTTGGCTGGCGCGCGGAAGCCGTCCCATTGAGCCCCCGCTACCGCAAACGCGGTGCCTGCGGCCATGATCGTGGCAAAAATGCGCTTCATATGTATTCCCTCTTTTGGTAACCGTTCAGGGGTATAAACTTCCTCAACATTTTCAAGGGTAACCTCGCTTCGCTCGGTGACTTTTTTGAAGGATGATTCGCGAAGTTACAGCCCTGTATATTTCAAGGGTAACCTCGCTTCGCTCGGTGACTTTTTTGAAGGATGATTCGCGAAGTTACAGCCCTGTATATTTCAAGGGTAACCTCGCTTCGCTCGGTGACTTTTTTGAAGGATGATTCGCGAAGTTACAGCCCTGTATATTTACTCAGTAAATCGAGCGTAGCTACCATCCTACGAACTGCGGGCAAGTATACGGCAAAGCATAATCATCTGTCAAGACTATTTTTTACGAAATCTCTAAACATTAAATTGGCAGGAGCATCTGCACAAACCTAGGTTGTGAGCCTGTTTTTTCTGGAGAAGAGCAGG
>JBAYXX010000072.1:0-21899 GCA_041673345.1 Kiritimatiellia bacterium
TTAAGGGGCGGAGTTTTTAATCGTAATCCGCTATCGCATGCCACGCCGAACGACTGGAAGGCGGGTCGCACAGCATCGTCGGCAAGCATCGAGCGTAGTAGCCGCTCTATGAGCGGCATGTGTCGCTCATAGAGCGACTACTACACTAACCTCTGTGTCGCTCATAGAGCGACTACTACACTAACCTCTGGGTCGCTCATAGAGCGACTACTACACTAACCTCTGGGTCGCTCATAGAGCGACTACTACACTAACCTCTGGGTCGCTCATAGAGCGACTACTACACTAACCTCTATGTCGCTCATAGAGCGACTACTACACTAAACGCCTATAAACGTTCGAGAAACAACTTTTTGGCTTGTGCTAATATTCAGCTGTTCCATGTGGTTTTTCCTTTCTCTAATTTTTTGAAGGATTTTTGTTGAGGGGTATTGTTGCATGGGACATTTTTTTTGTCCAATGTGTTGTCGCATTTCATATTACAATTCAGCATGGTCTCAACAATTCCAATACAAAAGTTTTGTTCCTACTTTAGTAAACACAGAGTGGAGTTGGGGGGATGCCCGAATCAATGCTTTACTGGAGGACGCAACGCGGGCGCTTGGAGAACTGAATGCATACACTCGCATTGTTCCGGATATAGCAGGCAGGCAAAAAGAGTCATTCAACAGGATTAGTATGCGTTTTGAGTACACAAACGAGAGGTATAAAGGCTCAAAGGCGCAAAACTGGTGCTCGGCGTTCCCAGGTTTTCCACATTTTTCACCTCTAAGATTTTTTACCTTAAAAACATTTCTCTCAGAGCTGCGAAGAGTTCAGAGGAATATACTGCTACTACTCTCTGCGCTCTTTGCGCCTCTGCGAGAGATCGGCGTGATTCGGAAATGGAGTCGGCCACTTGCTCACAAAATTTTTGCTCGCCAACTACCAGAGCGTCTTCCCACCATTTTTCCTCGGCATATTCACGATTGTTCCACTTGGCATTGCTTGCCTGGAGATACCATTCCCGAAAATCAATCCAGGGTACATCCATAAACCAAAGACGCAATGCTTTGCGGTCTATGATGCGATAACGCTTGCGGACCTCACACAGTTCAAGGTGCCCAGATTGTTTCCATACCGAACCCTCCCAGCCCTTACGCATGCAGTGTTCCTTAGCAGTGGCACCATTGAGAAAGCCGGAGATGGCGATATCCCGACCGACAAGGCCCAAGCTGAAGCAGCTCCCCGTCCGCGGAAGCGAGGAGCCCCGAAAGGGCACCGGGGGCGTAGGATCTGATCCGTTTCGTCACGCATCCCGATGTCGAGTTCCACAACAACCGTGCCGAGCGACAGATCCGCCAAGCTTAACGGTTACTTAAAGGGCATGATTACGCCGGTGGCGGAGAGTTACTTAAATGATGGAACGGCCTTTGATACATATATTGAGGTAATCAAAGCGGGTGGTAAAAAATGTGGTATTGGGATTGAAGTGAAATATACTGAGCAGGCTTATCCAATTGGTAGGACAGAGAAGGTAAATGTGGAGGATCATAATTCGCCATACTGGCGGACCGCAAGAAACTCAGGCTCCTTTATTGATACTGATGACCCGATATTCGGTTCTGATCCACTGCGTCAGATATGGAGGAATCACCTGCTTGGACTATCAATGATTCAGCGTGGGGATGTTGACGAGTTCTACTCCGTAACCCTGTTCTCTGATGGAAATGATCACTTTCATAAGGAGCTGCCTCGTTATAAATCTATGTTAGCAATCGAGGCAAGAGATCACGTGCTCGGTTGCACCTTTGAGAAATTCATCGCAGCCATTGATGGCAGTTCAGATTTTCTTGTATGGAAAGAGTGGCTCAAACGAAGGTATGTTGTTTGTTGATATTGCATCGGGAATAGTGGGCATCCATTCATTTAGGCCTTAACGAACAGACTTAAAAGTACTCAAAACGGCGAGCCTAAAACGGTTTTACCGGATCTTGATCACTATGCGAATTACAGCAGTCGCGTTTAATTATTGAAACCCTTGTGGTTCATGAATTCCCAAATGCGACCCATCCAGGTATAGCTGCCCGTGCCCGGGGCGGCCTTTCTCTGGAAGCAGTGACCACGACCGACAAGTGTGTGGAGATCGGAGTGGATTCCCATCCGGCGCAGCTGTTCCCAGCATTTAATCGAATTCATAGCTGCCCAGCTATCCGCATCGCCGTGGATGAAAAGGATCGGACAAGTCGCGAAGTCGAACGAGAACTCTGGGACGAGCCTCGCGTCGTCCTCGTTACCGCCCTTCGCATTCGGGGCATTAACGCCGTCTGTGAGCGCGTATGCCGGATAGATCGCGACCGCCCACTGCACGTTGCAGGGAAGCTTGTCAAGGTCGTCGATCAGCCAATAGGCACGGCGTTTCGAGCTGGTCGCGCCCATGAGCGTCAGGTGCCCGCCGGCTGAGGAGCCCATGATGCCGATGCGGTCGGGGTCGAGCCCCTTTGCCGCAGCCTCGCTGCGGACGATTCGGATGGCGCGCTGCAGATCCTGCCACGCTGTCATGTGCTTGGCCAGCTCGTCCAGCGGACGTGGCGTGCGGTATTTCATGGTCACGACCGTCATCCCCTTTTCGTTCAGGTAACGCCGCGCCGGCGCGACTTCGAATCCGTCCGGTTTGTTGTCCATGTAGCTGCCGCCCGAGTAGATGATCTGGATCGCTTTTGTCTTAAGTTCTTTCGGCATGTGCCATTCGAGGTAAGGCTGGCACTGGTTTGTCTGCAGATCTGGGATCTTTCCTTCCGGCCAGATCGACTCCTGGCGGTATTCGCCGCGAGCATCGTTGTTTGGATAGCGGGCCATCAGCTCAACTTCCTCGCCGAGATGCCCATCATAGTTCATCTGGCGGATGAACTCGGCGATACGGTCGAACCAGTGGTCATAGGCGGTACCGTTCTCGTCCTTGTTCCAATCTCCCATGAAACCGTGGGGACGGTCCGCGAAAAGATGGATCTCGGCCGGAATTTTCATTCTGCGGAGTTGGCGGTAAATCTGCGTGGAGCCATTCGGTGAATAGATATCCGCACTGCCATGAAAGAGCGCCATCGGACAGGTCTGCGCGTCGAACTTGAACACATCCGAGAGCTTTGCGTCGATAGCATCGCCATCGCGCGTGTTGGGACCGGTGAGTCCATCTGTGAGCGCGTAGGCAGGGTAGATCGGTATTGCCCAGTTGACGTGGCACGGAAGTTGGTCGAGCCCATCGACCGGCACGTACGCCGGTGTGAGCGCGCTCGTCGCGAGCAGGACCGTTAGGTGCGATCCCGCGGAGAACCCGAACGCGCCGATCTTCTCCGGGTCGAAACCGCGCTTCTCAGCATCTTTGCGGACGAGTCGGACAGCACGTTGCCCGTCCTCCCACGCGCTCTGGTAGATTGGCAACCCTTGCGGTCGTGGCGTACGATAGGTAAGGCTCACGCAGACGAATCCGAGCTCGATGAGCTTCTTCGCGACCCGGTCAATCCACGCCCCGTCGCAGCAATTATGATACCCGCCGCCGGAAATGAGCAACATGCATCCGCCGTTTTTCGTCGCAGGAGCCTCGTACCAATCGAGATACGGCATTGTATGCTCGGCTTCCTTGAACCCCGGAGCTTTCACCTCTTGGGTGGTCGCCGCGATCTGATGGGACTGGAAATCCGGGATCTTGCCTTCCGTCCACAGCGCGACCCGCTCTCTGGCTAACGCCAGAACGGCGACCAACAACCAGGAACAAAGAATTAACGTTTTTTTCATTGTATTGTTTCCTTTATATTGTCATCCCTATGGACGGTAGATCACGAGATCTGGAAGAAAGTGAACCTCGTTTGGATTATGCATATGTTCAAAAAGCAGCCAGCGAAGTCTGGTTTCTGGATAGACAAAGAAAGCAGGAAAAAATGTCCCCCGAATCATGGTTGGTACTCATCAATGTTCCACATCCCACATTCCGCATCCCACAAATTCTCCGCTACCGCAGGACAGTGATGCCTAGGTAGAGCAGTGCCGCGCCTAAGCCCAGATTGATCACACCACCCGTCCGCATCAGAAGCGGGCGCTCTTGCATCCATAGAATGCACTGACGCATCTTCCAGGGGTAAAGGAGCAGCGTCATGCCTTTGATGATGCTGATGTAGGCAATCGCCACAATCAAAATCCGCCAAGGGGATTGATGCACGCGCGCCACCTGCAGGAGTGTGTATGGGTAGAGCACCAGGATGCCGCCCAACGCCCGACAGGCCAGCAGATTCTCCATGCCGATACAGGTCAGTGGGATGAAGGCGGCAATCAGGTAGGGGATGTATTTCTGGTAGGGCAGCAAAAAGTCAATTGGCAGCACCCACAGGGCATAACCAGCCCAGGCCCAGGAAACTACACATAGCAGGATGCCAAGGATCTGGCTGCGGCAGAATTTTGTCATCAGCGTGTTCATTTTGGCTGGAATCAGGAGGGCAGCAGCACCCGAGATCAGGAGAAATAAACCTAGTGTGTAGCACCAGCAATGTAAAGGCATCTGCATGTAAAACTCTCCGCAAGGAATGATAAATTAAAGATTAAGTGGAATTATATCAAATTTTCCGCTCTCCAGGTTAACAGGAATGTAAAAAGAATCCACCTGGTGGTGCTGGGCGAGTTGTCTCCAACCCTCCAAGGCTGCTTGATCCGGGGCTGACTCTGGGTTGGCCCGGATAAAATAGAAGCAAAATTTCATCTCATTGTTTTGAGCGAAGATCTGCGGATCAGCCTGTTCATCGGTGTTGGAGGTGATGATGCCGTAATCTTGCTCTGTCAAACGTGCAGTCACAAGCAGGACAGCTTTAGCATGATCGTTCTGAGAGGGGGGGTTGTGGAGGTGTGTTGTCATGCGCTTAACCGTTTGGCTTGAGTTGTGTTTGAGCCTGCTGGTACTTCGAAATAGCATCGGTAATGCACTCCAGTGCGGCCCTGGATGAGATCGTCGCGGATGTGATGGCATCAAAATCGCCACCATCTTTCTTAACCCCCCAGTTGGATGTGAAAGGTTTGCCAAAGAGCTGGTCGGTGAATTTGGTTGCTGAGATATTCGTTCCGAGTCCCGGTGTTTCAGTGGCGGTGATAACCTCGTAGGCAACGACCTTTTCATCCGCGCTCAGCCCCACCATTAGGACGATCTCGCCGCCATAGCCATTTTTCGAAAGCCCTTCAACCGCGACTGCGACGATTTTTCCGCCCTTGTCTCGGGCCACAAAGAAGGTGGTTTGATCAATCAGCTCTTTTTTGATTTCGTATGAGCCGGGCGGCATGACCGCTTGGGCTGCCTCTGATGTTTTTACCTCAAGCGCTTCGCTGATTGGCTTGATTGTCACATTGTAGACCGCCGCCAACAGCGCGGCACTCACAGCGCAGATGATGGTAAGAACGGCAACCAGTTTTACTGTTTCTTTCATGATTTTGTCCCGAAGACTTTATTGCGGCACCCGCGGTTGATTAGAGGCGTGATTGCATTCATCAGCAAAATGGCGAAGCTGACCCCCTCTGGGTAGGCACCGCTCTTAACAGTGCGGATCAACATCGTGATAATTCCGCAGCCAACGCCAAATAGGAGCATGCCCTTGCGGGTGACTGGCGAGGTGACCATGTCGGTGGCCATAAAGCAGGCGCCAAGGATCAGCCCACCTGAGAGAATGTGGATTTGCGGAGGCACCGATGACCCTGGCGCGACCAGATGCAAGATGGATGCGTAAATTAAAACCGTGCCAATATAGGCACCCGGAATATGCCAGGTAATGACTTTGCGCCAAAGCAGATAGGCGGCCCCCAGCAGCAGTGCCAGAGCGGAAGTTTCGCCAATGCACCCATTGATGTTGCCGGTAAAGAGCTTCATCACAGCAGCTCCGGTGAAATTGGGTATGGGCGCACCAGCTTTCAGCGCCTCTTTAATGGCACCCAGTGGCGTGGCTGCCGTGGTGGCATCCACCGCGCTGGCACTCATGAATGAGTTCCAGATAGCTTTCAGCGCCTCTTTAATGATGCCCAGTGGCGTGGATGCCGTGGCGGCATCCATGAATGAACTCCAGCCGGCACTGGGGGTGACCCAGTGTGTCATGGCTCCGGTAAAGGAGATCAGCATAAAGGCCCGTGCCGCCAGCGCTGGATTGAAAACATTGTAGCCAATTCCGCCAAAAATCTGTTTGCAGATGGTGATTGCAAAGAGCGACCCGGCCACAGCCATCCAGGTGGGCAGTGAGGGGGGCAGATTGAAGGCTAGCAGCACGCCGGTGACTGCCGCGCTGAGATCACCGATTGTGCTGGCGCGTCCCATCGCCTTACGGCACAGCCACTCAGCCAGCAGGCAGGTGGCAACACAGGTTGCTGTCAGGCGCAGGGCATCGAGACCGAAGAAGTACAGCGAAGCCGCGAACGCTGGCATCAGTGCGATCAGAACATCCAGCATAATGCGCTCAACCGCACTCCCGACGTGGGTATGCGGTGATGAACTGACAAGAAATATCTCAGATTGGCTTTCTACTTTCATTAATCTCTCTTCGCTTTAGCAGCCGCGCGCTGCGCCATGATACAGGCTTTGCCGCGGCGCATGTGTTGCACGAGCGGACGGTGTGCCGGACAGACAAAGGCGCAGGAGCCGCACTCAATGCAGTCCATCAGGGCAATCCCTTCCGCGCCTTCAATATCATCCGCTTCAACAAACTGGCTCAATTCGGAGGGAATCAGGCGCATCGGGCAGGCTTCCACACAGCGCCCGCAGGAGATGCAGGCCTGGGAGGTGTACTGGCTGACTCGGCTAGGGGAGAGTAGCAGCACTCCGGAGGAGGTTTTGCCAGTCGGGGTTGCCAGTGAGCTGACAGCAAAGCCCATCATGGGGCCGCCTGAGATGACCTTAGCTGGTCGCCCGCCTTTGAATCCGCCGCAGGCATCGATCAAACTCTGATAACTGGTGCCAACGGGCGCCATCAGATTGGCCGGGTTCTGCACCGCGTCACCTGTGATGGTGATCACGCGCTGGATCAAGGGGATACCTTTGACAACTGCCTCATTGATGGCAAAAGCGGTGCTGACGTTTTCCACCACGCAGCCCGTATCCATGGGCAGCCCGCCACGCGGCACCTCGCGGCCAGTCACAGCGTAGATCTGCTGCTTCTCAGAGCCGTGCGGATAGCTGGTGCGCAGAACTGTTAATGCCACATCCCCCGCAATTCCCTCAAACGCCTCTTCCATGGCTGCGATGGCATCTGGTTTGTTGTCCTCAATTGCGATCCGCAGCGTCTTGGCGCCCAAGATCAAGCGGGCGATCTCAGCTCCGCGACGGATTTCTCGCGCATGCTCCACCATCATGCGGTGGTCGCTTGTCAGATAGGGCTCACATTCGGCGCCGTTGAGGATCACGGTGTCGATTGGTTTGTCCATGGGGGGGGAGAGTTTGATTTTGGTTGGGAATCCCGCGCCGCCCATGCCCACAATGCCAGCCTCGCCGATGCGGGCCAGCAGCTCATCTTTGCTGCGGCTCTGCCAATTGGTCATGGGCTGCATAAAGTCAGTTTCATCGCTTTCAACGTGCTCAATCACAACTGCTTGACAGGGGCGGCCCGATGCTGTTAGAACCTCGGCAATCGCCGTCACCTTGCCTGCCATCGGCGCATGGACCGGTGCGGAGATAAAACCAGCCTGAGCCCCGATCATGGTGCCTTTTTTCACCTCGTCACCGGCTTTAACGCACGGTTTGGCGGGCGCGCCCAGATGTTGCGACATGGGCACACTCAGGGTGGCAGGCAGCGGCAGCCTCTGGATCGCAGACCCGCTGGCAAGCTCTTTGTGATAGGCCGGATGAATTCCGCCTTTGAAATTGTATGGAGATTCAATTGTTTGCATAATTTTACGCTTTGTTCTCTGGCCGGTTATTAAGAAGTTACCTTCGTTTCCCCAAACGCATAGCGTTTGTTACTAAAGCAGCGGGCTCTTAACCACCAACTTATCCATGAGTACGCATAGCCTTCGCATATTGAATAGCCTCAGCCGGTTGCGACGACTAGCTGCTTTAGGTTAGTTTCTTTGGATACACTTCGAGGGGCACTTCTCAATGACCTCTTCTTTGGTCACGGGAATGGAGTAGTCAACTTTGGCAAGAAAGCCATCCATCACAAAGGCCCCTTCGTCGCCAAATTTCACGCACAGCCGACAGCCAATGCAGCCAGTTGAACAGGCCTGCTTGACTATCGGTCCTTTATCCGGGGAGCTGCACAGCACGTGGATAGTCGCAGCAACGGGCACCAGCTTGATTAGCTTGCGCGGACAAATCGCGACACATTTGCCGCAGGCGATGCAGAGCGCCTTGTTCACTCTAGCCAACCCGTTTTCAATTGTGATGGCATCCACCGGGCAGACTCGCGCGCAGCTGCCGTAGCCCAGGCAGCCCCAGGTGCAGCTTTTGTCACCGCCAGCTGTGGCGTGGGCCGCCGCACAGTCGCTGATGCCGTTGTAGGCAAAGCGTCGTTTGGATTTGTCATTGCCGCCGCAGCAGCGCACAAGCGCGGTCATCTTTTCGGCAGCTGTGGCAGCGATCCCCAGGTAAGCGGCTATGTTGCTCATGCAGGCGGGGCCGCCGGGGGCACAGAGGTTGATTTCAGCCGTGCCTGCGGCAATGGCTTTGGCGTAGTCCGCACAGCCGGCATAGCCGCAGCCGCCGCAGTTGACTCCTGGCAGTAGATCATTGATGGCCGCAATACGGGGGTCTTCTTTAACAGCCAGATATTTAGCCGCCACTGCCAGTGCGATGCCGCTGACCAATCCGATCAAGCCAATCCATAAAAGTGCTTGTAAAATGATATTATCCATAAGTTGTTGTACTGCTATGATTCGGTTTCTTTTTTATGCCCGTTGTTTATCTCTCACAGAGGCACAGAGAACACAGAGAGTAGCGGTATATTACTCAAAGAACTCTGTGCCTCTGTGAGAGATAAATTTTGTCGCGGCTATGCCGCGCCAGGTTCTCTGTAATGCGTGTTACTTAACCAGTCCGTTAAAACCCATAAACGCCAAGCTGAGAAGACCAGCAGTGACCAAGGCAATGGCAACTCCTTTAAAACAGCGGGGCGGGGCGGCACGGTCGATTTTCTCACGTAAGCCGGTGAAAATAATCAGAGCCAGGGAGAAACCAAGGGCCGCGGCAAAGCCGAACAGAGTTGATTTAAAAAACCCGAAACCCTCTTTCATGTTGATCACCGCAGCACCCAGGACCGCGCAGTTGGTGGTGATCAGCGGCAGAAAAATTCCGAGTGCAGCGTGCAGCGGTGGAGCAAAGCGCTTCATGACAATATCAATCAACTGCACCAGCGAGGCGATTACCAGAATGAAGCTCAGGGTCTGGAGGAATTTGTCCAAACCAAAAGGTTCCAGCAGATACTTCTGCAGCGCCCAGGTCACAGCGCTGGCAACTGTCATGACAAAGATAACCGCGCCACACATGCCCGAGGCTGTGGAAATCTTCTTGGAAACACCCAGAACCGGGCAGATTCCCAAGAAGCGACTCAGCACAAAATTGTTCACAAACACGGCACTGATAACTAAAAGTAAATATTCCATCTCAGAATTATTCCCAAAAAATGAAAAACACAGTTGATCATACTAAAAACTGGAGGATCGTTCAAGGGTAGGGATGTAAAATGTTTTGTAGGCAAGCCGACTGCGCACCGCGCTGCGAAAAAACGATGTGGTAACTCGTAGGTCAGCTGGCTCGGAGTCGGGGTCGGAATCGGAATCGGGGTCGACCTCGTACGCTTTTCGATACCGATACCGATACCGACCCCGAGTTACAGGCACGAAACTGCGACAAAATGACCGAGTTATAGGCAAGCCCGCCGCGCGGCGCGCCGCGAAAAAACGATGTGGTAACTCGTAGGTCAGCTGGCTCGGAGTCGGGGTCGGAATCGGAATCGGGGTCGACCTCGTACGCTTTTCGATACCGATTCCGATGCCGACCCCGACCCCGACCCCGAGTTACAGACACGAAACTACGACCAAGTGATCAAGTTATAGGCAAGTGGCAAGCGGCAATGCCGCTTGCGTCAGATCAGCAGGTCATGCACCTGGATTTTGCGCGAGATAGGGATGACCCACTCCGAGTAAAGCTTAGCGACCTTGTGTTGCAGCTCATCGCTGCCGAGTTGCTCGCGGGTCATCTCCAGCGTGCGTTTGATCACCTCGGTTTCCACTGCCTGGTTCGTGATGGCCGCTTCCAGCAGTACGGGGTCACCTTGCTCAATCGCCGCACACAGAGATTCAGGAATCTCCTCTTTTTTCAGTGTCGCCACATGCACCGAGAGGTTCAAGCGCTGAACAAGCGCATTCATGCAGCTTGAGTCAGCCGAGATACACTTGCGGCAATCCTCATCCGCACCTGATTCGCAGAGTATGGGTAGTATATGGTTGATATAAACCGGGCGGATGATATGTGCCCGGCTTGCGATGGTTGATGAAGCTCCGAAGATGTTGGCAATTTCTGTGATCAAGCCGCAACTGGGTTCGGCATTATAAAGCCCGCTGTTTAACTTGAATTTGGCGCGGTTGCACAATGCACGGACCAGCGTTTCGTCTAGGGAGGCGATAATGTTTCTCAGTTCACGGAGTTTATTCATAATATCCTTATTAAGGTGCGCCGCGATCCTCTTTCGGCATGATTTTAAGCCAACACTAAGCGGGCACTCCACATGAAACACTTATACAGAATTTTTCGAATGTTATCAATGGCTTTATTTCTGTAAGCGTCCGAAAGTCGACCGGTCGTAAAAACTGGCAGCTTACAGTTAGGCTGTCAGGAATTCAGCCTGCCTGGCAGCCAGCCACTTGGCCGGGGTTAATTCACGGGCCTCGGCGTTGGTGATATGCGGCAGTCTGGCAAACCATAGTTGATGGAGAGGCTGATTGGCTGGCGCAACGAATTTTAATGTTTGAGATGACAAAAGAAAATGTTGTAAAACTTTTTTAATTTGTTTTTTGTGACAGGAGCTACTTTCCGCGCTTGCAAAAAAAGCAGTAAGTTGAGAGAATAGCAACCCACAAGACAAAAATCAGGCTAAACAATCACAGCAATAATTTGCTGTTAAATAAACTAGGAGATATATTAATGGCGTATACAATTAACGACAACTGTGTATCATGCGGTCTCTGCAAGGACTCCTGTCCGGTCGATGCGATTAGCGAGGGAACTCCTTACTCCATTGATCCCGACACATGTATCGATTGCGGCGCGTGTGTAGGCGAGTGCCCGAGCGAGGCCATTGAGCCAGCTTAAACAACCGCCTTATCAAAAGCAGGCTTTATGCCTGCTTTTTTCATCTACCTGCCCCTCTACCGGCGTTCCGCTGGAGACCACCTTTTCATGCGCTATGCTTTCATATCCGATATTCATGCAAATCTAACTGCTTTGCAAAGCGTACTAAATGATATTTCGCGCCTCAAGGTTGATAAAATCATCTGCCTCGGAGATACCGCTGGATATGGTCCGCAACCAGCCGAAACCCTGGAGCTGATCTACCAAGTGGCTGAGGTTCACCTGCTGGGCAACCACGACGCTGCCATCTGCGGCAAACTCAACCCAGTTATATTCTCCGACTCCGCCCGCAAGGCTGTTCTCAAACACCGCGAGATGATCTCTAGCCAGGCTCTGCAATGGCTCGAGACACTGCATCTCACCTTCAAGGGACCGGGTTTTCAGTGCGCACACGGAGATTTCTCAAAACCAGGCGCTTTCAATTATATCATCAGTGAGGCAGACACCCTGCCCTCATGGGATGCCACGCAGGAGCAACTGCTGTTTGTCGGCCACACGCATCTGGCAGCAATCCACGTGATTGGCGCAAGCGGGCTCCCCCACTATCTGCCTCCCTGTGATTTTATTCTGGAAAAAGGGAAGCGCTATATTATCAACCCGGGGACGGTCGGTTACCCACGTAGCGGCACATTTGAATCAACCTACTGCATCTATGACTCTGTTGAGAAGAGTGTGGTCTTCTACCGTCTGCCGTTTGACTACATTGCCTACAACCGTTCGCTCGCGGCGGCGGGCTTTGATGAAATTCCATGGGCCACTCAACGGGCCTCTGCGCTCTCGCTGCCAGAGGTGCGTAAGCGCCTTTCATTCACAAAACCACTTGCCGATGAAGATCACGTGATTGAATCACTGAAAAAAATCCAGAGTTCCCAGCAACAGCTTATCAAAAAATATCGTTTCTTGGTGACTCTCGTGGTACTCCTTTCAATTGCCGGCGGTTTCTACCTCATACGCCGGATCATAGAAACGCGAGCCGCTGCCTCTGTGACCCTGACCGTGCCGGAGGGTCAGATGCAAGCGATTAACGCCTATCCGCTCAAAGCGGGCGGGGGTAATTTTCTGCACAAACTTCCACCTGCCTTGAACTCTGGCGATCCACTGCCAGGCTGGCGCTATATCTTTGAAAACAAAGAGGAGCAGCATGCATCAGCAGGTGCAAGCATCGCAGGCAATCAATTGCTTGTCGCGCACAGCGGACACTATAAATTTGTTTTGGAGTCGCCCTTGGTCAATCTGGCCGGCACAGGACTTGACGCTGTGCGGATCAGAGGCCGTATCCGCAAGCTGGCAGGGTTTGAGGGCCATGTGTTCTATCAATTACACACCTATGTGCAAGATAAAGAGGGAACACTACACAGAGCCAAGGTCGACAGCTTTGAGGTGCGTGGTCGCTCCAACGAAGGGGCTGACGCAGCCGCGATCTCACGTAAAATCAAACTCATCAAAGAGGCTTCCCATCTGCGGCTCCGAATTGAAGCTGATTTCACCGGCGCAGTTGAACTGCGTCAGCCAGAGCTCGTGGAAGAAGACAGCACCATCTCGGCAGCCGCTGAGGGTAATATTCCATAAACAGATGGTTAATTTCGGAAACTACGAAATAGACGAAAAAGGTAAATATTTATGATCTCGCATATCTCTAATGAAGTCTGGGCCTTTGATTGCGAATGGGTGCCAGACCTGGTCGCTGGACGCTTGATTTATCAACTCCCGGATGACCTGCCGGACAGCGAAGTGCTGAAGGTGATGTGGCTGGAGGGCGGCGCAACCGAGGAGAACCCCAGGCCCTTTCTCAAGACCGCGCTTTGCCGGGTGGTCTCGATTGCCACACTGATCCGCCGTAAGAATGCCAATGGAACCGTCCAGCTCTATCTGCAGGCACTGCCCGAGAACCCTGCTGACAGCACACAGGACGAACCCTACATTCTGAGGCGTTTCCTGCGGGAGGGGCTTGCGGGTAGAGAGCCGCAACTGGTGGGCTACAACTCCCATAACGCCGACATGCGCATCCTCACCCAACGGGCGATTATTCACGGGCTGGAGCTACTCGCCTTGAGCCAGCGCCTGAACGCCAAGCCATGGGAGAGCCAGGATGTGGATCTAATGAGCATCTTCTGCGGCTATGGCAAAGGGTACAGCGCCTCGTTAAATGAAGCCGCCACACTCTCCGGTATTCCAGGTAAACTGGAGACCTGCGGAGATGATGTCTGCGGGTTTTTTTACAGTGGAAAGCTGAACGAAATTATTCAATACAACTGCTTTGATGCGCTCACGACCTATCTGCTGTGGCTGCGCATGGCCCATTTCTCGGCAAAATTCTCGGCAGACGAGTATCTCCAGGAGCAACTTCGAGTTAAAAACATGCTCGAATCCATGGTGCAGAAACCAGAGAACAGCTACCTGCAAACCTACCTGGATGCCTGGAAGCGACTCAAAACACAGACCAACCAAGCGGACGACGGGGTGTTTAACATGGATAGACAGGATGAATAGGATGACAGCAGGGAGCTGGGGAAAGCTAACATCCATCCAGAGTGGAATTACGCAATCCAGCTCGTAAACTTTGTCGCAAACTTTGTCGGAGATAAGCGGGCGCTTATCCGTTGCGTTACACTTTTTCGCACTTTAGAGCTGGTTGTAAACCGTTAAATGTGATATTATTTTAACTTAATATTTTTTAGAAATTGGAGTTATCATGAGTGACATTGTTCAACCAGATGAGGTTGTGGAAAAGGGGCTGAGTTATATCAATATTGAGGATGAAATGAGTGCCTCGTATATTGATTATTCGATGAGTGTGATTATCGGGCGCGCGTTGCCAGATGCGCGCGATGGCTTGAAGCCTGTGCATCGTCGCGTGCTTTACGCCATGAACGAACTGCACAATGATTGGAATAAGCCCTATAAGAAATCCGCCCGTGTGGTTGGTGATGTGATTGGTAAGTACCACCCACATGGCGACCAAGCTGTTTACGACACGATTGTCCGTCTGGCTCAGGATTTTTCGATGCGCTATCCGCTGGTGGACGGGCAGGGCAACTTTGGCTCGATTGATGGCGACCCTCCGGCTGCCATGCGTTATACCGAGGTCAGGATGGACCGTCTGACCGAGGAGATGCTGGATGACTTGGATAAGGAAACCGTTGATTTCAAACCCAACTACAATGAGGAGTTCCTTGAGCCCACGGTGTTGCCCGCCCGACTCCCCAATCTGCTGCTGAATGGCTCCACTGGCATCGCGGTGGGTATGGCAACCAATATCCCTCCTCATAATTTAGGTGAGCTGGTTGACGGCATCACGCATTATATTGATAACCCGCATTGCACCATTGATGATCTGATGCAGTTTGTCAAAGGGCCCGATTTTCCAACTGGCGCCCGGATTTACGGTCAGCGCGGCATTGAAGCCATGTACAAGCTGGGACGCGGCTCGATTGTTATTCGCGGTTGCGCAGAGATCGTTGAGTACAAGAATAAAGAGGCGATCATCATCACTGAGATCCCTTACATGGTCAACAAGGCCAACATGATTGAAAAAATGGCTGGTTTGGTCAACAATAAGCTGATTGACGGCATCTCCGATATCCGTGACGAAAGCTCCAGTGCCGGCATCCGGGTGGTGATTGAACTTAAACGCGGTGCCATGGGTCCGGTGGTACTCAACAACCTCTACAAGCATACCCAGTTGCAGAACACCTTTGGCGCCAACATGCTGGCGATCGACAACGGCCGCCCCAAACGCCTCACCTTAAAAGAGTTTTTCCGCTGCTATGTTGACCACCGTTTTGAGGTCATCACCCGCCGCACAAAGTTTGAGTTGGCCAAGGCCAAAGCCAGGCAGCACATCCTGGACGGACTGCTGATCGCTCTGGATAACATGGATGATGTGGTCGCCATTATCCGCGCCTCCAGCAATCGCATTGAGGCCCGGGATCGGCTGGTGGAACGCTTTGGTTTTTCCGATCTACAGGTGACCGCTATCTTAGAGATGCGCCTCTATCAACTGACCGGACTTGAGCGTGAAAAAGTGGAGAACGAGCATCGGCAACTGTGCGAGAAAATCGAATATTTTACAGCTCTGCTTGCTGACTCGAATAAGATTTATGAGCTGATCAAAGAGGACCTGGCAGAGATCAAACAAAAGTATGTCAACGGAACCGGCAAACGCTCTGATAAACGACGCTCTGTGATTGTGCCGGTTGAGAGCGAGGTCAACATGGAAGACCTGATCGCTGATGAGCCCTGCGTGATAACTCTCAGCCATCGCGGTTATATCAAGCGTGTGCCGCTGACGGTTTACAAGGAGCAGAAGCGCGGCGGCAAGGGCATCTCAGGTGCCTCCATCAAAGACGAGGACTTTTTGACCATGGTCTTTGTGGCTGAGACCCACGACACACTCTTGTTCTTTACGAACTTCGGGCGTGTTTTCGCGGCCCGCGCCTTTGACATTCCTGAGGCGCCGCGCACCTCGTTCGGCAAACCGATTGTCAACCTCCTGCAGTGCCAAGAGGGCGAAAAAGTCGCTCAGTTGCTTCCGATCCGCGCCTTTGCAGAGGATGTGGATGTGATGTTCGCAACCGAAAGGGGAACGGTAAAGAAAACTGCGCTGGTTGATTATAAAAACATCAATAAGAACGGCATCCGCGCTATCAACATCACCGATGATGACCGCCTAGTGGAAGTGCGGTTGACGCAAGAGGGCGACCATGTTCTGATGATCACCGCTCTGGGCAAAGCCATTCGGTTCAGAGAGTCTGATGTCCGCCGTATGGGCCGTACCGCCACTGGGGTGCGCGGCATCAGGCTGTCTGGTGATGATCTGGTGCGCAGTCTGGATATTGTTGATGACGACGCAACCCTTGTGATCGCCACTGAGAACGGCTATGGCAAGCGGACAGAGTTTAAGGGCTTTACCCCGCACCGGCGCGGTGGCAAGGGGATGATCGCCATCAAAGATGATGATGGCCGTAACGGATTGGTTGTTGCCGCACATGCGGTTAAGGATGATCAGTCAATTATCATGATCACCTCTAAAGGGATGATGGTTCGCTCGCCAGTGGATGGCATCAGCCTGGTTGGCAGAGCCGCCAAAGGCGTCCGCCTGGTGAGACTGGAGGAGGGTTACACCCTGGTCTCTGTTTCAACGGTTGCCGCTGAGGATGATGAGGAATTACCCACAGACCAAAACAGTGAAACAGCGGAGGAAGATCCGCTGGCACCCGCAACCCCTGAAGAGATGATCGACGCGGACGTGGACGTGGACGAAGACGATGCCGTGGATGAGGATGAGGATGCATCCGAGGGCATGGATGAGGACGCAGATGAGAAGTTCTAAATTAAAAAGGTTGCCCTTTGGCGCGGGAGCAACGTAGGTCCGATTTCCAATCGGACATGTCCGGTTGGAAACCGGACCTACCGGAGTCCGGCTTTGCCTTCGGTTTACGATAGCGGCGACGATGCTGGTTGACGATTTTCCGCATGATCCTAATCGTCTACCAACATCGTCGCACAGCATCTGTCGGACGAAGTTGCCTGCGAGGGCTAGTTTTGCGGAAAGCAAGGGAAATAAAAATGGTCGGGGCGGAGGGATTTGAACCCCCGACATCCAGCTCCCAAAGCTGGCGCACTACCAGGCTGTGCAACGCCCCGTCTTTTGAATGAGCTGGTAAGATAGGATAATTCGGGACTAATTGCAACAGCAAATTTAGAAGCGACCCTACATTTCTTTGCGGTCAGTTCTAATTTTGACTTAGACTTTGATCCACAGCATACCTGATTTTACTCTGGCTGTTATTGATTCGCATGAATACATGCGGGAAAAGTTATGCGGTTGACTTTCGCATCTCTGCGGGCTACCGGCCCTTGCGTTTGGCCTTGGCATGTATTAACCATTATTTCAAAGTGATGCGGCGGGCCATGAACGCGGCATCTCGCGGCCATGGCCCGGGGCTACAGTGTTTCACGCTTTAGTTAACGTCTGAATTCTGCAATACGCAATACGCATATTAATCTTCGTCGTCCTTGCGGTTTTTATCGGCTTCCGCGATAATCTTCTGCGCCACATTCCCGGGCACGACATCATAGCGGACAAAGTCCATTATGAACGAGGCCTGTCCGCCGGTGATGGAGCGCAGTTCAGCTGAATATTTGAAGAGCTCCGCTAACGGAGCTTCGGCTGTGATGATTTGAATATCACCATCTGTCTCCAGCCCAAGTAACCGTCCGCGTTTATTCGGCATATCGCCTGAGATGGCGCCCATAAAGGCCTCAGGTGATGTGATTTTGAGCCGCATGATCGGCTCAAGCAGTACTGGCTTCGCAACGAGCATCGCGGCTTTAAGAGCGCGTGAGCCGGCGATTTTGAAGGCAACTTCGGATGAGTCAACATCGTGGTAGGAGCCATCGTACAGGCGCACCTTGACATTCTTCACAGGATATCCCGCCAGCGCGCCAGCGAGCATGCCTTCATCAATGCCTTTCTTGACGCCCGGTATAAAGCTGCCGGGGATAGAGCCGCCCACAGTCTCGTTGCAGAAGTACTCTTCGTCACCTTCCAACAGTGGCTCGATGCGGATATAAACTTCGCCGAACTGACCGCGTCCGCCGGATTGTTTTTTGTGTTTGTGGTGGCCTTCGCCCTTGCCGGTGATGGTTTCGTGATAAGGCACCTTGGGGGTGAAGGTGTTCACGCTCACATTGGACTGCTGTTTCAACAGCGCCACGGCAACATCGATATGCACATCGCCCAGCCCTTTGAGAAGCACCTCTTTGGTTTCGATCTGTTTTTCATATTGGATTGTAGGATCTTCGTTGAGCAGGCGGTGAATACCGTCGCTCATTTTATCCTCATCACTTTGGGTTTTGGCTTTAATAGCGACAAACGTCACTGGCGGCGGGAATTGTATATCCGCCATCTTGGTCGCGGAACCATCGCCCACCAGCGTGTGGTTGGTTTTTGTTTTTTTCAGTTTTGGGATGGCAACAATATCACCGGGACCAGCACTCTCCACAGGAATCTGTTTTTTGCCGATCAGGAGCATCATGGCCGGGATGCTCTCTTTAGTGTCGGTGGTTGTGTTGAGGACGGTCATGCCCGGTTTCAGTGTCCCTGAAATCACGCGGACAAAGCTGAGTTGTCCCATAAAGATATCAATCGCGGTGCGCCAGATCTGGCCGATGAATGGTCCGTTAGGGTCGGCGAGGATAACATTTCCCTCACTGTCTTTTTGTGGGCGGTGGCCTGGGGCGGGCAGGAGGCGGCAGATGCTTTGTATTAGCTGTTCAACCCCAACTCCGGTTAGCGGCAGGGCTGCGTAAATGGGATGGACCTCGCCCGCCTGGATGCCTTTCAGTAGTCCGGCTCTGATCTCCGCGGGTTCAAGTGTGCCTTCCTCAAAGTATTTATTCATTAGCTCTTCGGAGGTCTCGGCAGCGGATTCCGCCAGTGAGGTGTGGATGTTCGCCAGATCGGGGGGCAACTCGGCTCGATCCAGAATGTTAGTGACCTCTTCTTTACTGACGGGTGCGGTTACAGGTACGCAGTTGACACCGAAGTTATCTCTGATTGAGGCTACGGTCTTTTCAAAATCGGCATTATCTTTATCCAGACCTGTGATCACGAATGCGATTGAGGAGAGGCCGTTCTCTTTGCAGATATGCCATGCGCGGCGGGTTCCCACCTGAACTCGCGCTGTGGCATCGACTGTGATCAGGGCAAAATCGGCGGCTTGCACCGCTCCCAATATCTGGCCGTAGAAATCTCTGAATCCCGGCGCATCGGTAAAGGTGAGTTTATACTCCTGATCGCCCAGAGTGTAGTTTTTGCTGAAGGTACTGGCGAAAATGGTGATGCGTCGGTTTTTCTCCTCATCGGTCGTGTCTGAAATACTCGACCCGTTTGAGGTAAGTCCCATCCGGTCATTTAGTCCGAGTTTATAGGCAAAGGCGTCGGTCAAGGCTGTTTTGCCGCTTCCGCTGTGGCCTAGGATGACAAAATTACGGACGTTTGCTACAGGTACTACACTCATAAATAAGTTCCCTATGGTTAAAATCGCTGCGTTCTATCATGCTGACAGGAAAATCAATCAAAAATCAATAAACCTATCCCAACTAAAAGTGTTCTAAGTATCGCAATTATCAACATAGCAAAGCAAGCCAAAGTTTGAAATAAATTCTTCTTCTGACTTCCGCAAAGGCGTGAAGAGGGGGTGCTGCGTTGTTTTTGATGTGAAAAACTTTTGAGGTGAAAAATATTGGCAGAGTGATAGTTTTTAAAATGTCCACACCCCCCCCAGCCCAATAACAACTCGCGGCCATTAGCGGGCATTCGTAGTTAAAAATCAGCAGAGCGCGCCTGTGCTCAGCACGGACTAATCCAGCTTGATCCGTCCGACCAGCTTCATCAGCGCGATGGTCGAGACAAACGCGACACCTAGTAGCGAGAGGCCCAGCACAAAGTTGCCGTACAGGGAGTAGCCAATACCGAAGAGCGCGCTCCAGACCGCTAGACAGCCAATCATCATGCAGAGAATACCGGCTGGGACATCCCAGCCTTCAGCCTCATTCGGCGTTGATGATGCCAGCTCAATCTTCCGCCAGCCAGGGCCGCCGGCACGGATTTTACTGCAGAATTTTTCGAGCACACTCTGGCTTTCCGCGGGTGTCAGGAAGGTGACGATGACCCAGCCAATGGTTGTGATCAGGATTCCGATAATCAGCTTCCACGCGCTGTAGTCCATGAGTTGGAACATTTTGGCGTTCTCCATGATGGCTTCCATTTTTATCCCTGCAACGTTGGGTAGAAAGAAGCAGGCAACAGCGAAAGAGATCAGCATCGCTGATATTTCACTCCAGGCATTGATGCGCCACCAGAACCAGCGCAGGATGTAGAGGAGACCAGTGCCCGCGCCAATCTGCAGGAGAATGTCAAATGAGGTCTTCGCATTCTGCATTGCAAGGGCCACGACCGCCGAGAGGAAAAGCAGGGCCAGCATCACAATGCGTCCTATTGCGACCGCTTTTTTCGGGGCGACATCAGGGTCGATGAAGCGCACGTAGAAGTCTTGCACCACATAGGACGAACCCCAGTTGAGATGGGTGGCGATGGTTGACATATATGCGGCAATCAGGGAGGCGACAATCAGTCCCAGCCACCCTTTCGGCATCTGGGCGATCATGCCCGGGTAGGCGATATCGTGGCGTAGGAATTGGTCGTCAACATTCGGGAACTCTTTCGCCAGTGAACCCACACCGTTGGCATCGGCCTTTGTCTGCCGCACCTGTGTACGCATCGGTTCGGCGAGAATCGCCTTGTTTTTGTCGTATTGTTGAACAATCTCTTGATTGGATTTCAGCCAGAGATTAGCCGCGTCCTGTTGGACCTGCGGGGTGATAGGGAAATGGACCAGAGAAACCAAGGCCACGACGATCCAGGGCCAGGGGCGGATAGCGTAGTGCAGGAAGTTGAAGAGCAGTGTGGCTCCCACAGCGTTCTTCTCATCCTTTGCCGAGAGCATGCGCTGGGCAATGTAACCGCCGCCGCCAGGCTCGGCACCGGGATACCAAACGTTCCACCATTGCACCGCAATCGGCAGAATCAGAAGCGTCATTAAGGTTGATAAATCGCCGGAGAAGGAGGGAAAAATATCCATTTTGGCCTGGACATCGGAAAAGGCAAAGAGCTCTTTGAGCGTGGTGAATGAGCCGATATCCGCTGACTTAACCGCATAAGACGCGGCGTAGAAGGCGCCGACCATGGCAATCGTATACTGATAGAAATCGGCCCAGATTGAGCCTGTGAGGCCGCCGAGAGTGGCGTAAATCGCCAGGCCTACAGAGGCATAGACCAGTGTTAGAATCGGTGAGAGTCCAAAAACAATCTGCCCGATTTTAATAGCAGCCAGTGAAACAGTGCCCATAATCAGAATGTTGAAGAGGACTCCGAGGTAGAGGGCGCGGAAACCGCGCAACACGGCGGCTGGTTTGCCGCTGTAACGGATTTCGTAAAATCCCAAGTCGGTGTTGAGTGCCGAGCGGCGCCAGAGCTTGGCATAGACAAAGACCGTCAGCATGCCGGTCAGTAGAAAGGCCCACCAAACCCAGTTGCCGGAGACTCCCTTGGTGCGCACAATGTCGGTCACAAGGTTGGGCGTGTCGCAGGAGAAGGTGCAGGCCACCATCGAAATACCCAGCAACCACCAAGGCATTGAACGACCCGATAGAAAGAACGCATCGGCGCTTTTACCTGATCGGCGTGCCGCGGCAGCACCGATCACAACCACTGAGACAAGAAATCCAATGATGATTAATTTGTCAACCAACGAGATGTCCATGTGTTATCCTTTGCGTTAATACAGTCGTGAACTTGTGTTTGATTGTTTTTCTCGGATTGTATAAAAAACAACCCTTGGTTAAAGCTCTGCTGCGCGAGCTGTTTTTTTGGTGGGAACGGAGGGAATCGAACCCTCATTCCTTGTTTTACCCCCAAAATAGCCGTTTTTAGCCTAAAAACAGCCCTTTTTTGCTCTTTTTAACAAATAACACTTGCCAGAACTGCATAGTATGT
>JBAYXX010000073.1:0-21737 GCA_041673345.1 Kiritimatiellia bacterium
AAAAACGTTACGATTCGCCCCCGGCCCCATGCAGTTGTTGGTGTACGTCACGCTGCCTGCCGCCCCCCGGAACATCCAGTTATCGGCGCCATAGGCGCAATTATTGAACTGGATGATGCAATTCCTCACCGTGTTTGTTGTGCCGCTCGAGTTGTACATTGTCAGCCCGCCGCCGCCGCCGTAAAGGTTCCCTGAACTGAACGCGGCATAGTTGCTGACGATCGTGCTGTTTTCAATGATACTGGAGCTGTAGATGTAGATGCCGCCGCCACTTTCGTAGCTGTAATTATTGTAAATCAGGGCGTTACGGATAAGAGTTTTTTGCCCCCCGGGGGCACTGATCCAAAGCCCGCCGCCGCCATTGTAGTTTTGGCCGCTATTCGATTCTGTGCGGTTGCCGAACACGGTGATGTTTTCCAGGCGCGCGGCGCAATTGTTTACATATATTCCACCACCACGGATGCCTACGGCCGTGTTGGAATACACCTGGCAATTGTACACCATGCCCGTGCAGGAAAAAACGTAGATGCCGCCACCACTCTGAGCCGCCTGGTTATTGCAGACGACGCTTTCATACAGGCCGATCGCGTTGTCCCGCAGGGAGACACCGGCACCGGAAAGCCCTTTGTTCTGCTCAAAGTGGCAGTTGGAAATCAGGCCGCCGGCACTATAGATCCCGCCTCCAGTATCTGCTGAGTTGTCGTAGAACCGACAATACGTGACGAGTCCACCGCCGCAATATATCCCACCGCCATTACTTGTGGCACGGTTGCCGGCAAAAACGCAATTGGACACCACCCCGTCCATCATATGCAGGCCGGCGCCGAGATTCGCGCCGGTCAAGTTGCCGTTGGTGATCGTGAAGCCCGAGATGGAGGCTTGCACACTGGTGATCTGGAAAAGACGGGATTCCGCGACGCCGGAACGCCGGACCGTCGTGACCTCGGGTCCATTAACGCTGCGCAGATGCACAGCCTTGGACAAAACGATGGAAGCCGATGTCTCGTACAAGCCGTTCGAGACGATGATCGCATCGTCTCCAACTGCTTGAACAACCGCCTTGCCGATCGTAAGGTAAGGCGAATTCCAATCCAGTCCCGTGTTTGTATCCACGCCGTTGGTTGCCACATGCCAGGTGGTCTGTCCGCAAAGTAACGGTGCAAACCCAGCCAGCAAGGTCGAGGTTATTATTATTATTCGGTGCATGACTGCTCCTTTTTTGAGTTGTGTTATTTCTTTTTCAGTGGCACGCTGGTGAACCACTTCACCGCGCCGCGCATCAACACGGCATTCACGTACCCATCAAATTTAGTGGCATTGCGTGCGGGGTGCATCGCGATCCAGACGGTCAATTCAGGCATTTGCTATTCCAGCGGACGTAGCTTCGCGTCCAGACCGGCTAGGCGGGTTTCCAGCTCGCGCTTCAATTCCGTGGGGACCGGCCGCACATCGCCGTGCTTGTGCAGCGGTGGCAGGGCCGTCATGTCCTTCTCGCTGCGCGACTGCTCCTGCGCCAGATTAGCAACCTGCCAGTCCGCTTCGAAATGGCGCAACCCGTCCTTCAGTGCCTGACGTGCGCCAGCGAGGTCATTCGCTTTTTCATATGCGTTGGCGGTGTAAAGCGCGTGTCGCACACGTGCTGTCAGGTGCCACAGGGGCATGCGCCGGTAGTAGTGTACCAGAAGACGTCGACGGTACGGATCTATCTTCTCACGAAGCGGGAAGGCCGCCTGCAGGGCGTCCCAGGCGCGTTCGGTGGCCTTGACCTGAGCTGCCATGCGTGCAACGCTGTCCTGCAGATCTGGCAAGGAGACAGCGACGGATGTCTTGCCTTCCTTGTCCTCTGGGTCCACGTCCGCCATCGGTTTCCTGCGCTGCTTGTTGGCATTCGCCAATGCTGTACCGGGGTCCATGATGTAGTCATTCTGGACACCAGCTTGATAGACCGGGGCCAGCAAGGTCCCCAGTTCCGGGCCGAAGAACGCGCGGCAGACGCGCGGCACCCACTCTTCGAAGACTTCCGGCGGCTCGGTGTGATCGCGCTCAATATCGTAATACAATCCGCTGAACACCTCACTGCCCGGTGCTGTGGTATTCCAAGCATACTCCCCGGAGCAGATCGCGTTCATCCAACGTTCGTGCTGGTAGAACCCGGCGGCGAGGTAGAAGAGATCGCGTGAGTCGCCGGAATAATTGCTGCCGTTCAGGCGGTGCCAACTCCCGAAATACCCGGCTGGCACGAAACTGTGCGCGTAGATGAACAGCGGTCGGCCCGAGAATTTTTCACGGTAGGCCTGCATCTGGTCTGGGCGCGACATCCAGCTCATTGGAATAATCGCCGGATCGATGTCGTCATGCACGTGCTGCCAGTAGTCCACGCTGTTTTTGCGCCACAGCTCCTCTGGCACCTTGAAATTTCTGAAATCTGCGTAGCCGGCAGTGTACGGATAGATGCAGGAGGCGAACAGCGCGTCCGGCGCCGCCGTCTGCTTGAACGCCTTTGACCACAGACCAAACTGGTGTACGCTCCCGCGCCAGCGGTCGTTGCCGAACCGGCGGCGGCACTCCCGGCAGCGACGGCTCCAGATCTCAGGATCAGTGATGCCGCCGCCGTCCACTGGATGCAAGGCCAGGATCTTGAACCCGCATTCGTTGAACAGTCGCATGGTCCGCGTAATGGTTTCGCGCGCCAGGTCGTCGCGCGACCAGCAGTAATAGATGTCATCGCCGTGGGAGGTCTGCGCCAGGCAATCCCAGTTCTGGAACTCCGGGCGCTTGGCATCGAACCCGCCTGCTCCGATGCTGGTGTTGCGCCACAGGATCGGGTAAATACCGCGCGCCGTAGCATAGCGGTTGATCTCCCCCACCAAGGTCCGTGTCTCCGCGCCGATGCTACGCGCGTCGGCTCTGAAGTTGATCAGATGATGGTAGTCCGACATCAGATTGATCTTGAACCGCGCCATCCAGTCGATCCCCGCCTTGTACCCCGCCAGCACATTTGTTTCGCCCAACGTCCAGCTCCGGAGGCCGCGCCCGCAGGACATGTCGGAGCGATAACGATAATCCGGCTGGTCATACACACGCGCAGGGACGATACTCACCGAACCAGCGGCATCCGTACGCAGCATCTGGCGCAGGGTCATCGCGCCGTAGAGCGCTCCGACAGAATCGCTGCCAATCACCAGAAGGCGCTTGCCTGCCGGGTGGATCACATACCCCTGCGGCCCGGGATCGTCGGTCGTAATGTCGAGCGCCAACTCTTTGATTAAGGTGGCGCCTGCTGGACTGTCGGCAGTCAGAAGATAGATGCCCGGCGACGAAGAGTCGGCGATCGGCCCGATCGGCCCTGCCGTTTTCCCCAGCTCCGCGATGCGTGCCGCCACGTCTGCCGCACCCAACTCACATTGTCGGTTGCCCAACTCGATATGCAGGGGTACGCCGCTGACCACGAAACAACCGTCCAGCGGCTCGTAGCGCTTCGGCATCGGCACCAGGTCGGGCAGACCCAGAGCGAAAACCGCAGCACTCGTCATGCAAGAAAGAACCATAGCCTCGCGGACGAATCTGAAAGAGTAAGACATACTGACCTCTAATAACGATTTTTTGGTAACTACTCAGGTACCCGCCAGCGGCGGGCATAGTTCCGCTTGCGGGACGACACCTGATGAGCGACACATAGTTGAAGCCGAAAGTCAGCGACAAAGCTGGCCTGTTGCCCAGGGTCAGGGTCGCTATCGGAATCGGTATCGAAAAACGCAAAAAACGACCCTGATGCCGACCCCTACTCCGACCCCAAGTTCTAGGCAAAGGAGGAAACTCTGGTTTTAAAGTGTACAACTGGTGCCAAAGGGGGGACTCGAACCCCCACGCGGTTTACCCGCTCCGGATTTTAAGTCCGGTGTGTCTGCCATTCCACCACTCTGGCTAAAAGAATTGTTATATGTTACCGCTATGTGGCGCGAGTATCAAGCGCAAAGACGATAGCGGCGACCCGCCTTCCATTCGTTCGGCGTGGCATGCGATAGCGGATTGCGATTAAAAACTCCGCCATTGAAAATCGTCCACCAGCATCGCCGCCGTTATCGTAAACCGAAGGCGAAGCCGAACTCCAGTAGGTCCGGTTTCCAACCGGACATGTCCGATTGGAAATCGGACCTACGTTGCTTCCGCGCCAGAGACGCGATCTTTTCACTTTAGAACTTCCCCCCATCCATCCCGTTGCGCAGCTCTTTAACCTTCTGCGCAATCAGCAATGGCATCTGGCTTTTATCATCTGTTCCAGCGATTATGCGCACAAAGGCAGAGCCAACTATCAGCCCATCCGCCATGGGCGCGAGTTGCGCCGCATCCGCAGCGGTGCTGATGCCAAACCCAAGGCAGACCGGCAGGGGACAGAGAGCTTTGACTTCAGCGGTGTGTTTTTCGATTGCGCTGTAGTCCAGCCCGCCAGCCCCTGTGACCCCGGTGCGGGTGATCAGATAGAGAAAGCCCCCCGCGCCGTCAACCAGCATCTCGAGCCTTGCATGGGTGGTGGTGGGAGCTGCCAGCCGGATAATATGGATATCTGTCTCGGAGAGTGCCTTTTTAAGGTCGCCCGCCTCTTCCGGGGGCAAATCAACTATCAGCAGCCCATCTATGCCTACGTTGGTCATTTGAGATGCAAGTTTGTCCAGCCCATATTTGAAAAGTAGGTTATAGTAGCTGAAAAGCACAATTGGTGTGTCGACTACCCGCCGCAGTTGCGCTGCCAGCTCAAATGTTTTTGTAAGTGACATGCCGGATTTAAGTGCCCTTGCTGAACCTGCTTCTATCACCGGTCCATCACTGGTTGGATCAGAGAAGGGCACCCCCAGCTCGAGGATATCGACTCCCGCTTCACAGGCGGCTTTGAGAATCTGAAAACTCGTCTCAAAATCAGGATCGCCCGCTGTGATGAAGGCGATTAGCGCTTTACGGTTTTCCTGCTTTAATTTCTGGAATGTTTTGTCAATTCTGTTCATGGTTGTTAGCTCGTTAGTTTGTTGGTCTGCAGATATTCGGTGATGTGGGCCAAATCTTTGTCACCTCTGCCCGAGAGGCAGACTAGAATAATCTCATCCGCTGTCCGGTTTTTTGCCTCTTTGATGGCGTATGCCAGCGCGTGTGAACTTTCCAGAGCCGGAATAATGCCCTCAAATTTACAGAGCTTCTGAAATGCCTCGACAGCCTCAAGGTCGGTAATCCCCTGGTAGGTGACACGCTGGAGGTCGTGCAGCAGGGCGTGCTCCGGTCCAACGCCAGGGTAGTCCAGCCCGGCTGAGATCGACCAGGCTTCGTGAATTTGCCCCTCTTCACTCTGCAGCAGATAGGTCATCGCTCCGTGCAGAGCACCGGGTGAGCCGCCGCTGATCGACGCTGCATGCTGCCGCGTATGCAGCCCAAGGCCTGCCGCCTCCACCCCCACCATCTCGCACGGGTCATCAAGGAAGGGATAAAAAAGACCCATGGCGTTGCTGCCACCGCCAACGCAGGCGACCAGCAGATCCGGGAGTCTACACACCTGCTTCAGCATCTGGCCGCGGGCTTCATCGCCAATCACGCGCTGCAGATCACGTACCATCTCCGGGTAGGGATGCGGCCCAGAAACCGTGCCGATGATATAAAAGGTCTCCTCCACCTCAGCCACCCAGTAGCGCAGCGCCGCACTCATTGCATCTTTGAGGGTGCTGGTGCCAGCCGTGACAGGGATCACCTCGGCACCGAGTAACTGCATGCGCAGCACATTGGGGGCTTGGCGCCGAATATCCTCCTCGCCCATGAAGACCTTACACTCCATGCCAAAGCGGGCCGCGATGGTGGCAGTTGCCACACCGTGCTGTCCGGCACCGGTTTCGGCAATGACCTTTTTTTTGCCCATACGCTTGGCCAGCAGTCCTTGGCCGATTACATTATTGATTTTATGGGCACCGGTATGCGCGCAATCTTCACGTTTGAGATAGATCCGTGCGCCGCCGATATCCTCTGACAGCCTCCCGGCATAATCCAGTGGTGTGGGCCGTCCTGCGTAATCGCGCAACATGGAGCGGAACTCCGTCATGAACTCTGGATCGTTTTTAGCGGATTTCCAAGCCTCTTCCAGTTCGGTGAGCGAGGCGATCAGAGTCTCGCCCACATAGCGCCCGCCGTAGGTTCCAAAGTGTCCTGTCGCGTCTGGGTACGCTCCAATCAAGTTTGCTTTTTCTTTATTCATAATTTTCGTGCCTATAACTTCAAATGGGTTAAGGGGTTCTCCATGTATTTTTAATCGTAATCCGCTATCGCATGCCACGCCGAACAAATGGAAGGCGGAGCACCCGCTATCGTCGCCCTAAGATGCTCTAAGAGCGACACAAAACATGCAATGCCGCTCATAGAGCGGCTACTACACCGAACGACAATCCTTGCATTCCGCAGTGCAGCGCATCTGTAGTAGTCGCTCTGTGAGCGACACCGAACGACAATCTTTGCTCCTTACCTATAACTTGGCTGGCGCGCCCTTCTAGCCTGCGCCGCACTGTAGCCGCGGGCTGTGACCGCGGGGGGCTCGTTTGTGGCCAGTCGCCATGCAGCTTACGGCTCGCATTGCACTATACTATCGCTTCGCCGGCGCGTTCACGGCCCGCCTCCCTACAGCCTCGGTTCGCGTGTCACTATACTGTCGTTCGCCGGCGCGTTCACGGCCCGCGCCCTACAGCTTCGACTTGCCAATCACTTGCCTATAACTTGGCCACTTGGTCGTAGTTTCAGCACCGCTTAGGGACCGCTTAGGCACCGCTTAGGGACAGGCACTGATTTCCTTAATCCTAATCTCAATCCTTATCTCTTTCGCCCATCCCTGATCACCGCTGCTTGATAAGGATTATGATTAAGATTGTGATTAGGAGGGATGCACATCCTAATCTTAATCCTAATCTCAATCCTTGTCTCTTTCGCCCATCCCTGATCACCGCTGCTTGATAAGGATTATGATTAAGAGTTACCCCCTCAGCCGCGGGCTGCAAGCACCGCACTGTAGCGCTGGTGCGCTTCTTTTAAAATCTGCTCGGTTGTCTTCCAGTCGATACAGGCATCGGTGACTGACACACCGGGACGTAACTTCCGCGGGTCGCCAGTCATGGGCTGGTTGCCCCACTCCAGATTGCTCTCCAGCATAAATCCCTTGATTGAGCGGTTGCCATTTTCAATCTGGGTCAGCAGATCACGCATAACATCGCATTGCCGCTCAGGGCGTTTGCTGGAGTTGCCGTGGCTGCAATCAACAATAATATGGGCTGGGACACTGGCCTTGCGCAGTGACTCTTCGCACTGCTGGATGATTTCCGCGTTGTAATTCGGCTTTTTACCGCCCCGCAGCACAAGCTGTGGATAGGAGTTGCCAATTGTGTTGAAAACAGCTGGCAGCCCATCTTCGGTCACGCCTAAAAAATGGTGCTGTCCCATAGCAGCCTGCATCGCGTTAATAGCCGTCGCAAGTGACCCGTCGGTGGAGTTCTTGAATCCAACCGGTGTGGATATTCCGCTGGCGATCTCACGGTGGGTTTGTGACTCAACTGTGCGCGCGCCAATGGCCGACCAGGAGATCAGATCGCCGATGTACTGCGGCATCAGGGGGTCAAGGATCTCGGTGGCGGCTGGCAGCCCGATGGTCGCGATAGTTTTCAGAAAGTGACGCGCCATACGAATTCCTTCGCCAATATGAAAGGTGTCGTTCATGTAGGGATCGTTAATTAACCCTTTCCAGCCGAGAACTGAGCGCGGTTTTTCAAAGTAAACGCGCATCACAACATACACCGAATCCGCAATCTCATCGCTCAATTTTTTGAGACGCGCCGCGTACTCCCGCCCGCTTTCGAGGTTGTGGATGGAGCAGGGACCTACGATCGCCAGCAGACGCGGATCTTCGCCGTCAAAGATCTGCTCCATAGTTTGGCGGAACTGCTGCACACGGTACATTAGTTCGGTTGTGAGCGGAATTTCCTGACGAACCTCGCGGGGCGGCGAGAGCAAAGCCGTTGAGGAAATATTGATGTTTTCAAGTTTACAATTCGCCATTTTTATCTTCTCCAAAATATTTGATTACACTTTAAATGGGTCGCCGCTGCAACCAGCTCCAGAATTTTTTGATGGTCTTTGACCCCTGGCTGGCTCTCCACCGCCGAGCTGAGATCAAATGCGTTCGCACCCGAAGCCGCCGCCGCTTGCAATAGATTGGCCGCCGCTAATCCACCGGCCAGCGCGAAATCGTGTTTGCCGGAGAGTGCCGCGGCACCCGCCCACTCCCATGCGGTGCCGTTGCCGCCCGGCAGTAATCCAGACGCTGATTCTACCATAACTCCGGTTTGCGGTGGCAGGTTATCAGCCTTTTTTAAAAGTTTTTCACCGCTGCTTTTCAGGACTTTGATAACTCTGTATCCTGCCTGCAACGCACATTGAATATCATAGTTACTCTCGTTCCCATGCATCTGGATGGAGGTCAGGCGGGCCTCCGCCGCAACTTGGAGAATTTGCTCCACCGGCATGTTCACAAAAACTCCCACCTTGGCCACTGTCTCAGGCACACACCGGAAAATCTCCGCTGCCTGCCCCGCGCTCACATTGCGCGGGCTGGGCGGGTAGAACACAACCCCAAGTGCGCCAACGCCCTGCTCAACGCAGAAGCAGGCGCTCTGGCTGCTGGTTATTCCGCAAATTTTTAAGCCATGTAATCGCATGGGTCTCCGTGTTGGCCAGCCTATAACTTCAAATGGTTTAAGGTGTTTTCTTGTGTTTTTTGTCTTTGTCGTAAACTTTGTCGATCCTTCTATCTCATTTATTTTCGACAAAGTTCGCGACAAAGCTTACCTATCACTCGGCTGGCGCATCCCTTGCAGCGTGCGCAGCACTGTAGCCGCGGGCCGTGACCGCGGGGGGCTCGTTTGTGGGCGGTTGCCCTGGCAGCTTACGGCTCGCACTGCACTACACTGTCGTTTGCCGGCGCGGTCACGGCCCGCGCCCTACAGCTTCGACCTGCCTGCAATTCGGGGTCGGGGTCGGCATCGGAATCGGTATCGAAAAGCGCATAAAATCGACCTTGACCTCGATCTCGATCTCGATTCCGCCTCCTTATTCCGCTTCATTTTTAAATGAAATTCCATGGCAAGCAGGATGCTTGCACTACTTCATTATCACGCTCTCGTGGGGCCAATAATCGCCAGAAATTTCATCTGCAAGCAGGATGCTTGCACTACTTCATTATCACTTTAGAACTCCCGCCAATCCACCCCTTGAGGGTTGCCGTCGGGTCGGTTTCTCTGACCAGGGCTTCACCGATCAGGAAACGCCGGATTCCTTGGCGCAGGTTCAGTTCAATGTCAGCTTGGCTCTGTACACCGCTGGCCGCCACAACCGATGTGCCCGCTGGCAGCAGTTTGGCAATCCTGGCCGCATGGTTGATCTCTGTGTTAAAGTGGGCCAGATCACGGTTGTTGATGCCGATCAGCGGGGCCTTGAGTGCCGCCGCGCGCGCGACATCTTGCTCATCAAAGACCTCTGTCAGAACATCCAAGCCAAGATTGCGAGCCAGCTGGTGCAGTGCGTGCAGGCTTTCGTCATCCAGTATTCTGACGATCAGCAGAATCGCATCCGCCCCCATGGCCGCGCTTTCATAAACCTGATAGGGGTCAACAATAAAGTCTTTACGCAGGACCGGCAGCAAGACAGCCTCGCGCGCCAGCTGCAAATCCCGCTGCGAGCCCTTGAAAAAAGCCGGTTCTGTGAGCACCGAGAGCGCGGCTGCTCCGCCCGCCTGGTAGGCAACAGCGAGCGCGGCTGGATTGAGGTCAAGGTTGATCTCCCCTTTGGAGGGTGAGGCGCGTTTAATCTCGGCGATAATGCGCACTCCATCCTGGTTCACAGAGCGTTCAAACCCGCGGAAATCGTTGCGGAGAGCGGCCATCCGCTCAACTTCAGCCGGAGAGACGCGTCTCTTGCACTCTGCGATTTCGCGCAGCTTTGCATCAAGTATTTTGTCTAAAAATGTCATTGGTAAGTTCGTGGTTATGTTTAGCACTTGAGAGCACCCACACGTGCATCAACTCTTCGAGTAATCAATCAGCCGGTTGAGTTTGTCGAGCGCGGCGCCGCTGTCAATGGACTCCTTCGATTGAGCGATGCCCTCCTCAATCGTCGCGGCCATGCCGCAGGCCAGCAGCGAGGCCGCTGAGTTGAGCAGCACAATATCGCGCTTGGCACCCTGAATCTTCGCGCTCAAAATTTGTTTGGTGATCTCGGCATTGACCTCCGGCGCGCCCCCTTCAAGTTCAACTGGGCTGCACAGCTCTTCAAACCATTGCAGCGGATCAATGTCATAAGTTTTGATGGTGCCGTTGTTCAGCTCTGAGCAGCGCGTGGTGGTGGTCAGGGTGATCTCATCCATACCATCGTGTCCGTGTACCACCAGAACGCGTTTGGCACCGAGCTGCCGCGCCACGCTGGCAAAGGTCTCGGTCAGATCAGGGGCGAAGACACCGATCAACTGCCGGGTGGCGCCAGCCGGGTTGGTGAGGGGGCCGAGCATGTTGAAGATGGTGCGGACTCCCATTTCCCTACGAATTACTGCGCAGTGACGCATGGCACTGTGAAAGGAGGGCGCAAAGAGGAAACAGATACCAATTTCATTCAGCGCCTCTTCCATGATCTCTGGTTCAACCTGCAGATTGAATCCCAGCCGCTCCAGGCAGTCAGCCGCCCCGCAGATCCCTGAGCTGGCGCGGTTGCCGTGTTTGGCAACAATTGCACCCGCCCCGGCTGCCACAAAGGAGACCGTGGTGGAGATGTTGAATGTCCGTCCGCCATCGCCGCCGGTGCCAACAGTGTCGAGCGTGTCATTGGATAAAGACTGCACCCGTGTGGCGGCGGTGCGCATGGCTCGGGCACCGCCGGTGATCTCACTGATTGACTCACCCTTGGCTGCCAGGGCTGCCAGAAAAGCGCCGCTTTGACCTGGGCTCATCTCGCCCCTAAGCATGGCTGTAATGGCCGCATAGTTTTCGCTCTCGGTCAAATCCTGCCGCGCGATTAACTTCTTTAATAATTTTGGATACTCCATCATTAGCCTGCCTTTGTCAGCTTCAAAAAGTTTCTGAGGATGCGTTTGCCGGTGGGTGTCATGATCGACTCAGGGTGGAACTGGATTCCAAAAACCGGTAGCTCCCTGTGACGCACACCCATGATCTCGCCATCATCGGTTTCAGCGGTGATAACCAGTGTGTCAGGTAGTGTCGCGCGCTCAAGGGCCAGTGAGTGGTAGCGCATGGCCTTGATGGGGTGCGCCCCGAGGTTTTTGAAGATGAACTCTCCGTCGCAGGTGACCTCCGAGGTTTTGCCGTGCATCAGTTTCTTGGCATGCACAACTTTTGCTCCGTAGCACACGCCGATCACCTGGTGTCCCAGACAGACTCCGAGAATCGGTATTCGACCGGCAAAGGCTTTGACCACCTCCATGGAGATGCCAGCCCCCTCGGGCCGCCCAGGACCAGGAGAGATCACGATCGCCTCCAAATCTTTTGTTTCCAGCTCGGCTATGGTGATGGCATCATTGCGGCACACCTCGACCTGGCTCTGCATTTCTCGCAGATATTGAACCAGGTTGTATGTAAATGAATCGTAGTTATCAATGACTAAAATCATGGCTCTCCCTTTACAGTTTGCAGTTTGCAGTTCACAGTTTACAGTTTACAGTTCACGCTTTACAGGCTACTGTTTCTTGCATCTCTTTCAGCATCTCAATTGAGCGGGCAATGCTGCCCGCCTTATTGATTGTCTCCTGGCACTCCAAATCAGGATCTGAGTCAGCCACAATTCCCGCGCCAGCTCTGATGGTCAGGCGGCCATGCCGGACCTCGGCGGTGCGGATACAGATCGCGAAATCCATGTTGCCGTCAAATGAGATGTAGCCCACCGCGCCGCCGTAAGGGCCGCGGGGCTCATCTTCCAGCTCAGCGATCAGCTCCATGGCGCGGATCTTCGGCGCACCGCTAAGGGTGCCAGCCGGGAATGAGTATTTAAAGAGATCAAAGGCATCATAGCCATCCTCCACATCAGAGGTGATGTTGGAAACCAGGTGCATGACATGCGAGTAGCGCTCCACAATCATCAGGTCAGTCACCTGCACTGAGCCGGGAATCGATACCCGTCCGAGCTCATTGCGCCCCAGATCAACCAGCATCAGATGCTCTGCGCGCTCTTTCTCGTCCTGCAGCAGCTCATCGGCTAGAGTGCGATCCTCCTGTTCGGTTTGACCCCGATGGCGGGTGCCGGCAATCGGGCGCAGGCAGGCGCTGCGCTGGTTGAGCCGGATCATGGTCTCAGGGGAAGATCCGATCAGGGTGCAGCCGTTGGCCTTGATAAAATAGAGATAGGGGGAGGGGTTGATGTAGCGCTGTGCGCGGTAAAGACTCACCAGATCATCCGGTGCCGGGCCGACAAAGCTCTGCGAGAGCACACATTGAATCACATCACCCTCGTAGATGTTTTTCTTAACACTCCGAACCATGTTCTTATAACTCTCCGCTTCCATGGTGGGGTGCGGCATACTCAGCGGGTTTTTGTTTTTGACCTCATCGTTGGGGTTTTGGATCTGTATGATTTTATAGACCTCTTCCACCCGGGCGACCGCGCGGTCGTAGCGTTTGTCGCTCTCCAGGGCCGACTCAAAAGAGAGCGCGATGATATCCAGCGTGTGCGCAATATTGTCAAAAACCAGCAGCGTGTCAGGGATAATAAACTCAGCCATGGGCGCGTCAGGTGGCAGGTTGTTGGGGACTTTGGGTTCAATAAAGTGGATGCACTCATAAGAGAAGTATCCCACCAGACCGCCGCAGAAAGGGGGCAGACCTGGCAGCTGAGCCAGCTGGTAGGGGGCGAGCAAATCACGCAGAACCGCAAAGGGGTCGTTGTGATGCGGTATGCGTTTCTCCTCAATTCCCTCGCGAATCAGCACATCGCGGCTGAAGACCGTGACCGTCGCCTGGGCCGAGATTCCCAAAAAACTGTAACGCCCCCAGTTCTCGCCGCCCTCGGCACTTTCCAGCAGGAAAAGGTGCGGGGCTTTTTCCGCAAACCGGGAGAGGATCGAAACCGGGGTCTCTTTGTCGGCCAGCATTTTCATCCCGACAGGCACCACAGATCCCTCTTTGATCATTGCATGAAACTCTTCACGGCTTGGATATCTCTTTAAAAGCATTGTTTATCTCCAGTTCAAACAGAGAGTTTCCTCTGTTGGTGTTTCTTTATATAGAAACACCGCTCTGCTGTCAACAGGAAAATAATAAAGAATCAGAAGAAACTCGTTTTAAGGATAATATTGTACAAAAACTAGTTTGTTTTGACAAAGCCTGCAACAACTGATTTTTTATAAATATTAATAAGTCGTGACGTGCTATCCAAGAGGATGACCCTGCTCCGAAAGAACTTTTACGGGTGACCTCTGAGCCGGAATACAAACAACACTTGGTAACGCTCAACGCCAAATGGCTGACCCTGCCGGAGTGGAGCGAAGAAGAGCGCATGAAATTACGCGGCATCCAACTTTTTGCGCAAGAAGTTGATGTGAGCGAACAAATGGCAGACAAGTCTAAATTGAATCATCAAGCAATCAATGTTTACCCACCTGAGGTCTTCGAGAAGGTGACGCGAACACTGATGCAGGAATTCCCGAAACAGGCGCGGCCTTATGAAGATATTCTACTCCTTGCCGAGCCATAATTCATTTCTGTCCGCTAATTGCTTCGTAGAAGCAACCCTACTCCCCAGGGCGCACTTTCCATGAGCCTGTTGCAAAATGCCGCTCATAGAGCGGCTACTACACTGCCGCTCATAGAACGGCTACTACACTGCCGCTCGTAGAGTGGCTACTACACCGAACGACAACCCTTGCACACCGCAGTGCAGCGCATGTGTAGTAGTCACTTTACCAGCGACATGGGTTGACGATGCTGTGCGACGATGTTGGTGTACGATTGGGATCATGCGGGGGCTCGTCAACCAGCATCGTCGCCGCCATCGTAAACCCCCTAACCCATCCAGCTCCCTAACCCCTAAAATGACTCGTCAACCAGCATCGTCGCCGCCATCGTAAACCGAAGGTGCGGCCGACCATTCTGCCTATAACCTGATCACTCGCCTGCCACTCGCAGTCGCCCGCATAGCGGACGACCTCCTTGCTTCGCGCCTTGGTTTCCAACCGGACATGTCCGATTGGAAATCGGACCTACGTTGCTCCGCACAAAAGGCGTGACCTCTTTTTTATGAGCATTCGCGTCATTCGCGTTATTCGGAGTTAAAAATTAGCACGGTGCAAAATTTTCTTACCCCAATTTTCTTACCTTAAATCTGCCAGGCTGCAACAGATTTTTCTACCCCTCTATTTTTCTACCCCAAAAAACAACCGTTTTGACCCCAATGCCCAGTGATCTGCATCTCTGGGAACGCCGACGTCCTCGTCGGCATGCAAAGGGATGTTTTTCCATCCTGATCACAATCCTAACCGCAACCCGGATAAACCGTGTTGTCCTCAGAGTGACTACAGTGCCTTACGGGCCACAAAGCCCATGGTGTTCAGCCCTGTTGCTGAAGGTGTGCCGGCGATACGCGCCAGATAGGCTGGCCCGAGCTCTTCGATGTGACCTCTGACATTGTCGAAATAGTTGAAGTGCTCCTGCTCCTCATCAATGATCTCTTCGAACATCCTGGCACTGATGCTGTCGCCGTTCTCAACGCAGATTTTTAGGAATTCGTTATAGATGGCAACAGTTTCGTCCTCCAGTTTAGCGTCAAACGGAAAAATGGCTTGAACCTTCTGGCCCTTGGCAACCACATCCGACATCTCCGAGGTCGGCTCGCCTCCCAGCTCTTTGACGCGTTCCGCAAAACGTTCAGCGTGCTGCATCTCGTCAACGGCGATCAGCTTCACCTGAGCGGCCAGTTCGCCAAAGTCGGCATCATCCAGTCCGTAGTGCTGGTTCATATATTGTCCAATGGCCATTAGTTCCATGGCGCGGGCTTTGTTCAAAACATCGATAACTTTTTCTTTCTTTGTCATATTATCCCTCTTTTAAACGGCTTTTTGTCCGTTATGCTAGTTTGTACCGCTTAGTAGTCAGAATGGCCTGCGAATGGCCTCCTGTAACTTACTAACCTTGCTTAAATTTGTTACCATAGTATATACCATATGTTTTTAAAATTACAGCGAAAAATCTCTATGCAACTGCCGCCTTAGAAAAAGAGGTCGCGTTCACCAGCGCATATACGGTCGTAGTGCTCTTTGACGGTGGGGTAGAACAGGGGCAGATGTTCCTGGATGGCTCGCAGCTCCTGGTTAAGCACTGGCTCGCAGATCTTTTTGGTCGCTTCCGAGGCGAAGTCATCGAGCCACTCCCGGAATGTCAAGACCGCGTTGATTTTGCAGAACTTGCCCTCTTTGCCAGTTTTAAGCGAATCCATGATGCAGCCGCCGGTACGCCCACAGCGGTATCCAGCGGTGCAAAACGAGGTTATGATGCCTTGGCGGGCGAGGTAGGTGATCATCTCTTCCAGCGACCGGGTATCGGCGAGCATGAATTGCTGGCGCTCCTGCTCCTGCGGGTTTTGGCTCTCATATTCGCTGTAACCTTTGAGGGCGATATTGCTGCCGGCATCCATCTGGGTTATGCCGTAGTTGATGCAGGCGTTACGCGACTCAGGTGATTCGCGGCAGGTGACAATCATGCCTGTGTAAGGCACGGAGAGGCGCGTGATCATTACAATCCGCAGGAAGGTGTCGTCATCAATCAGATAAGGGGAGGTTGACGGCAGGTCAGTGCCGCTGGCCGGTTCCAGCCGCGGGAATGAGATGGTGTGCGGACCGACATTGTATTTGGCCTCCAGCTCGCGGGTATGACAGATGGTCGACATCATTTCGAACTTCCAGTTGTAGAGCCCGTAGAGCACACCCATACCCACATCATCAACACCAGCTTCCATGGCGCGATGAAAGGCGGTTGTGCGCCAGTCGTAGTCGCCTTTCACTGTTCCCTGCGGGTGGAGGCGCTCGTAGGTCGCGCGGTGGTAGGTCTCCTGAAAGACTTGAAAGGTGCCGATGCCAACCTCTTTGAGTACCCTCAGGTCCTCAATGGGCAGGGGGGCGGCATTGACATTTACGCGGCGAATACCGACAGGCGCGCCGTTAGGTGCCTTGATATCCTGCGCGTAGGCGGTCCGGATGGTTTCGGCGATATACGCGGTTGAGGTGGTGGGATGTTCCCCGTAAACCGCGATCAGCCGCTTGTGTCCGAGTTTGCCGGCCAGCACCTCGATTTCGCGGCGCACCTCTTCCATTGTGAGCATCACGCGTTTTTGATCATTGTTGCACGATTTAAATCCACAGTATTCGCAATTATTGACACAAAGGTTGCTTAAATAGAGTGGGGCGAACATCACCACGCGGTTGTCATAGACTGCTTTCTTGACAGCCAGTGCGGTTGCGGCCATCTCGGCGAGCAGCGCCTTGTCGGTGACCTGCATCAGCGTGGCGGTCTCCTCGGGCAGGAGGGTTTCGATTTGACGCGACTTGGCCAGAATTTCACGGATCCGCACCGGGTCATTGGGATTGGGGCGCGCGGAAGCGGCAGCCAGTTGGCGCATGATCCGGTTTTCATTGATATAGTGACCGTCTTTGAGATAGGGGTCGATCTGATCACGAATAATAAAATTGCGGGTGTAATCAGCGGCGGTTTTAAATTTTCGAGTTTCCTGTTTAATTTTATCTGTTGCTTGCATGTGAGTTCTTCCTTATTTTAATCATTTTGCGGAGGAAGAGCACACAAAACAGAGCGGGCTCAGAGTGTGTTCGTCGGCATAACCATGCTTCTCCTTGGGTCAGAGCAATACTCCTTCTCCGCAGAAGGTTTAACAATATACTCTTTTTCTGATTTCAGGCAAGTCATTAGTGGTAATTCAAGGCAAAATATTCTATTATTAAAAATTACTCAAATTTTCAGGATATTTTTCAAATGACATCTTTAGACTGGTATGATTTTAGTGATGCCACTGTTGGCCTTTTGTTCGGCATGGCAGGGGTGCTGGGCGGTTACGCCCTGCGCGGTCTGGTGGGCCGGTGGCAGGCGGATGCGATTGAGAAACGGGCGAAGCTGGTGCTGGAGGAGGCGGACATTGAGGTTAAGAACAAACTCAAAGAGGCGGACATTCTGGCGCGTGCGGAGGTGGTTAAGGCGCGTGAGGAATTTGAGAAAAGCACTAAGGCGCGCCGAGGAGAGCTGCTGGAAGTTGCCGACCGCTTGACTGGACGTGAGGAAAAGCTGGATAAACGCAGCGTTGCGCTGGATGAAAAAGAGCAACAGCTTGAAACCAATGTGGAGAAATATCGTGTGGAGTCGGATCGGCTGCATCAGGAGCAGAAGAATGTTCAGAGGAAGCGTACTGAAGCGGATGACCAGTTGCAGAATCTGGCTGGCATGACCCATGAGCAGGCCCGCCGGGAGTTGTATGTCAAGGCCGAGAACGAGGTGCGTGGTGAATCCGGCAACCTGATCCGCAGGGTACAGGAGGAGACTAAAGAGAGTGCCGACCGCGAGGCCGCTCGGATTGTCGCCATGGCGGTGCAGCGCTACTCCACTGCGCATGCCAGCGAGATCATGACCAGCTCGGTGGTGCTGGAGAGCGATGAGATCAAGGGGCGTATTATCGGGCGTGAGGGACGTAACATCAGGGCCTTGGAAGCGCTGACTGGGGTCTCGCTGCTGGTGGACGACACCCCTGAGATGGTGGTGATCTCCGGCTTTGACCCTATCCGACGCGTGATTGCCAAAAAATCGCTGGAGCTATTGGTGGCGGATGGACGCATCCATCCGCAGCGGATTGAGGATGTGGTGGCGAGTGTCACCGAGGATATCAATCAAAGTATTTTTGATGCTGGTGAGGCCGCTGCTTTTGAGGCCAATGTGCAGGGTGTGCCGGTGGAGGTTTTGCGCTGCATGGGGCGGTTGAAGTTCCGGAGTAGTTACACGCAGAATGTGTTGCAGCACTCGGTGGAGGTTGCCCATTTGATGGGGCTGATGGCCTCTGAGCTGGGACAGGATCCCGTGCAGGCGCGGCGGATAGGATTCTTCCATGATATAGGCAAGGCGTTGGACCATACAGTGGAAGGTCCGCACGCGCTGATTGGAGCTGAGTTCCTGCGCAAGAGCGGTGAGCAAGAGGAGGTTGTCAACGGCGTGGCGGCGCATCACAATGAGGTGCCAGCCGAAGGGATGCTGGCGGTTCTGTGTTCAGCGGCGGATGCTATTTCCAGCTCCCGCCCTGGCGCGCGTTCTGAGATCCTCGGGGCTTATGTGCAGCGGCTTGAGAAGCTGGAGGCCATTGCCAATGCCTTTGATGGTGTCAAAAGTTCTTTCGCAATCCAGGCGGGCCGCGAAATTCGCGTGATTGTTGACCCAGCAGAGGTGACGGACAGCGAGGCAGTGATGATGGCCCGTGAGATTTGTTCGCAGATATCATCCGGGGTGAAGTTCCCTGGCCAGATACGGGTGGTGGTGGTGCGCGAAACCCGCAGCGTGGATTATGCGAGATGAGGATTTTATGAAGATACTGATGGTGGGTGATATTGTGGGCAGCCCGGGGCGGCGGGTTTTCAATGCGGTGGTGAAAAAACTGCGGCGCGCTGGTGAGGTGCATCTGGTGGTCGCCAATGCGGAGAATGCCGCGGCCGGTAATGGTATCACTCTGGCACTGGCTAAAGAGCTGTTCGATGGCGGTGCTGATGTTTTGACAATGGGCGACCATATCTGGGGCCAGCGGGAGCTGGAGGGTTCCATTCATCAGATCAAAAATCTGGTTCGACCCTTGAACTCCGCGGCTGGAGTTCCTGGGCAGGGGTGCGTCATATTGCAGAGCGCGTTTGGTCCGATTGCGGTGGTGAACTTGCAGGGGCGCGTTTTTATGAATCCGATTGACTGCCCTTTTAAAGCCATGGATGTGCTTTTGAACACTCTGCCCAAAAATCTTCCGATCTTAGTGGATTTCCATGCTGAAGCGACCTCTGAAAAGATTGCAATGGGGCATTATCTTGATGGGCGTGTGGCAGCAGTGGTCGGAACTCACACGCATGTGCAGACCAGCGATGCGACCATCCTGCCGCAAGGCACTGCTTACATGACCGATCTAGGTATGACCGGCCCACGGTATTCGGTTTTGGGACGCAATGTGACTCCCGTGTTGAAAAGATTTACCACTGGGATGCCCGCCCGTTTTGAGGTGGCCAAGGGGCCGGCCTTGCTCGAAGGGGCGATTATTGACATTGACCGAGAAACATTGAGAGCGGTTTCAATTAAAGCCTGCCGGTTCTTTGAGGAAGATGAGAGGGTGTAGGGCTCGGGGTATAGAGGGTAGGGCATGGGGTATAAGGCGCCTTTCTATGCTGATTCCGCTAGTGACCCCGACCAGAGTTATGGGCACGAAACTGCGATTAAGTGAGTACGTTACAAGTGTTTGATCTGTCGTTCGGTGTCGCTCATAGAGCGACTACTACAAATGCGCTGCACTTCAAAATGCAGGCTGGCTTGCAAGTTTTGCCGTTCGGTGTAGTAGCCGCTCTATGAGCGGCATTTGCGCGTTGTGTCGCTCATAAAACGACCACTACACCTGCGCTGAAAAAAACGACTAGGTTACTGTGTCAAAGTGGTCAAGTTGTAAGCAAGTCGCAGCGTAAGTACCGTGCCAGCGGAGTTATAGACAAGCTTTGTCGCGAACTTTGTCGGAAATAAATGAGCGAAAAGGATCGATAAAGTTTACGACAAAGTTCACGACAAAGATAAAAAACACATGGAGAACACCTTAAACCATAAGAAGTTATAGACAAGACTATGGACGAAACAGTACAGATATTTTCAGTTTCAGAGTTGACCCGTAAAATCAAAGGTGTTTTGACGGAGGAGATCGGACAGGTTTGGGTGGAGGGTGAGATCTCCAACCTCAAACAGCACTCCTCTGGGCATACCTACTTTGTCTTAAAGGATCAAGCAGCGCAGCTCAACGCGGTTCTATTTGGCAGTGCCCGGTCGGCACTTACGCATGCCGACTTTTTGAAGGATGGCCAGCGGGTGCGGGCAGCAGGGGCGATATCGGTTTTTGAAACTCGCGGTCAGTACCAGTTGGTGGTGCGTACAATTGAGTCGGCGGGTATGGGCGCTTTGATGGAGCGTTATGAGGCGCTTAAGAAAAAACTGCACGGAGAGGGGCTGTTTGAAAGTGTACATAAAAAACCACTGCCATTACTGCCGCAACGCATCGGGGTGGTGACATCGCCGACCGGCGCGGTGATCCATGATATGCTGAATGTTCTGAACCGTCGCTTCCCAAATATACAGGTGCTGCTGCTGCCTGTCAAAGTCCAGGGCGAGGGGGCGGCGAACTCAATTGTCCGAGCGATCGAGTGGCTAAACCACAACTGTGCTGCGGGCTCTCCGCAGGCGGTGGATGTGATGATTGTAGGACGGGGCGGCGGCAGCCTCGAGGATTTGTGGGCCTTTAATGAGGAGATTGTGGCGCGCGCGGTCTTTGCCTCAAAGATTCCGGTGATCTCTGCTGTGGGGCATGAGGTTGATTTCGCGCTGACCGATTTTGTGGCTGACCTGCGCGCCCCAACCCCCTCCGCCGCAGCGGAGTTGGTGGTTTTGCCGAAATCTGAATTTGAAGGGCGGATCGCACAGCGGAGCGCGGATCTGCGTCGTCTGCTCTTGCAGCAGCATAAGTTGCTAGCCCAGCGGCTGGCGCAGCTCGCGGGTGCTGTGGTGCTCAAGCGTCCGGAGCAGGTGATGGAGAAATATGCGCAAAAGGTTGACTATCTAGAGATGCGTTTACAGCATGCAACGGTTAAGTGGGCCACGGCTGCTCGGCAGCGGGCAGAGCTGCTTTTTAGCCGGCTGGGGCTTCTGAGGGAGCGTAGAATCGCGGAGCTGAGGGCGCGGCTGGCAAGCGGCTGGCAGCGTATGAGCAGGGGTGTAGCAGCTTTGTTGGCGCAGAGTGAAAGCCGGGTTGAGGCACTGGGGCGCCAATTGGTGTTGCTGAGTCCGCTGAAGGTCTTGGAACGGGGATATTCCCTGACGCGCAGGGCTGACGGTGCCTTAGTCCGATCAGTGAAAGACGTGGCACCAGGTGTTGCGGTGATGACGCAGGTTGTCGATGGAGTGATCCATTCGAAGGTGGCTGAAAATTGAGAGAGGAGTGGGAGCGATGAGCGAGAAAGAGATGAGTTTTGAAGAGTCGTTGAAGCGCTTGGATAAGATTGTGCAGGAGATGGAGTCCGGCGAGATGGAGCTGGATGCAATGATCAGTGCCTTTGAGGAGGGGCAGCTTTTGGTAAAAGCCTGTACAGCCAAGCTAAATGAGGTGGAGAAGAAGATTGAAAAGGTGGTTAAGGGCGCGGATGGAGAGTTGACGACCGCGCCGTTTGAGAGTGCCGAGCAGTAGGGGCGAATAACATTCGCCATGAGGTAGGGGCGAATAACATTCGCCATGAGGTAGGGGCGAATAACATTCGCCATGAGGTAGGGGCGAATAATATTCGCCATGAGGTAGGGGCGAATAACATTCGCCATGAGGTAGGGGCGAATAACATTCGCCATGAGGTAGGGGCGAATAACATTCGCCATGAGGTAGGGGCGAATAACATTCGCCATGAGGTAGGG
>JBAYXX010000074.1:0-20849 GCA_041673345.1 Kiritimatiellia bacterium
TGTTTCAATCCACGCGCCCATGAAGGGCGCGACTGTTAAGTTATAACACACTGACTCTCAGTAGTCTACGACGATGTTTGCGCAGACCTCCTGATAATCAGTTCATTCATCTTGGTTCAAACTGCCATGTTTTTATATTCTGTTATCAGAGAACAAGTTACGTAAAACGCAGACCTTCTAGTGTTTTCATGTGTGCTTGAGGTCTGCGCTTAGTCACTTAAGCGGCTAGAAAAAACAATTAATGTCCGATTGGAAATCGGACCTACGTTGCTCCGGCATAAAAAAACAAGACAACCAAGCTGCTGATAAATCAACCATCGCTACTGCTATTCCGCACAGCGGAATTATATAATTCGGTATGGCCGAATTATTAAATTAAAAGGGTGTCGTTCTGCAGATCCAGCGTCTCTTTTATACCATAATGTTCCAGCTTTTGTTTCCATCCGGCTCCCAGTTGATAAAAGCGCAGACTGTCCTCGCTCTCCTCGTATATATCAAGCAGCTGCGCCCGCAAATCAACCCACTGAGCTGGATCAACCAGACATTCAAAAACGGAGTTCTGCACACGCTGACCAAAGTTCAAACATGTTTTTGCAACCCGTCGCAAACGTCGGCGTCCAGAGGGCGTGATTGTTGATACATCGTAAGTCACCAGAACCATCATGATTATTATCTCCAAAAAAATGGTGGATAGGCATCCAAGTCACCGCGTATGAACCTTGCCAGTAACTGGGCCTGTAAAAATGGGAGCAGCCCCAGCACCATACGCTCATATGTAAAAGGGTGTGTGATCTCATCCTGCTTACGTTTCTGCCAGGCAACTAGAACAGTTTTACGCCCCTTTTCATTCAGCAGTACACTGCCCGAGGCAGAGACATCAAAGTCTTTCCCCGAGAGCTGCTGCCGGTTAATTAAAGTCAGAGCAAGGCGATCCGCCCAGAAGGTGCGCATCTCTTCCATCAGATCCAGGGCAAGCCCATGGCGGCCTGGTCGGTCACGATGCAGAAAACCGACCGCAGAGTCAAGCCCCACGCTCTCCAGCGCGCCTTTGACATCATGATAGAGCAGTGTGTAAACAAAGCTTAATAACGCATTCACACGATCCATCGGCGGTCTGCGGGAGCGTCCGCCAAAGACAAAATCCGCATCATCAACTGCGATCAACTCGTTAAAAACACCAAAATAGACTTTGGCGGCATCGCCTTCCATGCCCCGCATGTTATCTGTTGAGAGCTGATCAACCTGCAACCGCTGCAAGGTTCCCTTCAGGTGTCCGACAGCGGAAATTAGAGCGTCACTCTCCGGTTTTTCACGCAAGGTCCGCAAGAGAACCTGGCGCGCATTCGCCACTTTACCGGAGAGGAAAGAGCGCACAGCCGCATCGGTCTTTTCAGGGTCGTCCGCCCATCGGTATTGGGTGCGGCGCAGCAGCACATTACCTGAGGCAGGCCCGTTAAAATGGCCAAGATAGTGTCCGTTCTCAGATAGCATACTAACCGATATTCCGTGCTTGGCGCAGGAGCCTAGCAGAAACGGGCTGCAAAGCACATTCCCAAAGGAGACGATGCTGCTCAACGAGAGTAAGGGCAGGCGCAGCTTGGTCTCTTTCTCAATCTGCACCAGCACGGACTCCCCCTCTTTACGCAGGTACGCACCTTGGGTTGTGACGTAAAGAGTGTTTAAAATTCTTTTCATTCAGCAGCCTCCTTCATGCACCGATTAATGTATGCTCCAGCATTGATTGAAATTTTATTTGGCAGACAGATATCCAAAAGGGAGCATGAGAGGCATTTTTTGCTATACACTGGCGGTGGTGTCACAGCGGTCTCTATCAGCGAATGCACCTGCTGACAGAGCAAGGCGGTTTCAGCACGCAGAGCAGAGTTAAAGTCGACTGCTTCGCGTCGTCGGTTGCGCCCATAAAAAAGCGCCCCTTCCGGCACACAGGTTGCGAGCATTGCCTCCAGACAGACTGCCTGGGCGCAGAGCTGGACCCGGTCGCAGTTATTCTCTTTGGGTTGGCCGAGTTTATATTCCACAGGAAAAGGGATTGAGGTGCCATCGGGCTGACGGTGAAACTCCACCACATCCGCCACCCCAGTCAGGCCAAGCTCCAGAGAGCGCAGTGCAACGCCGCGTGAGATCCGGATATCGCCGCGCGTTTCACACTCGCCTGAGTGAGCTTTCTCGTGCATTACCCGGCCTTGAGCAGTGAGACGGTTTTCCTGCCACACCTGTTCGACATGGATCAATGCGCACTGACGCGGGCAGAACGAAAAGTGCTGCAAGGCAGAGATCACAATAAAATCCGCATCGTTGTAGATCATTTTTGCTTCTCCAATTTCAACTTCACAACTATTAGAACCCATCAATTTCTTCTGGTTTCAATCCATTGATTTCCGGACATTTAATGGTTCCGTCTGAATTCACCTTCAAGCTTCGATGCACCTTTGCGGAAGAGACATTACCGTGCGGATGATCATGCTGCCACCAAACCACCTTCAGAACCTCCATACTTCCTTCAGGCCGAGCGGAGGAGGCATCGTTTTCAAAGAGCTTTGGAAGTATCTCTTTAATTACTTTTGCATCATCATCACTGAAGCCTGTTTTGATAGCAAGTTGCGGATTCATACTTCCATAAAAAACATAAACAGCTTCATCAACCCGGTGCTTCATTCCCATTGTATCAGAGCTTTTTTTATCCTTATCCTCGCCAACTTTATTCTTTGGTGTTTCACTGTTCACGCTTTTTGTGATCTGGGTGCTTGTGATGCTGACCTTGTCCAGAGAGAAAGCGGTATGAATAGAAACTGGGCCACGTACGGGAATTGAAACCGCAGGGTCCTTATCTTTCTTATCCTCTTTATAAGCAAAAACTTGCCCAAATGCGCGAACGTCGAACCATTTTTTACAGGCAAGCTTTACATTTTCAGCAATTGGCTTCTTGAAATCAATTACAGCTTTTGCCCGTTCCCGAAGCGATTTGCATTCGTCCAATTTATTGTCATCGGACTGGACAAAAACTTCCTGTCCCTCCTGCATTAAACGATTTCTGATTTTCCGCTTAATACAGACATCGGAAACTTCCCCGATTCCACTGTAGTTTGTGCGTGGACGATTCCCGTTTAAAGGATCGCCGTTGGGATTTGCATTTTTAACGCTGAAAACAACAGCGAAATCTACTTTATTAGTTAGACTCATTTTCTTCTCCTTCGGTTTTATTTTTAGTCTCTAAAAGAACAGTTCTCTGGCAATGAAATCCAAGAAGAAATTCCCCTGACAAAGGGGTCTTATCATCTGCGAATTCATCAGCATTAAACAGGTTCATGGTCTCATCCAATTCTGGCTGGTATTTTTTCATTCTCCCGCCAAGTCGAGCTTTATAGGGAACCAACGCCAGCTCTATGTTTCTCCACGTACTACACGGATAATCAGCAAAACGTTGCATGAGGCGTGCTGCGCTGGTAGGGCGTTTTTCATCCGCATCCTTTAGCGCCAGTCCTTCAATACAATCTCCAATAGCCAATAAGCGACCATACAGGTAATCTCTCGTTATCCTATTTCTATCCAATGCCATGACATAGTCCTCCGTTTCTTTGTTGTAGTTTCTATAAAGCGCACAGGTGATTCCCAATATTTTTTCCCATTCCCACACATCGAAGGCACTCCTTCGAACCGCATTATGAAAACATGAATCTACTAAATCCTTTGGCAATGGCATTCCATCGACAATGCAGGGAAGCAACCGGGAAATGGTGGCACGCTTCAGCTTGTCATCAACATCCTTTCCATAGGCGGCTTTTGCAATGTCGTTCGGAGAGGGTGCACCAATAAATTTTGTATCTTCCCCAAAATTTTGAAACCAACAACAGCTCCGATGCCATGACTCAATTCGTTTTAAAAATTCCGATCCAGTCAGTTCCCGATAAAAGATAATTGCCATACGGCCTGGCGTAGCGGAATCCAGTCCCATGACCACAATCTCATCGGTTACGCCAAGCTTTATGGAATATCCAGCAATACGCTTAGAAAGCTGAGTGCCAAACTGCTGAGCAGTGTTGACCACGAATTCCTCGTCTTCATCATCCCCGAAAAGAGCAAACGTATTCTTCAGGACATTCGGAACTTCCGAGCCGGAAACCGCCCAGGAAACGATAGCTTGCGAGCCACTTCTCCAGCCCTGACGGGCAATCAACCAGCGCAATGCATTGTACGCCTTCTGCGAAATCTCGAAATCCACCCCGCAAACCTGCGAGGCTTCGGTAAAACGCCCGTGATAGGTAAACCCAGAAGAATCCTTTGAAGAGATCAGCTTGGCACTATCACCCCTATTTCTAATTTTAGCTGGGTGGGAGTCGGCCAGAGCAGTATGCCTCCCCGAAACCAAGCATATCCCTTTTGTTTCTTTCAGAGTCGCATAATATGAAATCCAAGCCTGTTGTAGTTCTGCATCCGTCTGGGTCGAACTGTCAACAACCCCTGCTTTTTCCACCCGCCAGCGAACAAATGCGACGGCTTGCCATGGCTTACGTTCTTTTTCCGCATCCAACTTTCCAGACAACAGCGAAAAAATTTCTGGAGTGTCTTCCTCCGACATCCATTCGTATAGCAATTTCCCAGCACGTTCTCCGGATGATTCTAAATAGAGAACTCTAGCCTTCACTAAATCTGAGACCACCGATTTCTTTTTCAAATACTGGAAAACCGCTCTTACCTTCCAGTGGGGATAGTCCGATTCGCACCACGCCTTCAGGTCTGTCATGAAGTTTTCAAATGGTTGTTCAGGTGTCTGCAGATAACCAACGGTGACCTCTCCACCAAACTGTGCAAAATCTCCAGCCACAAATTGTAATTTATTCGCCAGTGGGTGGTGAATCGGCTTTTTCCCTGTTGTCGTTACCGATTTTTCCGTGCAAGGAATAATTGTCACAGAATCAGCTTTTGAAACCACAGATGCTCTTCGGAAATATCCCAACGCATCTATTGTTATCTCAATATGAGCATTCTGGGTCGTATGACAAATGGGAAGTAATCCGGCATCTTCATCACCCTTCCCTACTACTGCTGCGACATTGCTTTCATAGGTTCGATATAGTTTATCAATCCAGCTCATTTTGAATCGCCTCCTCTTGCAAGCCAACCGACATCGGCGGATGTGGAATCATTTCTCGAACAAACTTGCAAACAGTGCATTCCTCCGGGCGGACAAAATTAATGACTCCATTTCGAACAACCGGATTCCAGAAACGACTATAGAGTTCATTCACTCCGGTTTCATCGGGATAATCAAATCCGTGAAACATGATACCATAACTTAACTCGGGAATATCGTCATAGGCTCCTGTGCCTTCGCCAAATGAACACGGTTCGACATAGCCTTGGCATTCGCGTGCTCCGAGAAAAATGTCTTGCCGTCCACCTTTATCGATCATCCGATGAGCGATTGCAAAATGCTTTCCATCAACCCGATCCAACTCCATGTCTTCGCGAAATATATTCCACTCGAAATGCGCCTGCACCTGATACTCTACATCAGCCAGATAGGTGTAGATAGACAGGTCATTGCCACCGCTTTTATAATTCAGGGGTTTTATGCTTCTTGATTGGGTTTGAACCGGCTTCATGATTCGCACCTTATCGACCACCCAGATAATCGTAGGTTGCCAATAAACGGATTTAAGTATCCCTTTCAAAGCCTCGTAAGTTGGAATGTGATATGAACACTTTTCCCCTCCTATCCGACTTAGTGGATCCGTGAACAGAGCCATTCGTCCACTCACTTTAAATTCTACGCTATTCTTCATTATACCTCCTTGAATCCCATTTCTTCCACGGCCTCGACACATACTCCCAAACCAGAGCTGTAATACTGTTCATTTAAAAACCAAATTCCACTTCCCGGCTGTGTCTCGTATAAAACCTTTTCCGCATCCAACTTTTTTCTTATATGCGGAAAAATATTCACAGAATACTTTTGAGCCTTCTTCAACAACTTGCGCTGTTCTCCCAAATCAAAACTCGCAGACAATTTTCCAATCAAAACCTCAGCCTCACCCTTTGTTTTTCCAAACCCTTTATACGGGACAATAATACCAACGGTTGGTGCATCAATCACTTTAAAATATTCTCCCGCTGACTTGAATGCCTGATTAAGAATCCGTCTGGGATTCAATTTTCCTGTCCTTTGGGCTTCCTTCACAGAAAGCTGATTTGTCGAGAGAAGCGAAAGTAATGAGTCATCACGCCCATAATCCTTTGCCTTGATCCTGTAATCCATTTCATTTGCCCGCTGATAAAAATAGTATTCGTAGTATCGATCAATGGATTTGGGCGATATAAGGTCGTTACCAAATGATGCAGGTGATTCCTTAAAATCATCCAAAACGCGCAGGCATTCCTTTTGAGCGAGTTGAATCTCGGGCAAACCTTTCAGGTTCTCGCCCTTTAAATTGACAATGAACACCCGCCCCATATCACGTTTGTTATTTCGATTGCACCTTCCTGCCGCTTGCGCAATGGAATCCAAGCCAGCCAGCGCGCGGAACACACAACCAAAATCCAAGTTCACTCCTGCCTCAACCAACTGGGTACTGACGCAAACCACAGGTATTTTCAGGCGCAAACATATTTTAACCCGTTTTAGATTATCCAACCGATGAGCCGGACACATGGATGTACTAAGATGATAACGACACAGTACCAACCCTTCGGTTTCATCGAAAATACGCTTAGCATCCCTTTTTGTATTGGCAATGAATAAAACACTACCCAATTCATCTAGCTGCATTTCAATTTCCTGCCTCACGTCGCCTAGAGGCCATCCGCCGGATTTACGCGCATCAACAACTTCAATTCTACGAAACCCTTGAAACAGCACTTTATAAGGAACCATTTCCATATCAGTACTGTATAAAACCGCACCCTTTTTAGGGTTAACCGCATGCAAGAGCGGCTGAGTCGCCGTACAAAAAACCACCGTAGAGGAGCAAACTGACGTAAGAAAATTCACTCCATTGTTAAACATATGAACCGTGTTAACAGGAATAGTCTGGACTTCATCAAAAATGATCACAGAACGCGCCAACTGATGCATCCGCCGTGCCCCCCTCGTACCCCCACCGAACAGCGTCTCCAACAACTGGACCGATGTTGTGAAAACAATGGGTGCATCCCAATTTTCCGACAACAACCTGTTTCGCTTAGTATCATTGTTATCAAGCAAGTTAGAATGATGTTCCAGCACAATTTCATCAACAGTCAATGATTTATCTTTCATAAAGACATTTCGAATCTCTTGAGCATTCTGTTCAATGATCGATGTGTACGGGATCACATACACTATCCGATCAAGTTTATGTAGCTTCGCATGGTGCAAAGCAAAGCGCATGCTTGCCAGCGTTTTACCTCCACCAGTTGGAACGGTCAAATAAAAGAGATTTTGATCTGATTCCGCCTTCCGAAAACAAGCTTCAGAAATATCCAACCGTTTCCGATTAATTTCTGAATCCGCCTTAAATCCCGAAACATGCCTTTCAAAACAGACAACCAACTTTCCCCAATCAGCATACTTGCCTAGAAAACGAAGAGAGGCCTCCTCTGGGTTCTCAAAATCCGCCGTATCAATCCGGTCAGCGTCAACAAGGGAACTGAATAAATATCGAACAAGCAAAGCCATCCAAAATGTACGCAACATCTTCGTTGCAGCCCCTGCATTGATCTTAGTCAACAACGGTTTTAAAGATTCACCCAAAAGAGAGGAAGCTACAATTGAAGTTACATGATCACGAATAATCGCATCCGCTTTTTCACAAACTTCGGAATAATGCGTTTCCTCATCTGCTTTACCCATGCGGCTGACCAGCTTATCTTTCCCGTCAACATCAAGACAATCTATCAAACCACCATGGTGCGAACATATACATAAAGCTAAAACTTCCCGAACAAGGCTCGCTACAGCATCGGTATCATCCAAATTATCCCAGACCCACTTCGCACCAGCAGAAGCGTGATCCACACGCCCCTTCCATTTAACAGGATCCATATAACTGGGATCATCAGGCTTCAACAACCCAACTGCTGACTTTATATAAAACTGAAACTGCTTTGAATACTTTCCCAAATCATGAAGTAATCCTGACAATTCCCCAAACGATTTTAACGAAATTTTATCACAATGCATACGTGCCAACATCGAAACAGCCCTCAAATGAGAGCCAACCAATTGAACAACACCATCATGACAACGATAATGCGCCACGTTCTGCAAGTCTTCTTCCAAAGGTTGTACTTCATCAGTAGGCCGACCTTCTAATGAATGCGCATGATCATTATAACTCATTTTTGCTTCTCCAATTTCTCTAGCAGCAAGCAACGCATATTTGGCTTGTCAGAAAGATAGAGGGAGATCAACCGCTTACCCTGCTGCTGATAGAGCTGCTGTTTTGTTTCAAAGTTGCGACGCTCAAGAAAGACCTCATCAAAGCAGTAATTGCAGAAGGGGCGCTGAAAGGCCTTTTGAGAACGGATAAATTCGTCGTGCTCGAGTTCCACGCCACAGCGTTTACAGATGTGAACAACCTGTCTCTCGGCGATCTCGACAGCGGTTCGGATCTGCTTGCCAGCAGTGACGACACTGCGTTTAACATAGTCTTTTTCGGCAGGCGATTTATATAGATCGCGCAGGTCAGGGAGGGCATTTTTAGCTGCCGCGCCAAAGCATCCAAGCGCCTTGGCCGCATATTGCCGCACTTGCGGATGTTTATCCTGCAAGAGAGGGTGCAGAGTACAGACTGCTGGCGCGGCGGCGACAATCTCCGACAACTTGCCTATGGCCGAGGCGGCCAGCCGGCGCACGAGCGGAGATTCGGAGTGCGTCAGCTCAGCGAAACCTTGCGGATTAACGCAATTGCCCAGCTCCGTGGCACGTGCGGCCAGTTTCTTTTCGTTGGTGCTGTTCACAAAGATCTCCTTTCGCTTGTTCCGACTCCAAGGATTCTTCACAGCGTGTTACGGCAAAAAGAGTCTGACAAGACCAATTCCGCCTGCACGTCAGGACAAAACTTCCCTGGAGTGCCGACGGAACAAGTCAGCTGACGCTGTAGAGGTCGCTACGCCCACAAGAGCCGCCGCTCTTTTTCAGCGCTGTTAAATCTTTTCAATAATCTCAATTCCAGCCGGAGCCTCGCCGACCGTCACTGTATAATCCGAGAAAGATCGTGCTGGGGCGCAGCCGCAGTTCTTTTCCACCTTGACCAGGCTAAAAAGTTTTTGCGCATGTGCATTGCCCAAAGCCGTCGCGTGTTTGAAGACGATCAGTTTTTGGGTAGCCATCATCCCGCGCGCAGCTGAGCGGTCGTGTTCGAACATATCGGCCAAAGATTTCCAGAATATCTCCAAATCTTCGTTCGAAAATCCGGTTTGCGAAGCCAATGCGGGAGAGAGAAATCCGTATGACACGTACACACCGTATGGAATAGTATTTTTGCGGCCCATTGTGCGATTATCGCCGCTTTGCTTTTCAGCTTCAGCTTCGGTTGCCACGGCCATGCGAGTGATCGAGTGTTCCATAGTCACCACAGGGTCGACTGATCGTCCGAATGTGAGTTGCACTGGGCCACGGACCTGACCACAGTTCGGAGCCGACTTCAATGACATGACTGCTCCGAATGTACGAATGTCAAAAAAGTGCTCGCACATCCATGCACGTCCTTTTTCGGTTTCTGCGGCAGTTGGTTTCCGAGGCTTAGCTTCTTTCAATGTATCTGCCACAAACTTCTTCGCGTCTTTTGAAAGTTCGCATTCTTTCAACCAACTCTTGATTTCATTCTTGTCCGCATCTGGAGCGATAAGCAGCTCTTTTGTTTCACCGTCCTGCTCAACAATTGACAGCCCTTCACACAAGCCGACAGAATCGAAGGACTCCGCTAAATTAGCTGGGATAGTCTTTCTGGATTCTTGACCGACATTAATTCCCAGTGCTTTGAAGGCCTCGGTATGAGCTCTTCCCAACACGGCCTTTTCTTTGACATAGATGTCATATCCTGCATCCGAGCTTTTTGTTAATTGAACGTAATTACGGACCTTACGCTTTAAACAAACATCAGTAACCAAACCTTGTCCTGTTTCGGAATCCATACGCGGAAGGTTACCAGCATCGGGATCGCCGTTTGGGTTACCGTCTTTAACGTCAAAGACAAGCATAAAATCGTAGCGGTTTGTAATCGGTGTATTCATGATATTCTTTCCTTTCATCCATTATTCGTTGGGTTTGTCGCTCTTTTTGATAAAGAAGTTTTGTGCCTGATGATAATAGCCAATGGCAAATTGCCCTTGATCATCCAGTATAAGGTGGGCGGGGAAAGCCTTGATTCCACCTATGATTTCCCCCAGCAATTTTTCAAAGTTAATTCGCCGTCCGCTGCTCTCCAGCTTCGACAGGTGATGGTTTTTGAGACGCATCAAATTCCCGAACACCATTGAAGGTGTTGAGGATGCTGAAGCATAAAACTTGTCGCGGATTGTGGCCTTAATTCCAGGATTCGCCTCCTGTTGGATTTTCTCCAATGTCGCAAACAATCGCCCGAGGCGATAGCCGACATTGATATTTTCTTTGTCGAGACTCATCGTGAGACTCCTTTCATTGTTAGGGTTAGACATGCGCAGTTTACGATTGACGCAACCTTTTATTAGTTTGGCTCGCGGATAGGTGACTTCACGCTCCGCCTTGATGCGTAAGAGAACCGCCTTAAAAAGTGTTTCAGGCAGTGGCAGACCTTCGAGAATACAACGCATTGCGTCGCCAACTACATTAGGTGGGATTTTTTTGTCCCAATCGCGCGGATCTTGGGGCTTACGCACAAGAGAGCGAAACAGCCAGCGCAAAGGCAAATCGTCTTTTTCGTCCGGCTTGTGAACGATTCGGAAATCTTCGAAATACATTCGTATGTGTGTCGCAAGCTCCGCAATGGTGCTGGTATGCCAGAAGCGGACAGAGATACGTGCAGCACTAGGTGACAAACCTAGCACATAGAACATTGTGTTATCGTTATCCGTCGTGAATGCCGCTGTTCCAATGGATTTGAACAATGCGCCTAAAGCTGCGGCGTACTTGTCTGGATTGTCCTTTTCGATATCTGCCCAAAAATAGCAAAATTTATCTTCAAAATCATTTTTCATCGCTGACCAAAAGATTATCGTAGTGTCACCGACTTGAAGCTTTTGCTTAGAGTTTTTGCTTAAAAGTGTGTTTAGCGCAGTGGTATAGGCAAATGAGGATGTTTTTCCAATAGGAGAATTGTATCCTTTTTGCTTGTTATATGAATTAAACGCATCCCTGTTAAACGAGACTAGTTTTCCACTCTTGTCAGCACCATACAGCAAATTTAGGCTTGGCTCAAGAGTTGCTATTGTATCTTTTTTACCTGACACTAGACATAATTGATCTACAGCATCTAAAACACTTAAATTATTGACAATAGTTATTATTTCGGGATTGTTAGTAACAGCACCAAAGTCGTTCAGCGCAAACAAAATGTATGAAGTTGGTTTTATTATGTCATTCCAATCTTGCTCCTGCTTCAACTCCTCAAGGTTCATATTTTTTATGAAATTTGACATTGCGTATATTATTTTGGAGTTTGTGGTTATCGACAATATTCTATCAACAAACTTCTGATGACGTTTTTTCAAAGCTTCTTTGGATTTTATTCCAACACCAAAAAAATATTCAGGGTTTTCCCAAAACAAATTTGCTTTTATGCCAGCACCTTTTGTTTCACCCAAACTTGGGACAAGAAACTTTTGTGCTGACAGTTTGCCGGCGATGCGTTCACGAGTATCTTCAAAACGCATAAAATTACCCATATCATTAATCACAAGCAGAAACGGTATTTCTTTCCACACCCATCCAAATGGCGCGATTCCTGAATCGGGATCGGCTGCTTTACGGTCATAATAGTCTTTTAGTGCTTGCAGTATCATCTGTGAACCTCCTCGGAGTTTTCGTTTGGCACATTGATCACGCCATGTACCATCTCTGCACGATAAAACATCGGCTTGATGTTTTGTGGATCAGAGAAGTCCATGTCGTACAACATGAAGCCTAATTCGCGGCTTTCAAGAATCGGCTTGTCTGTTTCCAACTCTGGATGCTTCACAAGGCGAACAGAGCTGCATGAAAACTCGCGGCAGCCCAGATACGGCTGGGTGAAGCACTGTCCTTTGCTAGTGCGCCGATCAAACATCGCGGCATATTTTGCCTCTTTTTCATCTTGGTGAACCTCTGCTTGTTTGTAAATCTCCTCTTCCTCCGCATCCGTTAGCCACTCAGGCGACGGGTTGATAACCTGCGTTCGTTTCTCAACGGGAATGAACTCGAATTCAGCATAGAGGCGATACGCCACGTCACGCAGAATCAATCCGGCACGCTGCTGACGCACCTCCTCAATGAAGATGCCGTTGTTCCTAGGAGTGGCAACACCAGAGACCTCATTCCGCCTGACTGATGTCCAACGGATTGGCTTAAGCACCTCAATCTTGTTGACATGCCAGCGGATGGCTGGTTTCCATAGAATAGCGTCAAATATCGCTCGCGCAGCAGATGGGGTGATCACATCATAACTGACGCGCTCAACCTTCATTTCCGGACGAGTAAAGCAGGCGAAGTCGCCCTTAACCTCTAAACAGAATCCTCGCATGTAACGAGCTCCTTTCGTTTCATTTGGCCTTCCTAACGCACGACATACAACACTCAAAACTCAGCCCCAAACTTAGAGTGCCATCCGTCATTTTATCAATAAATCAAATCTTCCGGTGCCAAGGCATCCCGATAGAGATCCAGCCCGAAAATATCGCTGTAGAGCCTGGGCAGGGTCTGAATGTAGATGCCGGGGTGAGGTTCTTCCACAAAACCTTTTTCACGCAGTGCGGCAAGCGTATGGCTCGGCACAGTCACAGTGAACCTTTGCAAGCGGCGCATGATTTCACGCTTCGGTCCTATTGCCCGTAAGGTATTAATCAGCCGCTCGTTCCCTCCGTAGCGGACAATTATGGTTGCGGAAGCCCGATCGTCGATCATTCGGAATGCCGCCGCGGCTTCGCGAAACTGGAACTGAAAATCGCGTGCGTCTTTGGTCAACCATCCCTCAAAGGCGCTCCCCAAATCATTTTGCGCAGAATAAAACCGTTTAAAAAACTCAGGGTAGCTTGCCGGTGATTCGATATCATAGCCGGACTCCAGTAAACAGGAGAACGTATCCTCAGCTTTGCGCAACTCACCAAAGTGCGCGGGCTTGGGCGGCATAAAGACCACCACACGACCGAGTTGCGTTGATAACCCCTCACGGTTGCAGCGGCCAGCTGCCTGAGCGATTGAAGGCAACCCAGCGAACGCGCGGTAGATCACTGGGAAATCAATATCCACGCCAGCTTCAACCAGTTGTGTACTGATAACACGGAGCGGCTGTCCCGCATCGAGCATTGCCTTGATGGCCGCGATCACACGCGAGCGATGCTCACCACATAGGGTTGCGGAGAGATGGATCGTCCCTTCAGGCATGAGCGCATGGAGTTCGCGGCAATCCTTGCGCGTGTTTACAACACATAGGACTTGGTTATGGTCGCGGAGTGCTGAAGCGATCTCTTCCCACGTCTGCCGAACTTTTCGGTTTTCAGGAAGGACGATTTCCGTTCGTTTGAGTTGCCCGTATAAATTCATCTCAGAAGGAATGATTTCGCGAACATTATCCAATCCGGGTAGTGCCGGTTGTGTGGCAGTGGACAAGACCATACTAACGCCGTAATGTGCTACCAGTTGCCGCATTGCAGCCACGCAGGGAAGCAACAATCGCGGCGGCAGGAGCTGGGCCTCATCCAAAATCACGACGCTGCCGACAATGTTGTGAAGTTTACGGCAGCGACCCGAACGGCAGGCGTACAACGACTCGAAAAACTGGACGTTTGTCGTAACAACAACAGGTGCATCCCAGTTTTCCGAAGCTAGGCGCGATTGCTGAGTTTCTTTATCCGGGTCGAAATTTGAATGATGCTCCACTACGTTATCCGCGCCGAGAAACGACCGTAGCACATCAGCGGTCTGCTCAATGATTGATGTGTATGGAATTACGTAAATGATTCGTTGCAGTCCATACTTCATAGCGTGGCGGAGAGCAAAGGCCGTGCTGGACAGTGTTTTGCCGCCACCTGTCGGAACTGTCAGGGAAAATAAACCTGGCGGCAGCATCGCGGCGGTTTCACAAGCGGCACGGATTTCGGCGCGAATTAAATTGACCGATGTTGTCTTAGAAGAGCGCTGTTTTTCATCCAGCCGTTCAAAAAAACATTCAGCCAATTCAGATAAAGGTGGATAGTGAGAGCGAATCTGCGCTTTGTGTAGATCCATGAATGCTTCGGTATCCAGAAAGTCTGCATCGACTAAACAAGAAAATAGCATCCGAATCCAAAAACTGACATCAGACTCTTTAAATCTCCATGGTGGTTTTGGACACGCCATGCTTGGCTGATTTGCGCTAATCCACTCCTGCACAGAAGGCTCAGCCAGGACGGATCGTTCCTGATTCAAGCGATAATAAAGCGCACCACATGGTGTGACCCCATCGATCCAATCAGGCAGACCAGCGTGATGTCCAGCAACGCAGTACGCAAATATGCGTCCAAGCGCCTCAAACTGATCAGTTGCCCAAACCGCTCCTGCGCCAGAGTGAGAGTGATCAGAGCCATCGTATTCAGAATCTGTTAAATCATTGCAACGCTCAAGATAGTGCTGGAACGATATACGCGCCTTACCGAGATCATGTAAGACCCCGTTCAGCTGCGCCCATTCCTCAGACGAAAATCTTTTTGCAAACTCAGAACTGCGTTCCGCAACAGCTTCAAGGTGTTGACTAAGCGTCTGCCAACTTGGCTGCGGGGCATTTGCAAAGCTATGTGCGTAATAATTTTGACGTCTCTCGTTCATTTAATAACTCCCATTATAAAACGACGTAGTGCTGTCTTGACGGTCAAGTTAGCAAAAGGAACACCATCGAGTCAACATCTATTTCAATTTAATGTATAGAAAATAGTGCGACTTGTCTAAAAGCCAAAATTGTGGTTTAATATTTATCTTTCGCAGTCGTGTCTCTAGTAGATACGTGGATTGAAACAATTTTATGTAAATATAGGCGAAGGTAACACTTCGCCTTTTTCTTTTAGCAGCTTCCCTAACCTTTCCCCATAAATGATGACACATCTTTATTGCGCAATGAGTTCGCATAGCCTTCGCATATTGCATAGCCTCATTTGGTTGTGGCGGAGGGCTGCTTTAGCTGTTTGCCAATTCACGGCGACGCAAGGCGGCGCAGGCCAGTACCGCCAAGGCCAACGGCAACAACCCCATGTTCCAGAATACAGAGATCAAAATGCTGCGGTTGTCAATCAACTCGCCGCGCACGACCGCACGCAACGGCTTGATCTCGGAGATGTGTCGAGTGGTGGTTTGTGCGGCGCGCAGCACCGCCACCCCCACGCGGTTCTCCCACTTTTTCTCGTCCTCTTTGGAGACCAGTGGCAATACTCCGCCCCCAATCATGATCAACACCAGCATCACCGTGGCGGCAAAGGCCGCCACAGGAAAAGAGAACACTGAACTCAGCGTTAGACCAAAGGCGGCCAGCAACGCCAACACACTCCCCTGCACAAATGCGGAACGCAGCAGATTGCTCTCAAAGGTTCCACCGGGTATCATCAGAAGCACATCCTGTCTGAAACGTAATAGCAGCGCGGAGGCTTTGTCATCCTCACCCATGTGTTTCAATACAACCACAAAATCCCGAAGGGAAGCGTTTCCCGTAACGCCCGCCACAAATGGATCGGCCTCGAATTCCAGCCGAATCTCATTCTGCGTGACACTCTCCAGCTGCCTCTCCGCAAATAGAGCCGGTTGCCCCTGAAGTGCTATTCGACAGTGCCCTTTGACATGTTCACGGGTGCTGTATTCTGTATCGAACCTAAAGCGCAGCGTAATGCGCTCCCCCTTTCGGACAGCGCGGATCAGATGAAAATTCAGCACAATCTCGTCTCCAGGGTTGATGATGTCGTAGCGCTCTGCGGCCTGCTCTTCCAAGGTGGCTAAGATCTCTTTTTTGGTCAGCCCTTCTGGTAACTCCCCCTTGCTCTGCATCATCCCATAAACCAACCGCGCCTCCTCCTTGGGGGTCGGAAGCGTGGGAGAGGCGACACGCAGAGCTGAAGGTACAATGCCTGACTCCCAACCCTGACTTTGTTCCACCCAGCGGAGCTGCAGATAAACAATCGTATAAATAAAGAGTAGCAGCACACCATTCAAGAGCAACAAAGCCAGCCAGCGCCCCAACCACAAGATTGAAAAATGCACTGGCTTGACAACTGCGAGCTGAATCCTGAAGCTGCTGATCTCGCTGGCAAAGAGCGAGCAGGAGGACCACAACGTTGAAAGCGCCTGGATGCCAAAGGAGAGGCCGAGTGTGTAAGTCAGCAAAATCTCTAATTCACCGGCGGCGGTGCCATCGCCTTTGACCACGCGCGGCAGAACCAGGGCGCAGAGTACCTGCGCCAGAACCAAAAAGATCACCATCTTGGTTCTGATAGCGGCGCGCAGCGACAGCAGCGTCACGCCCCAAATCTGTCTGAGATAACTCATTTATTAACTAACCCTAATCTTAATCCAAAATATGAGACAAATATTGTGATGCGGAATCATATAATTCGGTGCATCGGATTATTTCAGGCAGAACAAGAAAGTAGCACAGCCGTTTCGGCTGTGAGTTCCGCGACCAACACAGGCGGAACGCCTGTGCTACTTTTCATACATCTACGTTATGCCGCTTCCTTTCACTATCAATGGTAAAATTTTTATTACAGAGAAAAGGCGCCATCTCAAATTTTTGCCGCTCCCCGTCGCGCGCAATCACCTGCAGAAAAAAGGCCTCCAAGCTCATCGCTGGACAATCCTGCTGTACAGGGTGCCCCACCTGGCTCTCAATGCTCTGACGCAGGGCGGCACTTTGTTCCTCGCTCAAACCCGCGACCAGATAGCGCACCGCCTCCGGCTGCCGCAGCAGCTCCGCGATACGGCCTTCCGCCCGCAGCTCTCCGTGTGCCAGCACCGCGACACGATCACAGATGTCTTCAACATCAGCGAGCAGGTGCGAGGTCATCAATACGCTCACTCCATTGCCTGCCAGCATACGCACCATGTCTTTGACCTCGCGGCAGCCAATTGGATCCAGCCCCGAGGTTGGCTCATCCAAAATCAACAGCTCCGGCGCGTTAATAAGCGCCTGAGCCAGACCCACCCTGCGGGCCATGCCCTTGGAAAAGCCGCCGATTGGACGGTTGGCGGCCTGGCTCAGGCCAACCATGGCAACCAGCTCATGGCTGCGGCGCGCCGCCTCCACACGCGGCAGACCAAAGAGCGACGCGTAATACATCAAGGTTTCTAGCGGTGTTAAAAAGCGGTGCAGACAGGAGACCTCCGGCAGATAACCGATCCGCTCTTTAATGGATGTGGAGGAGGGGACCGAGCCGAACATTCGGATCTCTCCTGATGTAGGATGGAGCAGCCCCAGCAGCATCTTGATTGTAGTACTCTTGCCCGAGCCATTGGGTCCCAGTAGGCCAAAGACTTCGCCGCGTTTAACGGTGAGATTCAGCCCTTTGACCGCCTCAACAGTGGGGCGACGCCAAAAATCCTTGAATGTTTTTTTCAGGATCTTGGTCTCGATAATCACTTCAGTGTCCATTGTTTCCTCTTGGTTTCGGCATATCACCCCAGATCCCGGTTTTCAAATGCCATGCACCCGACTCTTAAAAAAAGCACACAACAGGTCAGGGCATAAAATCCGGCTTCCAGCAGATAGGCATTCGAAATTTTGCCACCGCGCGCCAGTGCGTCGCACATCCAGAAGTGCTGAATATCGGGCAACACGCCGGCCAGCACCCCACGCAGGGAGAAGAGACTGGCGTTCACCGCCAGCGCATCGCCAGCCAGGCCAAAGATCAGCGCCAGCGCGCAGAGAGCCATGGCTGCACCGCTCTGCAACCGGGTGGCCAGCGCGGTGGCAAGCGCGACAATGACTGCCAGCACAAAAAGAATCAAGATGGCAGCGGGGATGACACGCAGATTCAGCTCAGGATTATAAATAATGTCACCCGCCGCGTGATGCGCCGCATCACCGCAGTTGCAGGCAGTCTGAGCGAAAACATAATACGGCTGACCCAAACGGCTGTAAAAACCGGAGATCAGCACAACCGCGACCTGCGAGAGCGCAATGCCGGGAAAAGCGACCGCGCCAAATCCTTTGCGGCGGATGAAATGCGCCACTGTGCTGAGCAGCAGCGTGACGAGCAAGGCGCCAGCTGAGAAACTCAGCGTAACGCGGTCGGTCACATAGCCGGCAAAGTTGTTGGTGGTCACAAAGTGAGCCGAAATCCGCTCGGCTATTAAGATAGCGGCGAGCTGCCCGCACCAAAAAATTGATATAACCTTAAAGATCCCCAATGCTTTCGCCACCACAAAGGTTACGCGGGCAACCGGCTTGCCGATCATTGCAGCGGCGGTGCCGGATTCAATCTCACCCGCCACTGTACGCCCTGCCGTACCAGCGGCCAACACCAACCCGAAAATCAGCATGGAAGAGAGTCCTCCATCGCGTGCCAGCCGCCCCTCCTCGCTGAAGCGATTGAACTGAAAAAGAGGTATCATCACAGTGGTCACCACTGCGGTAAGCATTATCAGAAAGGCGACTGGCTCCTGAATCGCCTCCCGTGCGGTTGTACGCGCAATGGCGTGAATCTGCGCCATTGTTCTTAAAATGTTTCTTTGGCTCACCATTGGCATAGCTCACAGTATATGAAACTCGGCGGCTGGACAAAAGGAGAAAAAGAGTTAAAAGGTTTTTTCCTGCTATTCCTTGTAAGTCAGTCTGGGTAATTGAAGGCGATAAACTTAAGCGGGTTAAAATAATAAAGGCGGTGCAGCCATTAAAAGACTACGGATGTTTCAGTCCGTTCTCCTTACCGTTCCGCTATCTTTTCTGAGTGGGTGTATATCCTCTTATGCGTCAATCCAACGCGAAGAACCAAATGGGACATACACCCCGATTTAGCAAGTTTTAACCGCCGAAACTCCGTAATTTTGAACAAACTGTAAAAAAAACTCTTATTTGTGACTTTCTGGTTGCAGTACGCACTGATTTTATGTAAATTTGGTGTTGTTGTTAAATCTATTTACAGAAATTATTTCAGAGGTATTGACATGGGTAAAGCGTTAAAGATACTTGTAATCATAATTTTGTTACTGAGTGTTATCTCATTGGGGTTTGCGCATCTGCTTTTTAAAAAGCGCGAACTGCTGACTAGAAGGAATCAAATCCTCGAAAACACGGTCGTTAACTTGGCCAAAACAATCGAGAGCGAAGATGCCACAGACTCAACACCACCCAGCGTGGAAAAAGATATCGCAACGGTTACCGACCGTGAGCTGGTAAACCCCGAAAAAGAGCCGATGCTCCAGAATTATCCTATCCAGCTGGAACAACAGAACTTGCCCACCTTGGATTTGGACAACACCAAGATGCGCCTTCAGCTGCGCAGTTATTACGTGATCGATCCCGTAACCGGTAAACCTAAAATCGACGAGCTAGACCAGCTCCCTGCAACCAAGGGGCCCGGCTCAATGGTTGAAGTGCTTGAAAAAGTTTTCGCGCGTGCCAAGATCCAACAGGCCAAGCTCAACAGTACCCGCGCCGAGCTAGCTAAAATGCGTGACAAGATGACCGTCGCTGTTGAAGATATCAACGCGCTCAAAATCGCTGGCCGCGCCGATAAAAAAACGCTCAATGAGAAGACCCAGCAGATTACCACGCTGCAAAGCGCAGTTTCTGATCTGGAAACCAAAGCGGCCCGACTAGTCAATGAAAAACGCGAACTCGCCGCTGAATTGGCTGACAGCCGCAATGAGGTCGAAAACCTCAATAGCGAACTCGTGGCCGTTAAAGACGATCTGACCAAAGCGGAGGTGAAAAACGCCGACTGGGAAAAACGCTGGATGGGTTTAAAAAACTCTCCTATGGGCGGTGGTGACCCTGACGCAATTATCGTGACCGCGCTCAGCGCTGGCGATAAAGGTAAAATCATCGAAGCCAATGATGAGCTGAAGTTCGCCATCCTTGAATTCTCTAACGAAGCCATCGCTGAGATGCTTGGCCCAGAGCGCACCAATCAGCTCCCTCAACTTGAGATGAATGTGCGCCGTCCTGGATATAAAAGCGCCTCCGGCGAGTTTATAACACGCATCAAACTGCGCCAGGTTGTACGCGGCAAAAATCTGATCGTGGCAGATATCCTGAGCGACTGGCAGCAGGCAACTGTGGAAAAAGGCGATGTCGTATTTTTCTAAGTCGATCCCCCTGCTGGTGTTGGCCACGCTGCTTTTCCTGACCACCTTCTCAGGGTGTATTCAGGACAGCCCAAATGACACCGATATCCCCTGGGCCGGACCAGCGAGCTGGGAGGGAACCATGCCACTGCCTGGCAGTGTCAGAGATAGATATCAATAGGCCCTTGCCTATAACTCGGCCATTTTGTCACAGTTTCGTGCCTGTAACTCGGGGTCGGGGTCGGAATCGGAATCGGTATCGAAAAGCGCATAAAATCGATACCGATACCGATACCGACCCCGACTCCGACTCCGATGCAGCCGACCGTCAAGTTACCTCGTCGTTTTTTCGCAGTGCACTGCGCGGTCGGCTTGCCTATAACTCGGCCATTTTGTCACAGTTTCGTGCCTGTAACTTGGGGTCGGAGTCGGGGGC